>CAJXLX010000048.1 GCA_913056335.1 uncultured Rhodothermaceae bacterium
CCGAGCATGTGCACTACTGGATCGCCGGCGACGGGCCGCAGTCCGGCGCAATCCAGGATGCAATTGATCGCAACAACCTGAATAAGCGCGTGCGGCGTCTGGGGCGCATCTCCAACCCGGACCTGGCGCGCCTCTACCGCGGAGCCGACCTGTTCATTATGCCCAATATTCCTGTAGAAGGGGACATGGAAGGCTTTGGGGTGGTGATGCTCGAAGCGGGTCAGTGTGGCTGTCCATCGATCGCAGCGCGGCTTGAAGGAATCCAAGATGTAATTACGGAGGGCGAAAACGGCCATCTGGTGGAGAGCGAAAATCCGGCTGCGTTCCGCGAGGCCATAATGCAGTACAGTCAGGCACCCGAGCAGCTGCGCCAGGTATCGGAACGCGCCGTGCGGCATACCGAGTCCCACTTTGGGTGGGGCGCCGTGGCCGAGCAGTATATCGAGGTATTGCGCCGGCTGGTTGATCCCGAGGCCATACCGCAAGGCGACTCGCTGCCCGATGCCTCGGTTGAGATGGAGCCCCACACTAAGGCTACGCCGTAGCGGCCCTGCGTCTTTTGCGCAGCCTTCGCTCATACGACTGGGTTGCGGTGAACTGTAGCCGGATGTGAGGCATATGACACCGGCGAAGGCTCACGCCGGATCTGCCTTGCATGCTGCGATGCCGTCGATGCGCCCTCCTCGATGCATTTTCCAAGCCCACCTGCTCTCATGTCGCGCCAGAACCTGACTCGCGAACTCGCCGAACTACGCCACCTGCTCCTCTCTATGGCAGACATTGTCAAAGAGCAGTTTGGCGATGCAGTGCGCGCGCTCCTCACAAACGACCAGGAGCTCGCCGATGCCGTTGTTGAACGGGATAACGAGGTTGACCGCCTGGAGCTGGAAATTGACCAACAGTGTGAACGGATTCTGGCGCTGTATCAGCCGGTCGCTGTTGACTTGCGATTCCTGATTGTGGTGGTAAAAATCAATACCGACCTGGAGCGCATGGGCGATCATTGCCGCAACTTGGCGCGCAATGTGGAGCATGTGCGCAGCGTGCCGTCGGTGATTGAGCATACAAACCTCAAAGAGCTGGCTGAGGCGTGCAGTAACATCTTGGCGGAGGCACAGCGTTCGTTCCTCGAGCGCGACGAAACCCTGGCGCAGGAGGTCCCCGCCTTCGACGAGCGCGTGAACACGCTGCATCGCGAAAACTTCGATCGGCTCGTGCAATTCTGCAAAGCGCATCCCGAACACGCCGAACCGGCTGCCCATCTCATTACGGCAATTAAGGCCATCGAGCGCATTGGCGACCATGCCAAGAGCATTGCCAAGAGCGTGGTCTTTCTCATCGAGGGCGAGGATCTGCGCCACGCCTCAGTGCAGGCGCAAGACGCTTCAAGCCAAAGCGCATCGTAACCCACTGGGCCTCCAGCACCCTGGCTACAGATACAAGGCTCCGCCACAAGCTACGCGCTCAAGGTGCTCGACGAGCTGTGCAGGCATCTGCTGCACACGGGCACGGTACGCGGCGGTGTCGGGTGCGTAGTCCGGAATAAAGCGAAGCAACGCATCCAGCGAAAACTGGCTGCTGCGGATACCTGCTCCTGCCCGCACCGTATCGTAGGCATTGCACAACTGCTCGTAATGACCAGGCACCGGCACCGCCTGCACAGGGGTGCCTAGATAAAGGGCCTCGGCCACCGACTCAAATCCCGCTGTCGTAGCCAATCCGCGGGCCTGTGCCATCGACTGGATGAAGCGCTCGGCGCTCAGCGGATAGATGGTGAGGGTGTTGTCGACCTGTTCGGGCGTGTGGATGCCGTCGCGTCCCCAAAAGCACCGTAACGGCACCTGCGGATGCGCATGATGCCAACGCATGAGCTGCTGCGCATAGCTGTCGTTGAGCAGATAAGCTTGTACATGGGGCGCGCGCTCATTCGCTGGCGACAGACCGCGCACCGACCGTCGAAGCAACGGGGCCATCACGGTAAGGGGCACGCGGCTCGGTAGCCACACGGTGGAGGCAGATGGAGCCGGGTACAGCGATAGGGCGATACAGGCATCAGCTTCCCACGCAGTGACGTGCGTAACCCAGCGCGCCAGCAGACGCCGGGCCCACTGCCGGGGTGGAAAGCGGTACCCAGGGTGCACGAACATGTACTGATGCGCTACGGCTACGGTAGGCACATCCAGACTCCGCTTGCGCGCCAGCACACCCATCATCGGCTCGAAGAAGTTGATGACGAGATCGGGCGCAGCGCGCTCAATCGCTGCGTGGAGCGTGTCAAGTGGGGCGCTGTCAAGAAATGCTCGTCGGAATCCGCGTGCTATGGTGGATATGGGACGCACAGCTCCGGTAGCGGTATCGGTGACAATGGAGACACTGCGCAAGGGTGTGAGCGGCTTTGCAATGGCGTCCGTAAAAAACGCAGGCCAGGCGCCGTGCTCAGGCATCCCCACCGCAGCGCCTACGACCTCGTGATCGGCCGCCCGAAGCGCGTGCTGGAGCGCCAACGCCTGGGTCAGGTGGCCGCGGCCTTCGCCCTGAATCACAAAAAAACAACGCATAGCACATATAGAGAAGGAAAGCGAGAGCATGCGGTGTATTCGTAGCCTACCCAGCGGTTCGCATGCAGCCAGCGCCGAAACCCGCATGCGTGCGGCTCGTTGAGCCTCCGATCTTTACGAGGAGTATCTTGCTGCTGTGCCTGACCTGAAAGGACATACCTACCTGATTCTTTTCGCACTCTGGCTGATGATGTTTTCGGCCAGCAGTCAGGTCGTCATTGTCATCCCCATTCTGCCAGAAATTAGCCAGACGCTCGGAATTAACGAGCTGTGGCAGGGCGTGCTGCTTGGGTCGTATGCCTTTGCCTTGGGCGTATCGGCAGTCGTTACCGGGCCCATCTCCGACCGTGTAGGGCGGCGGCGCATCCTGATTTTTGGCGCAACGCTCATGTCGATCGCGCTGGTGCTACACACGGTGGCCGCCAGCTTTACGTTGCTGCTGATCATGCGCACGCTGGCGGGCATCGGCGGGGGGATTCTAAGCGGCGGCTCGGTGGCGTACATTGGCGACTACTTTCCGTATGACCGCCGCGGCTGGGCCAACGGCTGGGTGATGAGCGGCACCGCCTTCGGGCAGATTGCGGGCGTGCCTCTCGGCAAAGTGCTGGCTACCGCGTACGGCTACCGCTGGCCCTTTGTGATGTTTGCGGTCACTATGGGTATCGCGGCCATTCTCATCTGGTATGTGTTACCCGCCGTGAATGCGCATCTCGATCCGAAGCGCCTTACCGTGCGCCGCATGGTGAAAAAGTATGCCCGCCTGGTGCGCCGCTCCGAAATTGTAGCCGCCGTAGCCACGTACTTTCTCATGTTTCTGGGTATTGGGCTGTTCGCTTCCTTCTTACCCACGTGGCTGGAGGTCGAAATCGGGATCTCGGGCTTCGAAATCGCACTGCTCTTCGCCGTTGGTGGACTGGCCAACATTGTAGCGGCTCCGGTAGCCGGGCATGTCTCCGACACCCTGGGGCGCAAACCGCTTGTAGTGGCTTCGTGCCTTGGACTGAGCGCGGCGATCTTGGTGGCGCCTTACCTGATCGACGGCTTTGCAATGGCCGCTTTTCTCTTCTTCCTGGCCATGATTGCAGTTGGCATTCGCATTAGCCCGCTCCAGGCGCTCCTCACGGCGCTGGTGGTCGATGCACGCCGGGGGCTTCTCATGGGGCTGGCTGTTGGATTTGGGCAGGTTGGGTTTGGCGTGGGCAGTTTCATCGCTGGGCTCACGTACGGGCCCTACGGATATGCAAGCAACACCATCATGGGGGCCATCTCGGTGCTTCTCATGGCCGCAATCGTGCAATGGGGGCTACCTGAGCCCGACCTGCATGCCCCGCATCCTGCTACATCGAAGTCGTAGAAAACGAAGTCGTAGAAAACGAGGTAGAACGGCGCCGGCTGATCCGTTGCCCAAATCGACCAATCGCCCGCCGGCAGGTGTCCGCGTGCACATCATTCAGCGCTCCGACCACCTGCTTCCGCCCTTCGACGCAGACACCACCTTCGCGTATCCCACCCACGGCTCGGACTTGCAGTACATGGTGTAGATCGCTTACGCATCCGGGGCGAACGTCGTCACCGTCTGCACCGATTCAACGGGACGCAGCGGCACACTCAGGCGGGCCCGGAACCGCATGATGTGTGGCAGCCACTGGCCATCGGGACCCGGCTGCAGGGCGATGTAGAACAGGCTGTCCTCATCGTAGAGCAGAGCTCGGTCGGCCCGCACCACATAGGTGCTCACCGCAGAGCGCGTGCCGGGCAGTACGTCAACGCGGGCATACGGAATAGCCATGCGGCGTCCGTCTCCGGTATCGCGGGCTACGACCTCAATGCGGTCAACCGGAATGCCCGGCGCGAGCGTGTCGCGGCGCATCCCGTAGCGATACGCCGGCTGGTTGCGCGCCTCCAGAAAGGGCGGTTCTTCGGGATACGCATCACGCACTACATTTTCTGGCAAGGAAGCCGCATCGGCGCGGGGAGCGAGGCCCCACAGATCGCGGTTGGGGAGCGTACCGGTCTGGGTTTCCTCCAGCAGTTCCGGTTCAGCGCCTGGGCGGTGCTGCCACGTCTGGTAGAGCTGCCCCCGCAGCGAATCGGCAGGCGTGAAGGCGTCGGTGCGCGTGGTGCGGGTGAGGGTCACGCGCGGAAGCGCTGCAAACGCCGAATCCATGCGGGCAAGGTCGAGGCTGTCGAGTCGGCTTACAACCGAATCGCCGGTGGTTGTCCACGCTGTCGTGTCGGTAGGTGGCGCATAGCGGGGCGGTGGTCCTTCGGATTGGGCACAGCCCGACGTTGCCACCAATGCCGCAAGGAGCGCGCTGGCAACAAACAGGAGCACAACGCGAGAACACGGCACAAACGACGGTATCATAAGCAGCAGGAGGGCAGAGTAGGATCAGGCATCGGTACAGCCAGCAGGCATCGAGCGCGCCACGCATCCGATTCAAATTAAAACCGGCTGGTTTCACAACAGAATGATGCATCGGTCCGGGCCGATGCTTATGTTGCTATGCGTCGCCTACCCCACACGAGGCCGCGCCGAAAAGTTTCGGGCCCGCGCCCTGCTTCTGTTTCTTGACTCAGTTGTTGCGCATGAATCACGCATCGAATCATCCGGACGCTTGGCATGCTCGCTATGTGGCGGAGGCCGCTGCCCGTGCCGGGGCCGTGGTCATTCGCGACCGTGCTGGCAAGGCGCATACGGTGGAAATGAAGGGCACCAACGACTTTGTGACCGAAGCCGACAAAGCCGCTCAAGATGCGGTGGTGCAGGTGCTGCGCCGCTCCTTCCCTGAGGACACGATCTTGGCCGAAGAGCAGGATGACTCTGAGGGCAGCAGTGCCGATTTTAGCGGACGCCGCTGGATCATCGACCCCATTGACGGCACGACCAACTTTATGCACGGCATTCCGCCCTATGCAGTCAGCATTGCGCTGCAGCAGGATGATGCGATTGTGGCGGCAGTGGTGTTCGACGTACCGCACGATCGGCTGTATGCCGCGGTGAGCGGCGGTGGGGCTACCTGCAACGGCATACCGATCGCCGTAAACGACGCCGCTACGCTGCCCGAGGCCGTCATTGCTACCGGCTTTCCGTACCGTCGCACCTCGCACACCGACCTGTATCTGGATGTGATAGGTACGCTCCTGCCCACGGTGCGTGGCATACGCCGCCACGGCGCGGCTTCGATCGACCTGGTGCGCGTGGCCGAAGGCGCATACGGTGCCTACTACGAAATGGACCTTAAGCCGTGGGACGTGGCTGCGGGGGCGCTCATTGTGCGCGAAGCCGGCGGACGGGTCACTACGATTGGCGGCGCGGAGGGGCTGCATCCCTTGTTTGATGCGCAGGTTGTAGCCACGAACAGCCGCCTTCACGCAACGATGCAAGATGCGCTTGCTCCGCTGCACCACATTCACGCTTGACGATATGCCTCGCCACAGCGCGGGGCCTTTTGTATCCCCCTGTACTTTTCTTCTAATAGCTGCACGCTCGTATGTCTGACGCTGGATATGGATTGCTCGATGGAAAGACCGGCATCATCTTTGGTGCCTTGAATGATGAAAGCATTGCCTGGAAGGTGGCTGAAGCCGCCCACCGAGAGGGCGCGCAGTTTGCGCTTTCGAATGCACCCGTGGCGCGCCGTCTGGGCAGTATGGACGAACTCGCCGAGAAAACCGACAGCCCCGTCATCTGGGCCGACGCCACCGACGATGACGACCTGGCGTCGCTCTTCAACGAGGTGCAAGAGGAGTACGGCGGCATCGACTTTGTAGTACACTCCATTGGCATGGGCGTCAATGTGCGCAAAGACGTGCCGTACGAAGACCTGAACTACAACTGGTATCAGAAGACGCTCGATATTTCGGCGGTCAGTCTGCATCGCATTGTGCACCACGCCCTGGACACCGGCGCGATGAACGACGGCGGGTCGATTGTGGCGATGAGCTACATCGGGGCCCAGCGCATCTTCTCGAAGTACTCCGAAATGGGAGATGCCAAGGCGCTGCTCGAAAGCATTGTGCGCTCGTTTGGCTACCGCCTCGGCCAGCGCGACATCCGCATCAACGCGATTTCGCAGAGCCCGACCAAGACCACCGCCGGTTCGGGCATTGACGGTTTTAACGCCATGTACGAGTTCGCCGAGCGCGTGTCGCCCATGGGCAACGCTTCTGCCAAGAGCTGCGCCGACTACACCGTTACGCTGTTGAGCGACCTGACCCGCATGGTGACCATGCAGACGCTCTACCACGACGGCGGCTTTAGCGCCATGGGGATCTCCGATCAGTTGGTGGAAGCGATGCAGGATGCCTTCCAATCCGACGAGGACGACGCGTAACCCTGGTGTAGGTGCCCAGTGCCTGTATTTGTTTTCTGGATGTGACGGCTATGTCTCCCATTGCGTTGTTTGTCTCGGACATTGACGGCTGCCTGGCTGCGCCGTACCAGCCGTACGACCTCGACCGGTTGCAGGCGCTGGCCGCCCATGCCCATGCCGCAGGCGCGCTGTCGGATAACGGCACGCCGCCCACAGCACGCCCAGTGCTTACGCTCTGCTCGGGGCGGCCGTACTCGTATGTAGAAGCAATGGCGCAGACGCTCGGGCTCGTTACCCCGGTGCTGTTCGAGAGCGGGGCAGGGCGGTTCGATCCGGTAGCCGCGCAGACGACCTGGCACCCGGCACTTACCGATGAACTCGAAGAGCAACTGGACACGATGCGCGCCTGGTTTCGCACGGAGGCCATTCCGGGCACCAAAATCTCGCTCGATCACGCCAAGCGCGCCCAGGCCGGCATTGTGACGCCTGACCCCGCCGAGATACAGGCCATCCGCCCGAAAGCACTGGCATTTGTTGAGAACCACTTGCCCGGCTTGAAGGTATTCACGACCGACGTGTCGATCGACGTGCTCTCGCCCCAAATTACGAAGCGGGCCGGACTCGAATGGCTGGGGGCACACCTGAATGTATCGTTGGCGTCCATGGCATATATCGGCGACACCGATGGCGACATCGTTGCTCTGGAGGCCGTGGGCCGGTCGTTTGCCCCAACCAATGCTCACGCCTCCGTCAAGTCATGCGTTGACCACGTCACGCAAGACGCGGTAGCAGCCGGCACGCTGGCTGCGTACCAACAGTGCATGGCACACAATAACGCCCGGCCCTGCCACACAGAACGTGCTTCCTAATGTGGTACCCGTGCTGATCGGTACCTATTTTGGGGGTTCCCTGCTCGTTGTAGCGTTCCCCACACGCTTGAGTTGCATCCAACGTTGTATGACTACTCTCCGCATCGCCCCCTCAACTGCACTGCTCATTGCCGTTCTGCTGATGTTGGGCAGTGGTATCGTGCCCGACACCTATGCGCAGACCGGAGCCTCCCCCGAGGTGCCCACGCGTCCCGCTACCAGCACCGTGGCCGATGCCAATCTGCACTACGTAGCGGGCGGCTCGACGATGCTGTACCGCGGACCCAGCGAAGAGGCGCCCCTGCAACGCATGCCGGTGCGCACTCCACTGCATCATCTGGGGTGTGCGGACGACTGGTGCCGTGTGCGCCTTGAGGATGGCGAACTCGGATACGTAGCGGCAGAGGCACTCTCGAACATCTGGATTCATGTAGACAAGGCCGAGCGGCGCTTACACGTATACGCGGGCCCCGAGCATGTGGCCACATACAATGCCGACTTTGGGCCCAATGTGTTTTCAGATAAGGAACGCCGCGGCTCACTGCAGTCGCAAGACCACTGGCGCACCCCCGAGGGCCTCTTTCACATTGTACGCCTGAACCCAAACAGTCAGTACTACAAGGCGCTGGTGCTCGACTATCCGGGCCGCGAAGATGCTGAGCGTGGTCTGGAGCTCGGCGTTATCTCGAACGCCGAGTACGAAGCCATTATCGAGGCCCACGACGAACGCCGCATGCCACCCATGTCGACCGATCTGGGCGGGTGGATCGAGATCCACGGCGACGGCACGGGCGCCGCCACCACGTGGACGCGCGGCTGTGTGGCGCTGCATAATACCGATCTCGACGAGGTCTGGGACTATGCAGCAGTAGGGACCCCTGTTCTCATCCGGTAAACGCAAGAAAACAAATGAATGGAGCTACGACGTTGCAGTGATGCATAGCGGAACTGCATAGCGGAACTGCAATTCATGCCGCCTACCCAAGCGCTGCCCTTTTTGATGGGGCTCAATCACACGCCGCCCTATTTTACTAATACCTTCTGTGTCTATGCGTCAGTTTCCTTATTCCCTTCTCTCTACGTTTTTGGTAGCCACATTGCTATTCGCTGCAGGCTGTGGAGGCAACGACCCTACTGCGCCCCCCGATGGCTGGGAAACAGCTGAAGACCGCTGGTGGCGTGCCGAGGCCGACACCGCCGAGGCCTTTCGCGACTTGAGCGATCTGTCAGAAATGGGTATTCTCGAAGACGTGGACTCGCAGATGGCCGTTGAAGGGGGGCAAGTCAGCGGCGAGGACTTCCTGAAGGCTGTAAAGCGCGAGATGACGGACTTCTACAAGAGCAACCCGGCGCTCATTGATTCGCTGTTTGAGCAAGAGGCCGTTGCTGCACTCGGCACCGAGCCGCGTACGGGCACCGTAGAAGACACGCTGGATACCGCTGTGCAGGAAGCCCGCAACCTGCTCAATGACTACTACCAGCGTCCACAGGTACAAGAGCAGAGCAGCGTTACCTACCCACGCAATCTGTACGAACAGGGCGTAGAGGGCAATGTCGAACTGCAAGTCCGCGTCAACACCAGCGGCGAGCCCACTGCAATTCGGTTAGTTGAGTCGGTGCACCCGGAACTCGACGCCATTGCGATGCGGTCGGCTGCACTTATGCAGGCCTCGCCCGCTCGCGTACGGTACAACCAGAATGACGAATGGGAGGATATCGAGGGATGGATCCACTTCGATGTCCCGTTTCAGGTGGGACGCTAACACTCGCGTTCTGGCGCTCGTGCTGCGCATGTGAATCTGCCACAATTGTTAGAAACGCTCTGCCATTGTTACTTGATGGCGGAGCGTTTTTTTTGTACTGGCCCACCGCCTCTGATTGTGGGGCAGCGCGTAGACATTGACTACGCGTCAGTATGCCACCATAGTACAAGAGCCCCAACGACGATCAGGCCAGCTACCACACAACTGATCCAAAGCCATCGTTGCGAAGGGGCAGAGGTCGAAGACACATCAGAAGACGACTCCGATGAAGAGAGATCGTCTGTATCCGCACCGCCTGCGTCCCATAACGGTGGACGCTCGGGCGGCGGGGTGTCATTGAGTAGCGTGCGGGCATACGTAGCCACTGACTCATCAAGCACGTCGGTGGGCGTGTAGATGTACGCCAGCCACGACTTTACGTCACGGCGCATCTTTGCGTTGGGGCAGTGTTCATCCAGGTAGACCTCGTGCTCTTCGATGGGACGATCGAGGAGTGCATCGATGTGCGTATGAACGCGGTTCCAATAATCTGTGGAGTCAGAGTCCATGAGCAGGCAGCGGCCGAGCAGAAAGGCAGGGTGCGTGGGGGATCAGTATATGCGCAAAATAAATTGCTTACCGGACGCTTCACCGTTACCTCAGAGTCGGCACAGACGGACAACACCCTCTCCGGCTCTTGACAGCTTTATTCCCTCTCTTCGAGGCCAAGCCCCTACACAGGCGCATTTGTTGTGATTACGAATACAATGAGTGGATCGCTGCCGGTATTTTGCACAGCATGCAGCGCCTCGCCCTTCACACTGGTCACGCTTCCGGGCCCAATGTCGATGCTACGTGGCTCGCTATCTGCAGTATCCTTTTCGAGATAGACGCCGGTGCCCTTCATCACTACGTACAACTCTTCTTCATTCCGGTCGCCATGGCTGTGAAAGCCCACGCTGTCCTCATCCGTCGGCAGCACCATGTAGGCGGCAATGCGGTTATTGACAAGCTCATCAGGGCGGAAGAGCTGTAACAGGTACACCACGCCTGTGCCATCGTACATGGACTTACGCTTATCATAGCGTGACACCGTGCGCGGGGACTGGCCCAGCGGATGCACCTTAGGCGTGAGGTACTCCTGCACCAGGGCGTCGACCTGTTGCTTTTCGTTGTCGGTAAGGGGTTCGCGAGAGCGAGACATAGAAATAGTGACGTATGGCAAGAAAACAGATTGTATATATACGTCTGCAACACCTGTTTTGGTTTAGCTCTTTACGTGTTGCGCAGCTAAGTGTCATTAGGATACCGGATGATCCGTTCTACACGGAGCCGTGGGCAGGTGAACAGCGACATGGGTACCTGTTCCTTTTTGGCTTTCGATGCGAACGACTCCTCTCATCATTTCAACGAGCCCTTTGACAATGGTTAAACCCAATCCGATACCTTCGTACATGCGAGAAATCCCCTCCGATTCTTGTTTGAAGGCCGAAAACACCGTTGGAATAGCACTCTCTGCGATGCCCACGCCTGTATCTTCGACTTCGATACAGGCTCCGCTGAATCCCTCTGTGTGCACACGCACCCATACCTGCCCACTGCTTGGTGTAAACTTGATTGCGTTGTCAAGTATGTTTGTGACAATGCGCGCGACCGCTTCCGAATCAGCATAAGCGCGCACCGGGGCAGAAGGCGTCTCTATGGATACTTGAACATCCTCCTGGGCACAGGTACCTTTGAGCAGCGACTCAACGGCACTGTGTACCACCTTGCATAGATCAATAGGGCGGCTATTTAACGTATAGATACCTCCTTCCAACTTAGAAAGCCGCATCATCGAGTCGAGGGTACGGTGTAAACGCTTTCCACACCGGTAAATGACTGCGGCGTGTTCAGCCAGCGGACCGTCCAGCTCCTCAGTCAAGATTTCGGCAAACCCAATCATTGCCGTAAGCGGCGTGCGTACCTCGTGGCTCATGTTCGTGAGCACAGACTCCTTGAGCTTTACAAACTTCTGGGCTTGCTCCTGCAAACTGTAGGACAAAGAAGGCGCCCGGCTCTCGGTATGGCGGTTGGAGGAGGCCAGACTGGCGTTACGAGGGGAGCACCGATTCTCAAGAAGATCGACAGTAAGATCGGCCAAGCGAGATAACCGATCAGCATCGGTGTCTGAGAATGAACGAGGATTGGGAGCAAGTATGCAAAGGGTTCCGATGCAGGCCCCATCAGGAGCGTGCAAAGGCGTTCCAGCATAAAAACGGAGGTTTGGTGCGGTAGCTGCAAGCGAGCACGATGCAAATCGGTCATCTGTCGCTATGTCTTCGACCACAGTCAAGTCATGCTCGTTCATCGCATGCTCGCAGGGAGGCGTCTGAATATACGTGCCAGCGCACTCCCACCCTGTTGCCGACTTACACCAGAGCGAACGCCGTCCCGTAGCTATGTTGAGTAAGGCAACAGGCGTATCGAAAATGTCGGAGGCAAGCCGAGTAATACGGTCAAAAGCTTCCTCAGGGGGGGTTCCAAGGATCTGATAACGCCGAACGGCTTTCAGGCGGTTTATAGACATAGAGGACGCGCTGAGCTTAAGCATAGGGGGCATGCGACACGTGGCCAGAATTGTCATGAGAAGCAATCACGAGAAGGGCTTCCACAGATTGTTGCGGAAGCCCCCAGAAATGGGACATCAACCCAGTGTCCCCCTCGTCTTTGTTTGCTCAAGGAGCAGCTATGGTCAATCCCTCCTCAACAACCATGTTGATGGAGTGTAGCGTGGTTGACGACGACACCCCCGACAGGAGTGCTCCGACATGAGAGCACTCATGCGTCTGGCTCTTCCCCGATGTTGTAGTTTGCGAGCTGAGCGCAAAGCTGGCCGTTTGAGGCATAGTATTTTCCATCGAGCGCTCGTAGTCCCACTCAATGAGGACAACATCGCCGCGTCGCATGTAATGAAACGAAGTGGGCCAGTCATCAAGGGTGCCGAGCAGGGTGGGTTCGTTATTCAACGATGCAATTGCGTCAATGGGTTGTGGCTCGGTGTCGCCGGTGCGGCATGTGATTGCATCGAGCTGCCCATGCGGTCCAACGTGCGACAGGTCAACATACCCCTGGCTGGATGAAGGACGGTGCGTGATTTCACTGAGCACGACAGGCTTGCCCTTTTTGGTCTGCCCAATCACTTCAATGGTGAAGGGATCGCCACGCTCAATAGCATCCAGCGAAAAAACGAGATCGATCTGATCGTCGGAGTCAGGAAAAATCTGAAACTGGGCATGCTCGTCATTTTGCGCTGTGATGCTCAGCTGTTCGGTGCTGGAGATCGCCGAACCTGACTCAAGCAGGAAGCTCAGCCCCTGCCATCCAAAAGAACTTGTTGCATTTTGAAAAGAAGACTCCAGTTGTTGGTCGTCTTGCGTATTCGCACGATCCAGGTCCGTCGGCATATCACAGGCTCCCAGAAGGAGCGCGGCGGCAAGCAATACACTGAAAAAAGAGTATGAGAAGTGGAAATACGACGACGTCGCGGTACATGGTTGCGGGTCTGCCATGATTAAGCCGTGTTATTTGTAAGCACGATAGAGAGAAACAGCAAGCACACGTGGAAAGTGAGTCTGCTTCGATGTTTCAAGTGCTACAAATGTAGAGCACCCATAGCCCTGGTACTATACACAGTTGTTCCCTTCTTGAGGGTACAACTGTAGACAATCTCAGTCCATATGAGGCTAAAACGCTGTCAGAGTAGCCTAATCAGCCGAATAATAGCTATTCGGGGTTCAATGCTACATGATGACAGAGACGGCGGGTAGAGGTGGAGACACTGTTCGAGATTAGCGCCTAACGGCCTGTTATTCTGAGGGCCCCTATACTGTAGGGAGACGACATGCGCGTATCGAATTAGGCTCGTGGAGAAGTGATCTCAGCGTGTGCTGCAAGGGTCACAAGCGATTGGCTATGTTCTGTTTCCACGCCCAGGCAATGGCGGCGCGCCCATTTGATACGCCTATCTTGTCATAGAGCGTTGATGCATACTTGCGAATTGTTGCTGGGGTCACATACATGGCATCTGCAATTTCTGACGTTGAGCATCCGTCGACCAGAAGGCTAAGCAGGGTGCGCTCGCGCTCTGTAAGTTGCTCAAGCGGATTGGCCTCGGGAGTAACGGAGACAAACCATCGCTTCTGGCCGTTGGCTACAGCACGCACCGCCTCTCGGATGAGATAGGGGGCCTGCTCCTTAGTCAAATAGCCAGAGGCACCGGCTTGCAATAACCCCTGTACGTATACCGGATCCTCGTGCGAAGAGAGCGCCAGCACAGCGGGGCTGCTCTTCATGTCGCCCAGGGTACGTGCCACCTCAACGCCATCACCATTGGGCATCTCCACATCTAAGAGGAGAACGTCCGGCGTTAAGTCATCTACTCGTAAGAGGGCTTCCTCTCCGGTCTCCGCTTCACCAACCACAGAAATGGGAAGCATAGCACCCGCATCTTCGTCTGGAGCTTCAAGAATGGTTTTGAGGCCCCGACGCACAACGGCATGGTCATCGGCAACAACAACACGAATGGAAGGCATGAGCCCCTATAGGTTGAAGCAGGATAAGCAAAGGTCGTTGGTTTGAATCCAGCATGATGGTTTGGGTCCAACATGATGTAGATACTACCCATTTTTTGCATTCTGCTTATTAAGGTGGATAGATACCGTAGTGCCTGCCCCACAGGTGCTGTCAATAGTTACAGCGGCCCCGATCATCGTAGCACGCTCTTTGAGGCCAATGAGTCCGAGTCCGTTAGAATCTGACGCAACATGCGGTTGGGAAGCGACAGAGCGATCTGTATCAAATCCACAGCCATCATCCGAAATGACCAGGAAAACAGTTTCGTCTTCATTCCAGGATCGTACATTAATCGACGTTGCATTGGCGTGGTGGATCGCATTTGTAATGGCTTCCTGTCCCATTCGGTACAACGCCAAGCGCTTCGTATCTGACCAATCAAACAGTTCTTCAGGACCCTCTACGTGTATGGATGGGTCCTCGTCCTGTTGAGACAAATCCGACAGATCTAAGAGCCGCCGTGCGTGGGAACGCAACGCAGCGACGACTCCAAACCGTTCAAGGCTGGCCGGATGGAGTCCTTCGCTAATAGCGCGCAGTTCACGAGCTACGCTCATAAGATCGGCACTCAACGAAGAAGAGGAATCTACAGGACTGGGCTTTCCATCTCCACGTGTCGTGCTTTCAGCCTGCTGCGCCATAGTCGTTCCAACGACTTGCATGTGCAGACCGTGCAGCGCCTGCACCGGCCCATCGTGGATTTCACGGGCCAGTCGGCGACGCTCTCGTTCTTCGCCTTCTTGCAGCGCCTGATAGCGCATACGTAGGGTCTGCTGATCGTGTCGACTTCTGCGTAAACGAACACCTAGCCAAGCTGAAAGCCCAACGAGCAGCACAAAGCTGGTGCCCACGCCCCCTAAGAGGAACAGATCGTAGCGCTGGATTAGACTTAAATACAATGCTCGATCTCTAAGCCCTACATCCAACTGGTTCTGGCGCGTGTACGGTTGAAAGAGACGTGTATTGACCCGCTCACTAACCGCTTCAAATAAGCTGGCAGGTATCACGATTGAATTGTCGTTTGGCCCGACACCAAGCACCACTGTACTATCGGAGCGCACCTGAAAGTGGTAGATCTGATCGGTCGTTCCGCTGTAGGTATGCCCCTCGCTGAGGATTCTGATATCTTCAGGGGGCGGTGAAGACGCCCCAGCGTCTTGGAAGGTCGCTTCGGCCCGGTTTGGAGAAAAGATGCCCACCGCGATCAGGCAACACACAGCAAGGTAAAATGTCCTCCTGCCACGCCAGCGTACGAGGAGGCCGTTAACGTCTGGATAGAAGCAACAGGAGGGACAAGTCATCGCTAAGGTTTTGTTTGAACGTACGCGACATCGTCAGTGCGGCAAAAAGCAAAAGAGCGAGAAGGGGAATGGTGCCGTGCGTGGCAGCCCAAAGATTCAACCCACAGTCGCATTAAGTTGTGGAAACATGGGCACATCGGCATACTCTGCAGGCAACAGAAGGTGCCACCCATGATATCAAGGACATGTCCCAATTTCTACAGCGGCACTGAGTCACACGGATCCACAACGTTCATGTCTTTGAACTCCAGGATTGGTTTGGGCCATACGGGCGTCTCCACACGCATCGAAAGCGTTTGTTGAACTCGCTTGCTTATCCAGTGCCCCCCAGCCGTTGCACTTAGTGCGACCCGTTCACCTTGAACTGGCGAATGGACCGAATCGCGTGCGGGTCGCCGGAAAGCTCAACGGCACGCTGCACCAGGTCGTCAAGCTGGGCATCCGACAGCGGCTCGTTGAGCGCGTTCACGTCGTAGGCGATGCCGTACTCAGGGAAGTCGCAGTGATTCGAGTTGAGGTTGCTGGCTCCGGCTTCGTAGACGGAATCGTCGATGGCTTTCTTGGTGCCGCGCACATCGCTGTGTACCACCGAGAGCGCCCAGTATGGCGTTTCAACGCGCGCGCCAATGGTTTCCTTCGGCGCAAACACCGTGTCGCGCACGGTAGCGTGCTCGTTGAACATGCGCGTGGTGGTGGCAATGCGCGAGGCAATGCGCGGCTGCGCTTCTTGCGTGGCTGCGCCGATGTGCGGCGTGGTCACGACTTCGCCGATATCGGCATACGGGTTCAGCCAGTCCTCATTGCTGCTGCCCGGCTCCTCCGGAAACACGTCGATGGCCGCAGCGCGCACATGACCTTCCGACACCGCCCGTTTCAGGTCGTCGGGATCGTACAGGAAGCCGCGTGCCGCGTTAATGAATCCGCGCGGACTGTTCTCGCCGCGCTCGGATGCCAGCTTCTTGAAGTGGTCGTACGTGATGAGTCCCTGGTTGGAGCGCCCCCGTGGGTCCTCAGCCGACACATGCAGCGTCACGAAGTCGGCAGCGGCAAAGGCCTCGTCAATGCTGTTGCAGGCGGTCCACCCCAGCGTTTCGCCGACCTCGCGGGCCACCTCCGAGGCGTCGTAGAAGCAGATGTCCATGCCAAACCGGTCAGCAAGCTTCGCGACCTGCTTGCCAATATTGCCCAGCCCAATAATCGACAGTGTCTTGCCGAGCAGTTCGTAGCGCCGGGTGCTCGACTTTGTCCACAGGTGCTGGCGCCCCGCCTCGTTGGCGGTAAAGATACGGCGCGCAATGCCGATCATTTCGCCGAAGACCATCTCCACAACCGAGCGCCCGTTGCTTACAGGGTCGTTCATGACAAGCACCCCGGCCTCGGCACACGCCTGTTTATCAACAGTGTCATCGCCGATGCAGCAGAGCATGATAGCCGCCAGGTTGGGCGAGGCCGCCAGCACCTCCTCGGTCACCGGGAACTTGCTGCGCTTGTACAGCAGATCGTGCTGCCCTTCTTTGAGCCGCTCGATGACCGCATCCACATCCGACGTCTCCTCGTGTGGCACACGCTCAGGCGTGATGCCTTGGTCGCGCAGGTAGTCATCGAGCGACGGATCGGGGTGCTCCAGAATGAGTGCGTTCTGAAAGCGGTTGTTTAGAAAGCGCGGGCGAACCAGCGTGGGCGACTCTTGCATGGGCAGACAGCAGGCAGTCAATCAGGAAAAACCGAACGTTAAGGAAACCAATGACAGATCAGACATCCGTTCATTGCCACCGATTCAATGCGTTGCACGGGGCAGAAAGGTCCGCATCCCCCTAAATATATTTTCCGATGTTGTGAAGTATTTCATGGAAGCGGTTCCGCACCAAATCCCCGCAACATACGTGGTTGCGCACAGGTAGGCTACAGTGATGCACCTTCTGTTCATGCACGACTCTACTTTTATGGCGACGACGTTTAGCACGCTCCGCGACCTGCTCACCCGCCGCATCCTGGTGATGGATGGTGCGATGGGTACGATGATTCAGCGCCACGACCTCTCCGAAGATGACTTCCGGAACGAACAGGTGGCCGACGTCGACGCCGACCTGAAGGGCAACAACGATCTTCTTTCGCTCACGCGCCCCGGCATCATTAAAGACATCCACCGGCAGTATCTGGCGGCGGGCAGCGACATCATTGAAACGAACACCTTCAGCGCTACGACGGTGGCGCAGGAGGATTACGCGCTGGGGCACCTGGCGTACGACCTGAACGTAGCCAGCGCTCGGCTCGCCCGCGAGGCTGCCGACGAAGCGTCTACCTCCGACAAGCCGCGCTTCGTGGCCGGAGCCATGGGGCCGACCAACAAGACGCTCTCCGTATCCCCCGATGTAAACGACCCCGGCTACCGCGCTGCCACCTTTGAAGAGCTGCAGACAGCGTACTACGAGCAAGCCTGCGGACTCGTCGACGGTGGGGCGGACATCTTGCTTGTGGAAACCGTCTTCGATACGCTGAACTGCAAGGCGGCGCTTTACGCCATTCAGCGGCTGTTTGACGAGCGGGATGCGCAGTGGCCCGTCATGATCTCGGGCACGATCACCGATATGAGCGGGCGCACGCTCTCGGGCCAAACGCCCGAAGCCTTCTACACGTCGGTTATGCACCAGCCGCAGCTTCTGAGCGTGGGCCTCAACTGCGCGCTGGGCTCGAAGCAGATGCGTCCGTTTATCGAGGAGCTGGCCAACGCGGCTGAAACGTTCACGAGCCTCTACCCGAATGCGGGCCTGCCTAATGAGTTTGGCGGATACGACGAGACGCCTGCATTCATGGCCGAGCAGCTCGACAGCTACCTGAGCGAGGGCTGGCTGAACATTGTGGGCGGATGCTGCGGCACCACGCCCGACCACATCGAGCAGTTTGTGAAGGTGGCGGCCCAGCACGAGCCGCGTGAGCGTCCAGAGCCTTCCACCACGCTGCGCCTGAGCGGACTCGAACCGCTGGTCTTCCGCGACGACCTTAACTTTGTGAACATCGGCGAGCGCACTAACGTGATGGGCTCGCGCCGCTTCAAGCGTCTCATCAAAGACGATGACTATGAGACGGCCCTCAACGTGGCGCGCCAGCAGGTCGAAAACGGCGCGCAGATGGTCGATGTGAACATGGACGAGGGCATGATCGACGGCCCTGCTGCCATGAAACGCTTCTTACAACTCGTGGCCGCCGAGCCCGACATCTCGCGCGTGCCCATCGTCATCGACTCCTCGAAGTGGGAGGTGCTCGAAACCGGGCTGCGTTGCGTGCAGGGCAAGCCGGTCGTGAACTCGATCTCGATGAAGGAAGGCGAGGAGGAGTTCCTGGAGCATGCACGCCTCTGCCGTCGCTACGGCGCGGCGGTCATCGTCATGGCGTTCGACGAAGACGGTCAGGCTGACACCTACGAGCGCAAGATCGAAATCTGTGAGCGCGCCTACAATCTGCTGGTGGATGAGGTGGGCTTCCCCCCGCAAGACATCATCTTCGACCCCAATATCTTCGCGATTGCCACCGGAATTGAAGAGCATGCCACCTACGGCATCGACTTTCTGGAAGCCACCGAATGGATCAAGGAGAATCTCCCCCACGCCAAAGTCAGTGGCGGACTCTCCAACATTAGCTTCTCGTTTCGCGGCAACAACCGTGTGCGCGAGGCCATGCACACCATCTTCCTGTACCACGCCATCAAGCGCGGGATGGACATGGCGATCGTCAACGCCGGGCAGATCGAGGTGTACGACCAGATCGACGAGACCCTGCGCGAGCACATCGAAGACGTGCTCTTCAACCGCCGCGACGATGCCACCGAGCGCCTGGTGGATCTGGCGGAAGAGATCGCCGCACAAGAAGACGACACCGAGCACGAAGAAGAGACCGCCGAGTGGCGCGAGGAGCCCGTTGAGCAGCGCATTGAGCACGCCCTTGTGAAGGGCATCCTCGATCATATCGTAGACGATGCAGAGGAAGCGCGCCAGAAATACGACGAATCGCTCGATGTGATTGAAGGCCCGCTCATGGACGGCATGGACGTGGTCGGCGATCTGTTTGGCGACGGCAAGATGTTCTTGCCGCAGGTGGTGAAAAGCGCGCGCGTCATGAAGAAAGCGGTAGCGCACTTGCGTCCGTATATCGAGGAAGAGCAGGCGGCGGAAGACGCCCGCCGTGAAGCTGCTGGAGAAGCTCCGCGCGAAGACACCGACAATCCGAAGGTGCTCCTGGCCACGGTAAAGGGCGATGTGCATGACATCGGCAAAAACATTGTGGGCGTGGTGCTGCAGTGCAACGGCTACGATGTGGTGGATCTGGGCGTGATGGTTCCAGCTCAGAAGATCCTGCAGCAGGCCCGCGAGCACGATGTGGATATTATTGGACTGAGCGGACTCATCACCCCGTCGCTCGACGAAATGGTGCATGTCGCGGAAGAGATGGAGCGAGAGGGATTCGACATTCCGCTGCTTATTGGCGGCGCGACCACCTCCGAAATCCACACCGCCGTAAAGATTGCCGAGCACTACAGCGGTCCGGTCGTGCATGTGCTCGATGCCTCGCGAAGCGTAAACGTGACGGGCAACCTTGTGGCCGAAGACCTGCGCGACGCGTTCTTGCGTGAGGTCGAGGAGCGCTACGACACACTCCGCGAACGCCACCGCTCGGGCGGACGCCGCAAGACGTTCCTTTCGATTGAGGAAGCGCGTGCCAACCGCTTTACGAGCAACTGGGATGAGGTGCCCATCACCAAACCGAACAAGCTCGGCACCACCGTGCTGCCCAAGGTGCCCATCAGCACGCTCCGTGACTACATCGACTGGACGCCGTTCTTCATTGCATGGGACCTCAGCGGCAAGTACCCGCGCATCTTCGAGGATGAGGAGAAGGGCGAGGAGGCGCGTCAGCTTTACGAGGATGCGAATGCGATGCTCGACCGCCTCTCGCAGCGCCGCAGCCTGACGTGCAACGGCATCATCGGGCTGTACGCCGCCAACCGCGTGGGTGACGACATCGAAGTGTACACCGACGACACACGCACCGAAGTGGCCACCGTGCTGCACGCGCTGCGCCAGCAGACCGAAAAGCGCGGCGACTTGCCCAACCGCGCTCTGTCCGACTACGTGGCGCCGAAGGACAGCGGCATCAACGACTACATTGGGGCATTCGCGGTGACCTCCGGGCTCGGCCTGGAGCATGTCATTGAAGACTTTAAGGCGGCGGACGATGACTACAACGTGATCATGGCTCAGGCCCTCGCCGACCGACTGGCCGAGGCGTTTGCGGAGTATCTGCACGAACAAGTCCGCAAAGACTATTGGGGCTATGCTCCGAATGAAGACCTATCCAACAAAGAGCTTGTGCGCGAGCAGTACCGGGGGATTCGTCCGGCTCCCGGCTACCCGGCGTGCCCAGACCACACTGAGAAGCCGCTCATCTGGGACCTGATGGGGGTGGAGAAGCACACCAACATATCACTCACTGAGAACCTGGCGATGCATCCCGGAGCTTCGGTGTGCGGGGTCTACTTTGCGCATCCCGACGCCAGCTACTACAACGCCGGCACCTTCCAGCGCGACCAGATCGAAGACTACGCCGCCCGCAAAAACATGGCCGTGGCCGAGGTTGAGCAGTGGCTGGCCGACCGCCTGGCGTACGACCCGGCGGAGTATGAGGAGGAGGCCGAAGCGGTAGCGGTGTAGACGGCTTGCGTTTGTTATCTGTCGAGTTGCGTGCGGATGCTAAATCGCACATGACCACCGTGCCGACCAAAAACACAACCCTGAGGTGAACGGTCCTCCGTTCACCCATTGAACCTGGCGGAGGTGTCTACGTCTACACGGGACCTTCCCATCCACATATGATGATATGCCATGCCTGAAGATCTCTCCACAACCCTCGTTATTGGGGCGACGGGAACCGTCGGGCACTTCGTCGTGAAGCAGTTGACCGCACAGGGGCAGCCCGTACGTGCCGCTACGCGACAACCCGGAGCGTACGGCGCGCCCAGCGCCCATGTCCACGCTGCCCAGTTCGAGTATACCGACGCCTCGACCTACGCGCCGGCGCTGGACGGCGTGGCTCGCGTCTTTATGCTTGCTCCGCCCGACATGCAGGCATACGGCCACCTCGTTCCGTTTCTGGATGCCGTGGCGGAGGCCGGCGTTGAACAGGTCGTCCTCATGACCGCGATGGGTGTGGAGCACGCCCCGCCCGAGGTGCCGCTGCGCCAGGCCGAACTGCACCTGCAAGAGCTCAACATGGCCGCCACCATCGTGCGACCCGGCTGGTTCATGCAGAACTTCCTGTCGTACTGGCGCAGCATGATCGAGTCCAGCGGCACCATGCGTCTGCCCGCAGGTAATGCCGCCACGAGTTTTGTG
>CAJXLX010000049.1 GCA_913056335.1 uncultured Rhodothermaceae bacterium
GCACGGGACCTCCGCGACGATCTGTAATACCTTCTGTCTGGCTGCGCAGCCGGTCCGCTCCGCCCGTTTCTTCTGATTGTGTCTAACCCACCCACGCATCCCCCAGTATGGCCTATTCTGCGGAAATCAGCCGCGAGCAGCCCACTGCCTTTCTCTTTCTATTGGATCAGTCGGCCTCCATGCAAGACCGCTTTGGGGGCGCCGAACAGAAAGGTGATGCCGCCCCCAGCAAGGCGCGGGTCTTGTCGGATACGGTGAACCGGCTGATGCAGAACCTGGTGTTGCGCTGTGCCAAAGAAGACGGCGTGCGCGACTACTTTCACATCGGCGTGATTGGCTATGGCGAGCGCGTGCAGCCGCTCATCGAGCCCGGTGAGTCCGTTCAGAACAGCACCGGACTCATCCCGATCAGTCACCTGGCTGAGCGCCCCAAGCGCATGGACGAGCGCCTGCGTGAGGTAGACACCGGCGACGGGCGCACCGAAGAGAAGCGCGTCAAGGTGCCCGTGTGGTTCGATCCGCATGCCAAGAACGGCACGCCCATGTGTCAGGCGCTCGACCTGGCGGCGCAGTCGGTGCGCACGTGGATCGATCAGCACCCGCATAGCTTTCCGCCTGTCGTGGTCAACGTAACTGACGGCGAGGCCACCGACGGCGAGCCACTCCGCTACGCCCAGCAGCTTCGCAGCTTTGCCACCGACGACGGCGAGGTACTGCTCTTCAACGTGCACCTGTCGTCGTCTGAATCGCCTGCGGTGGAACTGCCGTCGGCGCCTGGCGAACTGCCGCGCACCGACGAGTACGCGGAGACGCTCTACCAGATGTCGAGCACGCTGCCCTTTTCCATGCGTGCTGCCGCCGAACAAGAAGGCTATACCGTTAACCTGGACACGCGTGGATTCGTCTTCAATGCGGATCCGGTGGCGCTGGTGCGGTTTCTGGAGATCGGCACGCGCCCCAGCAACCTGCGGTAGCGGTGTGCTGAGACACCGACCACACTCCGTAGAGACGCGCCAGTGGCACGTCTCTACGGGGTGCGGATATCCCGGGTGGTCTCTACTCAACCGCACCTTCCTGCTCGCCTGTAGAATAACAACCCGAAGATTCCTTCGCTGGGGCGAACGGTCCCCCGTTCGCCCGTAGAACTGCCCCTCGTAAAGGGTCTCCCCACGCTTCTATGAACGCATCGCCCCAGGTGCTGAGCATGCCCAAAGCCGGGCACACCGATGCCGAAAATGAGGACGCCGCCGCATATGAGTCAGAAAGCTGGCCTGTGCACGCCGCTGTGGCTGATGGCGCCACCGAATCCGCCTTTTCGCGGCAGTGGGCGCAGTTGCTGGTGGAGCGTGCGGTAAACGAAGGCATCCTGGCACCGACCGAAGAGGCACTTACGGCATGGCGGGCTGCGTGGCGCACGGCCGTGGAACCACAGGTGCAGGCCCAGCCCTGGTACGTAGCGGCCAAGACCGAACAAGGCGCCCATGCTACGTATCTCCACCTGCAATGTACCGCACAGGGCGACTGGCAGGCCGCTCGCGTGGGCGACTGCGTGCTCTTCCACATCCAAAACCGCACGCTCCAGGCAACGTGGCCGGATATGGAGGCGAATGCCTTCGACCATCGTCCCGATCTCGTATCCACCCAGTCTGCCCATGCGCCGACGGTGCACACCACACAGGGCACCTGGCAGCCCGGCGATGCGTTTCTGCTGGCCACCGATGCCGCCGCCGCGTGGCTCCTGCAAACGGGCGCTGAACCCGCGCTGGAATGGACGCCCGATGCGTTCCGCGAAGCTGTGGAGGCGGCCCGCACGCAGAACCGCCTCCGCAACGACGACACCACCGTGCTGCGCCTTGTTCTTTCTTCCTAATGCTCCGTCATGGCCAGCTACCCCACACCGAGCGCATACCAAGAAGCCGTTCAGTTTCCCGAGTCCGCATTTCTGGACGAGACCCTGCAAAACGCTACCCCGCGCACCAACGTGCTGGGGCTGCCGCAGCCCATCAGCGGGGCCTTCGCCGTGGTCTTTCCCATGACCGATGCCCACAACCAGCGCTGGGCCGCCAAGTGCTTTCTGACCGATGTGCCCGACCAGCAGGCGCGCTACAAGGCGATTGCGGCGCATCTGGCCGAGCACGACCTGCCCGCGCTCGTCACGTTCGACTACCAGCAGCCGGGCATTCGCGTGGCGGGCACCGCGTATCCGCTGCTCAAGATGGAGTGGGTCGAGGGCACACCGCTCAACACGTGGGTCCGCACGCACCGCAACGACCCCGAGGCGCTCCAGACGCTTGCCACGGCCTGGGCCGACTTGCTTGCGGATCTGGAGGCCGCCCAGGTTGCCCACGGCGACTTGCAGCACGGCAACGTACTCGTGGTCGATACCGGCAGCGGCCCCGCCCTCCGTCTGGTTGACTACGACACCTTGTACGTGCCTGCGCTCGACGGACGCGAAAGCCCCGAGGTCGGTCATCGCAACTACCAGCACCCCGACCGCACCGAACGCGATTTCGGCCCCGCGCTCGACCGCTTTGCCGGACTCGTCATCTACACCGCCATCCAGGCCACTCGCATCCGCCCTGCCCTCTGGGAGCGGTTCGACACCGGCGAAAACCTGCTCTTCCGCGACAGCGATTTCTACGAGCCCGAGCAGTCCCCGCTTGTTCAGGTTTTGGGGGATACGGAGGCTATGGCCCCATTGATGGCGCATCTCGAAACCGCCTGCTACCAATCGCCCGAGCAGGTGCCCGCGCTTGCCCAAGTTCGCGATGGCACCGCCGAGGTTTCCGCTCGTTCGCGTGAGGAGTTAGCTTCCACTCGGCGCGCCGAACGCAGTACTGCGCGTACAGCGCCACGCACCCCGTGGGCCCGGCTCGCCCTCCCGCTCCTGATGGCAGGCCTCGTACTGGCCATAGGTCTCGGGGGGGCCGTGAACGTGTGGGTCGGGTTCGGCCTGGGAGCTGCAGTTGCCGTAGGATGGGCTGCCGGGGCCACCTATCACTATCGGGCGCATCCCATTGTGCGTCGGCAGCGGCGCCTGCAGCACGAAGCCGACCGCTACACCGCGCTCATCGAGACGATGGAGCGGGAACTGGAGACGCTTGCTGAGCAGAAGACCGAGGTCAAATCATCGGTTGAGGCGCGCCGCGCCGAGCGGCTGGCGGAGGTGCAGGACGAAGCGCTCTACGATAAGCTGAAGCACCACTTCATTGGCGAAGTGGGCGCAGTAGACGGCGTGAAGCACCGCGACGTAGTGCGCCTAAAAGCGAACAACATCCGCACTGCCTACGAAGCCGCGCCCGAGGCACTGTCTGAGGTGCGGCGCATCCACGACACCACGAAGGCCCGCATCAACATGTGGCGTAGCAGTCTGGTGCAGAACTACGCCGACGCACTGCCTGAGAAGCTCTCGCCTGCCGAGGAGCGGCGCTTGCAGCGCTACATTGCCCGGCGGGTGGAGCGCATGGAGACCGAGGCCGCTCGGGTGCGCGAGAAGATCCGCGTGTACGAAGCCGAGCGCCGCCGGACGACCGCGCGCCAGGAAGAGCAGCCGTCGCTTTCGGTGCAGCGCTACCTGACGCATCTCCTGTACCTGACCGATCTTCCGAAGACCGATCCGGGCCCGCCGCGTCCATCAACCCCCTCCACAAATGGCCAAGCCCCGGCAGATACGGTGCCGGAGCGTCCCGCACCGGTTAGCGAAGGCCCGTGGTGGCGTCAGGGCACGGCTTGAGCATCGAGCAGCTACTCGTCGTCGAGCAGCTCATCGACGGTGGTTTCGGAGCGGCCCTCTTCGGGCGTATCGCGAACGAGAGCGAGAATGGCGGCGTGGGGCACGATGAGATAGTCGGTGCCCTCGAAGCGGATTTCGGTGGCTTTTTCGCGCAGGAAGAACGCATAGTCGCCCACCTCAGCCTGTAGCGGCAGGTAACGGATGGGGCGTTCAGTCTGCTTCCAGGTTTCGCTCTCCGAGTATTCAGGGTTGGGGGTGAGATACCCGGGGCCCGTTTTGATGATACGACCGCCCTTTACGTCTTCCTGCGCCGACACCGTAGCGGGTAAGAGCAGTCCCGAGTCGGTTTTCTGTTCGCCCTGGCGCGGCTGAATAAGAACTCGGTCGCCTACAACGAGAAGCGTGCTCATGAAGGTGTGTGATCGTAGGAAAAATACATGCGTATCCCGTACGACCCGATTAGGCAGCGGTTCACTGAAGTGCGCCACCAACGAACATGTTGCTCCCTTTCAACAGACTGTTGAGCAGGAGCGCTTACATCAGGTAGAAGATCGTGTATACAACAAGGCTAACGAGTCCAGCAGCAAGAGCAAGCCAGCGAATGGCACGGTCAACGGCGTTTTCCATAAGAGTGTGGGGTAAGGCCAGGTGGGATAAGGCCAGGTAGGCAGAGCGATACGGGCCTGTCGCTATGTAGAAGCACAGGTAAGGACTGTACGGTGTAGTAAAACAGGCGCTTATTTACAAAGGATACATGCGCACGTATACATTTTTACAAAATGCATGCCGATTTACATAAATTTCAGTAAAGTGCACTGAGATTGCGCCTATAGATCCGGTTTGGAATGGCGTGAGGTGCATAGGGACGCGCTCAGAGGGGGTTCTCAAGCAGCCGGTTTATTATGTAGCGTAGTGCGGGAAACGGGGCCGATGCAGGGGGCGGCTGTGAGGGCATACGGCGTTTCATAAGGGCGTGGGCCACATGCAACGCACAGCTCCACGACAGCGTGCCGCCCGCGCCGCCGTGGCCATAATTGTGTATCGTGGGCCGCTCAGGACCGGAATCCCAACAGAGGCGCACGCCGTCGCCTTCGGGGGCACGCATGTAGCGGAGCCCGCTTACAACGCGCATGGAAGCACGCCGAAAATCGGCGCCCGCGAGCTGTTTGATGAGGGCAGCGTTCGTGGTCCACATGGCTTGCGGTAGCGCGACGCCATGCACATGACGAGTGGGGCCACGGAGTGGCGTTGCGTAGCCCCCGTGGCGATGTGCAGGATGCTTGGTGCCGCCTACAATCCAGGTGGATGCACGTGGGTAGAAATACAATCCACCGGGCACATCTTCAACATGCGAAGGGTAGCATGCCGGTGTAGGTGCATAATTGTACGACTGCACAGTAGCCGATGCGGCCCACGCCTGCCACGCAACGGGAGGCTTGACATGCAGCAGGTGGCCATGCAGAAACGTGGCTGGGGCATCGTCTTCAAAGACTTGGGGCGCTCCGGCTCCCAGGCAGTTCACCCACACATCTCCTGGGAGCTCCGAGCGATTGCTGGGCAAGATATGCATCCGTTGAATGCTGCCGCCCCCAGCCTGGTACGCACGGTACAGTTTGCGAAGATAGCGCGGCGCATCCACAAAGGTCATGTCGAACGTCCAGCCGAACAGGGCATCGGCTTCAGGACGGCGTGGAAGCCCCGACGCGCCCCGACCATCGTTGGGAAGGTGCACAACGCGGCGTAGTGCGCTGAGATAGGCAGGACGAGCGGGCGGGGCTTCAAAGAGCTCGGCATGGCGCTGCATACGTACGCCCCACGCCGGTCGATCGGTAAACACGTCGAAGCAGGCTTGGCTCCAGCGCGTGTGGCGGGCGGGGTTTGCGATGCGCACCGTGTGAGGGATGACGGAGGCCGCCGGATAGTGACTGGCCAGGCGCGGCCAGTCGGCGCCGTGAGCCGTGTTGGCGTGGGCGGCAGTGACCAGGGTGGTGGCGTATCCGCAGGCACGCAGGAGCACAGCAGTGGTAATGCCCGAAACGCCGCCTCCGAGCACTGCAACCTGCATCCGCCTACCAACCCGTTAGTCGAAGAGAACGATAGCTGTCCCTGCAAAGCGCTTATCGCTTGCGCACCATAATCCAGTTATTGCCTTCGTCATCGCGGTAGAGGTGTACATCCACGAGCGTAGGACGCATTTTGTACGTGAACGTGTACGTAAAGTACTCGTCCATCTCCCCATCTTTGAGCCCGTCGCGGAAGCGTCCGTAGAACACGCGGTTGTTGCTGCAGGGCGCGAGTTCATTGAAGTAGTTCTGGCCCACCGCATCCTCGGGTGCTACGCCGCTCAAGTCAGACTCGTAGGCGTTGAAGAACTGGACCACGCCGTCGTCATTGAGCCGGATGATGCCAAAATTGGTGCTGTTCAGTGTTTCTTCCGAGGCATCACGAAGCTGTTCGCCCACAGTTGGGTCTTCAAAGTCGAGCGAGGCCGACGAATCGCCCGGTGGAGACGTGGCATCGCTGAGCGCATCGTCTGCGTCATCGCTCGGCGCATCAGCAGCGGCGTCCGATGCGTCTTGCGAGCGCAGTTTAGACGAGCGGTTGGACTTCTCCTTCAGGTACGAAAACAGGTCGGAGGTCGCAGAATCACTCATGGCAAAAGGGAGGCGGCGGGGAGGAAGCCATTGAACAAGGGGAGGGATGCCCGGGCAGAAGGCCCACGGCGAGGCCATGCGTCAGGCGGTGCGTAGCAAGACCCATGCAGTTTCGGTGCCATCGTCGTAAAACAGGTGTACGAGTGCGACAAAGGGCGGATGACTGGAGGCTGTAAAGAGGTGCGGAAAGCGCGCGTCGAGATGTTCGTGCTCCAGCCCAGCGTGGAAGCGACCGTAGAACGCGTCGGTTGCTGCACTGGGTGCGATATCGAAGAAGAACGCGGTGTTCTTGGCATCCTCTTTCGAGCGCAGGCGGTCGAACATGGGCAGCGCGTACGCCGCGTCGTTGAGCGTGCGAACCTGTCCTTCGGCATCGAGCTGAATGACCGCGAGGTCGAGCGCATCCCGGTCGTCTGCGTCCATTGTTGGTAGGGCGGCACGAAGCTCGGCATCCGCAAGAGCCGGACCGGCACTCCACTGCGGGCCTGGTTGGGTGCGCGTAGACGTACGGTCTGCTTCATCAGATGACACAGCCTCCACAGAGGTCGTGTCGGCAGGTTCTTCTGTGCTTGCGGGTTCCGTAGCGTCTGCATGAGAGGATGCAATGAGCGCTCGGACGTCGTCGGGCGAGCTGACCCCGAGGTCCTCTTTCAGCGCGCGCCACTCGCGAACAAGATCAGGGGCAACATCAACATCGGGCTGGTCTTGGGCGGCGGCTTTCTGGTTGCGTAGCGCTTTGATTTCGTCGCGCAGATCAGCGATACGTGTAGCAGCCTCGTCGGCAGAAGAGAAGCCTTCTTCAGAGAGCGTCTCTTTCTCGCTGTAGAGCACATCGAGCTGGCGAGCCATGCTATCGATGAGTTTCTCCAGGCGCTCGGTGTTGCTAAGGTCGGGGTTGTTGAGCGCCTCAGGGTCAACAAGCGCGTCTTGGCTGGAGGCTAAGCTGGCGTCGCGGTCTTCGTAGAGCGTTTCGAGCTGCACGTTCATGTCTTCAACCATCTGGATAATGGCCTCGGGGTCTGAAATCCCCAGTTCGCTCTGCAGCTTCTCTTGGCGCGCATAGAGCGATTCCAGTTGCTGGAAGGTATCTTGGTTCGCCCCAGGAAGAGCCTGAGCCTCCGAGCGTGCCTCCACATCCTCGTAGAGCTCGACCAGCTGGTCGTTCATATCGCGGATCATCCGAATGGCCTCGTCGATGCTATCGATGCCCAGTTCGTTGAGCTGCTCCTGCTCCTCGTAGAGCGTGGCAATCTGCGTATCCATCTCTTTAGTGTGTTCCACAACGCGCTGTGCCTCTTCGATCGACTCAACGCCCAGTGTGTCTTTGAGCCCAGGCGGGAGTGTACCATTGGACGCGTTCACGTCTTGGTTGACGTAGAGGTCGTCGAGCTGATCTTCCATGCTATGAATCATGGATACGGCTTCTTCGGCGGTGAGGCCCTCTTCGCGTAGCACCTCGCGCTCATGCGCCAGCGCCTCCAGATCCTCAGTCAGAGAGCGTACCATCGACTCCATTTCGCGCGCGTCTTCGGCAGAGGAGATGCCGAGTGTGGTTTCGATGGCGTTGAGCGTGTCGGCGGCCGCCAGCATATCGTCGTCGGGCAGCGGAGCGTCGGCCAGGCGCTCAATTTGTGAAGCGAGTACATCGAGGTAGGAGGCGACGTTATCGGCGCGGTCTACACTGAGGGCTGCGGGTACGTCCATGCCAAGATGATCGAGGGCCCGGCGCACCGACGTGCTGAGCGCATCGAGGCGCCCCACAAATTCCTCGGCCTCTTCGATGTTTGAGATGCCCAGCACCATGCGAATGGCAGAGGCCGACTGCAGGACTTCGGTGTCGGGGGCTGTGCTCTGAACCTGACTACGCAGGCGGTCGTTTTCACGCTGTAGGGCCTTGGCGGCGTCAATGAGGCTGCCGATGTTGTCGTGACCGGTGCTCTGCAGCGCTTCCTGAGCGGCGTAGCGCGCTTCGGCCTTGTCTTGCAGCGCCTGGATGTGGCTGAGCGCGTCCTGATAGGTTGGGGCGTCAAGTGCATCGAGCAGGGCGTGCGCCGAGGCATCATCGTCAGTTTCTTGCGTGAGGGTGTCAAGGCGGGCTTCGAGTGTGCTGTTGCGTGCCCGCAGATCTGCAATTTTCTGGTGGAGCCGCGTGAGCACCTGCTCAAACTCACTAAGAGTAATGAGTTCATCGGGCAAGTCCTCCCGATTGTCAAGCGCTTCCATCTGGTCGGTAAGCGTCTGGATCCGCGCAATCGCCTCGTCGGGCCCATCAGCACCGAGTAGCTGGCAGATGGTATTCCACGCCTCGGCAAGGTCTTCGTAGGAAGGGTTGGAAGCGGAAGAGGCAGAGGGCTCAGCCATAACCATGGGATTCGTTAATGGAGGAGACAGCCAGCATGCATGAGCGTGCAGACGCAGGCACAGATGAGACATGTGCGCTATGCCGTAGGACTACCGCTCAAAGCAGAAAGCTCAAGGCAAGAAGTAAAGCTATGCTGCGCACTGAATACCCTGCGCGCCAAAAGCACAGACGAAGCGCAGACATGTGTACCAAGTGTATGTGCGTAACGAGACGGTGGCGCAGCAAGGTTCCCTTGCGTTCCGGGGTAAATGTGCACAACATGGGACGTTTGAATGTGCAGCCTCTTCCGCAAAGCGACACCGCCGCCCGGTTCGTTCACGGGGTCAGGCGAAAAGGGTAAACATAGGGAAAAGTACGTGTAATGAACGAAAGATGCACTGTAATGAAGTCGGTATATACACAGCCGAAGTGCAGCATTTCGACGCGCAGGTCATATGTTCAGTATCATCTGTTCGGACCGTGTTGGTCGTTCAAATTGTACAGGCACGTGGCATCATATAAGTACATGTGTCTCCGTTGCTTCACTCCATTGGTTTTCTGCTGACTCGCTATGCCTGCCGCCGCTATGCCCTCCACCAACAACGCTGCCACTACAGTTCAAGAGCAGCACCAGGCGATTCATGACGCGTTAGAGGATCCGCTCGATGCACAGTGGGACACGGTGCTCGACGAATGGGATGGTGGAACGACGGCGCAGCGCCGTGCCATTCGAGCTTATGTCTCGGGCGTTCGTAATCGCATTGTGCAAACGCTCGATGACCTGGACGAAGTGGACGAGATCCGGCAGGCGCTGGGCGTGCAGTATCTTGAGATGAAGTGTCACTGGACGCTTTTGAACACGCAAATCCAGAGCCAAACGGCACGCAACGGAGCTCCTGATGAAGCGCTTATGTATCGCGCCACCTGTGTGAGCCTCATCATTCAGGCCATCGAGCCACTGCTCACGCAGGAGCGCATCGACACGCTTACGCAGATGTTGGCCGAGCCGATGGAAGGTTGACTGCGGCCGCTACACTGTTTGTTGTGCTGAACGGCTATGGAGCAAGAGGCTGCACGCTGATATCGCGGAGCGCAACGGTTGAGACGCCTTCTACAGCGCTGTCGGCCCATGCATGGGGATAAGCAGCAAGGGCGTCGGGACCGAGCGTAGCATCGCGGTAGTTGCGGTAGTCAGCCCAACGCACGCCGTTTACAGTGCGCACGTTGAAGGCTTCGCGAAACCGCGTGCCTTGGTCTTCGGTCGGTCCGCCTACACCGAAGGCATACGCGAGATAGTCCATTGCATGGGTGTCCTGAGCAAACCAGTACAGAAACACATCTTCATAGTCTTGGCCGCCCCCTTCGCCAAACGACACCGCCACGCGATGGTAAGCGGTGCTTTTTATTGTGTCGGGGCCGGCATACGTAGCTTGCACGGGTGGATCTTGGAGCGGATACGGCAAGAGCGCAAAGTAGGCGACGGAGTTAACAGCTGTTGCCACGGTGCTGCGCTCGTCGGGGGAGAGCGTGAGGGTATCGCCCTCCACAACGCGATACACGTCGGTATTGGTTAGCCCTTCGACCACGGAGCGCCCCAGCGAATCGGTGGTCGTGCGTTCGTACTGAAACTGGCCGTCGTTGCGGCGAAGCATAAACGCATCCCCCCGAAACGTGAAGGTCACGACGGCCCGGTCGAGCCTGTCGCCTCCGTGAGCAGCAATGACCGTGTCGAGGTAGGCCCCCATGTTGGTAGCTGGATCGGGGGGCGGTGCCGTACAGCCGCCTCCGCCAACAACGAGCAGGCCCGCCACAAGAAGAGCAGCGGCGCTACGGATCCCCCAGAACCAGCATGCAGCAGCGCGATGGCTCATTCAGCGTCAGCGGTTGTGATGGGAATGGGGAGGGCGGTGTCGGCCCAGTGCATAAGTAGCGTGGCCGAAGTTTCATCGACCGCTTCGAAGGTGAAGGCCAGCTGCTCGCGGAAGGTATCGGCACGGTACGCCTCAGCGGTAGTGCGCATGTGGTCGTCTGCCGAGTCATAGTCGTACGCGCCCCACTGATTCGCTGTGTTGTTGAGGATGACCGTCCACGCGTCGTCTTCCGCTGGAATCGTGAACAGTGCATAGGTGCCCGCAGGCACATTGGTCCCATCGATGCGGACGTCGTTGGAGAAGGTGATGGTGGTGGCTTCATTGGCCCCGGTGCGCCAGATCGTATCGTAGGGCACAAGATCGCCAAAGATGTCGCGGCCACGCACACCAGGGCGTCCATACGTTACACGTACTTCGGTGGTGCCAATAGTCTGGTGGGCTTCGGCGTTGGGGCTCACGCGCGGCTCGCTATTGCTGCGGTCTTGCGCGTGGATAGGTGCGGCGAGTACGAGCAGGCCTACCAGTAGGAGGCCCAGAAGACGAGTAGGCATAGTACGATTCGGTGGATACCAGTGGGAATAGCAAGTAGGAAAGCACCGCAATATGTGGCGCACACGCACAAGGATCAAGCAGGGGAAGCATAGGTTGCTGCATACGGTGCAACAATGATGCAATGCATCAGCCTCTTATTCTGAATCGGATGCGACTATGTGTACATCACGTGCTATTTTTCTGTGGGGTGGCCTGCTCGTTATAGGTATTACGTTTGTGGGGTGCCAGGCAACCGCGCCGATGGGCGAGACGCCTGAAGCATCTGAACCGGAGATGCCGGCGCGTGCGTTTTTTGTGCAGGTGGGCATGAACTACCACCGAGCCGATGCCGAGAGCACACGAACCGAGGCAGTAGCGTGGTGGAATGCGCTCGACACACCGCCCGAGCCGCTGCAGCGCTACCGTGAGCCGCCGGTGCATGTGGTGTGGCGCACGCCCTACTATCGCGTGCGCATCGGTCCGGTAGCCACACGCAGCGAGGCCGATGTAGTACGCACGTCACTGCGCGATCGCTTCAACGGTGCTTTCATCGCACGCGGATCAAGCGAGCAGCTGTAATATCGTTTGTTGCGTTCAAGCTGCTGTACCCCTGGGCGCCTATCTATTAAATGCCTGTACGCGCAGATAAATGCCTACACGAAGAGCGGGCGGATCAGCTGGTTGAAGTACATGAGCACGAGAATAATCATCCAGAGCAGGTGGCCAATGCCAGTGCCAATGGCCACTTTCTTGCGGGCGCCGTCGGCAGCATCGCCCGTGGGGGCAGTGCCGTTGCCTACGAGGTCGGCCAGGGTGTTCCAGCCGGTACGAATCATGAAGAACTGCACACCGACCAGTATCAGCATAAGCGTGAGGGCTGCGTGAAACTGTGGGCCATACGCGGCAAATCCACCGCTTAGAAAGAAGTTGGCGTATGCGAAGACCATCGTAAGCACTATAAACCCGCTCATCCACTTAACGGTGCTCCGGGTATCTTCAGCCAGGGCCGCAGCAGCGGGACCGTTGAGCGAGAGCACCATACGTGCCTTACTTGCCAAGCGCAAGCCCAGCCCAAACCAGGCGGATGCGGTTACGATATGTAAAACGACGAGCACCGTTTTCAGCATAGTAGGTCTGTCCAAGCAGGCCAAGGAATGCGATAATCACAAGCGTACACGAAGCGTTTGCGCGAAGGTGCCGCGAAAATTCAACGAGTCGCCCACTTCACAAGTCGTTAGCTTGGCGAAGGCACGCCTCGCACGGGGCACGATTGCTCATTGGGGCGGGGCTGCGGTGTACCGCAGTGGGCGGATTGCTCTGGGCAAGTCACACCGTCATTGACTGGGGCCACCTGCCAGGGAGCATCTCATTTGAAACGGGATCCATGCACGTCTACCTACCGCTGAGCATCATGATTGTGGTCAGCGTGATTTTAACCTTGCTCCTGACCCTTCTACTTCGCATGTTACGGTAGCGCTTCTCGTCATTCCTCCCATTGCGACCGGTTTTTTCCTTATGAACATCTCCAAAGACGTCATCAGCGTCATTTTAGGGGGAGGTGCAGGCACGCGGCTGTACCCGCTCACCAAACTACGCGCCAAACCGGCTGTGCCGCTGGCGGGGCGCTACCGGCTTATCGACGTGCCCATCTCCACCAGTCTGAACTCAGGCATTCAGCGCATCTTTGTACTCACGCAGTTCAACTCAGCCAGCCTAAACCGCCACATTGCGCGGGCCTACCGCTTCGACCGCTTCAGCAACGGCTTCGTGACCATGCTGGCCGCGGAGCAGACGCCGTCGTCGAAAGATTGGTTTCAGGGGACGGCGGATGCGGTGCGTCGGAGTCTCGACCACATGGAGGGCTACAAACACAAGCAGGTGCTCATCCTGTCGGGCGACCAGCTCTACTCGATGGACTATGCCAAGATGCTGGCGCATCACCAGGAAACCGGCGCTGACATCACCATTGGAACCATTCCGGTAACTGCTGAGCAGGCTCCCGCGTTTGGCATCCTGAAGACCAACGAGGATCAGATCATTACCGAGTTCTCGGAGAAGCCTGCTGCGGATGAGCTCGATGGCAAGAGCAGTCCGGTTTCTGCAGAGATGGAGGCCCAGGATCGCGTCTACCTTGCCTCAATGGGCATCTACATCTTTGACCAGGGGCTCCTGCGCGAGATGCTCGATTCCTATCCCGACGACCACGACTTTGGCCACGGCATTATTCCGCGTGCCATCGACTCGCATCGCGTAGCCAGCTATCCGTTTAGCGGCTACTGGAGCGACATTGGAACCATCAAGTCGTTCTTCGAGGCCAACATGATGCTGGCCAAAGACCAGCCCGAGTTCGACCTCTACGACCCTGACCGTCCGCTTTACACGAATGCGCGCATGCTGCCCCCGGCCAAAGTGCAGAGCTCGTATGTGCAGAACTCGCTGATTGCTGAGGGAAGTATCATCACCAACAGCCAGATCACCAATTCGGTCGTGGGCATTCGGTCGTACATTGGCGAGAACACGACTATCAAAAACGCAGTGCTTATGGGCGCCGACCATTACCCGTGGCAGACCGAGCAGGGGCTGGGGCGCCGCGAAGGGCCTTCGAAGCCGGGCATTGGCGAGGAGTCGTATATCGAAGGGGCCATCGTCGATAAGAACGTGTCGATTGGTAAAAACTGCGTCATCAAAAACCGCGATGATATCGAAGAGGCCGAAGGCGAGAACTACATGATTCGCGACGGCATCGTGGTCATCCCGAAGAATACAGTGATCCCTGACGGCACCATCATTTAAGCGATACGGATGCTACGGAGCGCGGCACTTAGAACCTGTTTGGGTTTTGGTTTGAAGGCGAGAGCGAGGGCCGCTGAGGCGAAAATTGGACCTCAATCGAGATTCGTAGCCGGGGCTACGGGCCGAGATTAGGGGCAATTTGCACCAGGGGCATGACCTTCGGCCTCAGCCCAGTGGAGCTGCTTGGAGCCCAAAGTAAAAAAATCAAAACAGGTTCTTAATGTTCACCATGCCGCGCGCCCTGTGCATCCACAGCGACCTTCTCCCTATTTTTTGGATTCGACGTACGTATCTGTATGAATATTGTCATCTTGACGAATGAGTATCCGCCCAACGTGTACGGCGGTGCGGGCGTGCATGTGGAGTACCTGACCCGCGAAATGGCCGCTGCCGACGATGGCGACCACCATGTGCAGGTGCTTAGCTTTGGCGAGCAAGACGTGAGCAAGGGGAACCTGGAGGTGCAGGGCGTGACCGCGCCCGACATTCCCAACCAGGACCCGCGCCACGCGAAGTTTCTGGATGCGATGGCGCGTAACGTCATCATGGCGGGTTCGGTGCAAGAGGCCGACATCGTGCATGGCCACACATGGTACTCACACCTGGCCGGATGCCTGGCAAAGCAGCTTACCGGGGCCAAGCTGGTGCTTTCTACGCACTCGCTGGAGCCGCACCGTCCGTGGAAGATCGAGCAACTGGGCACGGCCTACCACGGGTCGAGCTGGGTGGAGCGCACCGCCTACGAGAATGCTGATGGCGTGGTGGCGGTGTCGTCGTCCATGCAAGACGATGTGCACGACCTGTACGACGTGCCGCGCTCGCGCATCCGCACGATCTACAACGGCATCGACATCGACCAGTACCAGCCGCGTTACAACGACGAGGTGCTCCGCAAGCACGATGTAGACCCGGAGCAGCCGTTCGTGCTGTTTGTGGGGCGCATTACGCGGCAGAAGGGCATCTTGCACCTGGTGCGTGCCATCCACGACATGGACGACGACGTACAGGTGGTGCTCTGCGCCGGTGCCCCCGACACTGACGAGATTGCAGCGGAGATGACCGCGCTCGTTGAAGAGGCGCAGGCGGAGTCGGGGAACCGCGTGGTATGGATCGACGAGATGCTGCCCAAGGATGAGGTCATCACGCTCTACTCGCATGCTACGCTGTTTGTCTGCCCGTCGGTGTATGAGCCGTTTGGCATCATCAACCTGGAAGCCATGGCCTGCCACACGCCCGTCGTAGCCTCTGCCGTAGGCGGCATCCCAGAGGTGGTCGTAGATGGCGAAACGGGCCTGCTTGTGTCGTTTGACGCGCACGAAGGCGACGACTTCGATCCCAAAGATCCCGGTGCCTTTGCTACCGACTTGGCCCAGAGCGTCAACACGCTGTTGGCCGATCCGGAGCGCCGTGCTTCGATGGCGGAAAAAGCCCGCGAGCGTGTGGTGCAGCAGTTTAGCTGGACAGCCATTGCGGAGCAGACCCTGGACTTCTACCGCGACCTGCTGGATGGTACGGTGTCGTAAGGGAGCACATGTCGTCTTTTAAGCACGCCTGGGGGACGCATGGCAGTGCGTCCCCTTTGATGATTGGATTCATCTGATACCGATTCCCCAGCTACTTTATCGCCTACCATCATGACCGAACTACTCGAATTTCTGGGTACCTACTGGTGGATACTGATCATCCTGATCGTGTTCGTGTACAGCGCCTTCGAGGAGTGGCTGGAGTTCAAAACCGAACAGCGCAAGATTGGGAGCTCCACCGAAGAGATGGAAGCAGAACTGCAGTCGTTGCGACACGAATGGGAGACCGAGCGCAAGCGTTTGAACCGGCGTATTCAGCATCTGGAGACGATCGTAACCAGCGAGGTATGGGACCGGGCCCACAGCGATCGTGCATCGCAAGAGTCCCTACTCGACGATATGGAGTCCGAAGACCAATCTTCCCAAGACGAGAAAGCCGAGCGCTTGGCGCAACGCCTACGCAACCGGTAGCACAAAGGTAAACGTGGAGCCTTCGCCCACGGTGCTTTCTACGCGCAGTTGGGCATCGTGGGCATTCAGGATGTGCTTTACAATCGACAAGCCCAGCCCCGATCCACCCTGGTGGCGGGCCCGGCTCTTGTCCACGCGGTAGAAGCGTTCGGTCAGCCGGTTTAGGTGGCGCTCGGGGATGCCAACGCCGTTGTCTTGCACCGACACTTGTACCGCGTCGCCCTGTCGCTGGGCCGATACCGCCACGTATCCCCCCGACTCGTTGTACTTAATCGCGTTGTCGATCAGGTTGACGAGCACTTGGCGGATGCGCTCGCGGTCGCCCCGCACGGCGGGGAGCGTTTCGGGCTCCGCAGGCAGACGCAGTGAGACGTCGCGGTCGTCGGCTTTGGGACGCAGCGTCTCGGTCACTTCGCGCACCAGTTCGCCAAGGTCAAAGCACGTCATCTCGATCTCCATGGTGCCTGTTTCCAGGCGGGCAATCTCAGAGAGATCGCGCGCCAGACGGTCAAGCCGGTTGGCGTTGCGAATAATCTTCTGCAGGAAGGTGCGGTTAACCTTGGGGTCGCTGAGCGCGCCGTCGGAGAGCGTCTCCGCAAAGCCCTGGATGGAGAAGATCGGCGTTTTGAGCTCGTGGGATACGTTGCCGATGAACTCGCGCCGATAGCTTTCCATGCGGCGCATATCATCGATCTCGCGGTTCAGCATCTGCCCCGTCCGATGCAGCTCCCAGATCAAGCCATCGAGCTCGTCGCCACGGGGCGAGGGGCTGGTGCCCAGTTCGTCGAACTGATGCGCACGCACCTGCTTCAGCAGCGAGTGCAGCGTGCGCAGGCGAGCATGCAGCATCCACCACGCGCTGCCGTACGTCGCTCCCCCGACCACCAGCAGGCTGCCCAAGCTGCCCCAGACCGAGACGCCGAGCGCCAGCGTGCTAAGTCCAGCGACCCCCGCTGCCAGCGCGGCCATCTTAAAGGCCAGCCACGAAAAGTAGCGCGCAGGAGCAACCATAGCGCAGTCGACAGCAGATGCAGCAGATTAGGCGGAGCCAAGAGGCACCTGAGCAGGCAGATGCGCCGTCAGGTCGGTGAGGCGGGGCGTGGGTGCTTCACGGAAGCATTCAAAGCACACCCCGTTACGCACAGTTTCAAGCGGACGGTGTTCTTCGATGACGGGTGCGTAGGTTTCATAGCACTGAAGGGCTACCTGCGCCGTCGAAAAGGCCTCCTCATCCACCGGTACAATGCAGTCGATGGCGTCGTCGGGCGAGGGCTGTAGGTGATCGGGGCGCGGCGTGTCGTCGTCACGCAGTGTGAAAAAGGCGAGCCGCCGCACGGGAACCTCGTTGGTTGACACGGCGCTGCATACCACGCGTTTAACTACGGCGTGCGTAACGAGGTGGTCGGGGTGCCCGCTTACGCCGTGCACCGCATAGGTGACAACCACATCGGGCTGCAGGCGCACCAAGTGCTGCATCACCACCTTTTCGATATCGAGCGGCGACAAGTTCGCGAGTTCGCCATCGGGCAGATCCAGCACGTTGAGCGACGACAGGTCGAGGGCCTGGGCTACGTGCTGCATCTCTCCAAACCGGACCGCGCCCATCTCCTCCTTACTCAGGCCCAGGCGGTGGCGCTGCTGGGTGGCCTCCCCACGGGTCAGCGTAAGCACGTGCACGTCGTGTCCCTGGGCCCGCTGCCGGGCCAGTGCAGGGGCTGGTCCGAAGCTTTCGTCATCGGGGTGCGGAAAGACGTATAGCAGTGTGGCCATGAGCGCAAAGCGTCAGCAATGAAAACATCGGATCGACCTGATGCACGACGCATTGGCCATGAAAGGTTCACGATGGTGCTGCCGACCGAGCAGGTTCATCATCATCTTCAATGATCTGATGAAACGTAACCTGTCCGGTACGCAGCATGCGGCGTACGTAAGGATGGCAGAGGCCGCAGTTGTGTCCAAAGCAGACATGCGCCTGCAGGGCGTCTACCGTGTTGGCCCCAGTGCGTTGGGATACGCGGTGGAGCTGCTTAAACGGCACGTCGTAGCAGTAGCAGCGGTCAACGGTCATAACGAGACGACACGCCAAGTAGGAGGAAACACGTTACCCATCCTGCTCGCCCTGCGTGATCCGCAGCGCGATGTGGCCCGGGGCGATGCCCGCTTCGTACGATGCAAGCTGGGCGCCACTGCCCTCGTGCACCGTTACGGTACCCGCTGCGCCAAATGGATTCGCCGGATCGGGGCGACCCAGGTAGATCACTTCGTTAACCGCATCAAACGCAATCGCGCCGATTGGCGGCCCGTCGATCTGAATGTCGGAGCGATTGCCGTTGAGTGTGCTGTACTGCACAACGGTGTTGTCTTCGAGCACTGCAAAGAGCGTATTGCGCAGCCGCGAGTAGAACGTCCGTTGCTGCGAGCTCGCTGATGTAAGCTGCCCGGCAAGGTCTTCGCGGTCGAGAATGCTTCCCGCACCACTATTGCCCGCGGGGTCAATGACGAGGAGGGCTCCGTTTGTTTCTTCGACTACGTTGAAGTCATCGTCGTAGATCGTAGCCCCACTGCAGGCCACCGCCAGCAGACCCTGGCTCGTAACGTACGGGCGGCGCGGGGCGTCGCATTCGGGATCGATGGTGCGTGCAATGGTATGGTCGCCTGTAATAGGATTACCGAGGGGGCGACTGATTTCTATAATCTGACCATCGACATTGCCGGTGGCCACAAACAGGCTACTGGACGTGCCCGTGATGCCTTCGGGGTTGGCCTCCAACGTAATGGTATCCACAATCTCGCGTTCGCCCAGGTTAATGATGTAGACCGCCGGATCGGTATCGTCGCTGTAGCTCTGACTGGTTACGTAGGCGACCCGCCCATCCGAGATCACGTAGCGCGGATTCGGAATGCCCGTGACTTGGCCCAGTTGGTTCTGCGTCTCCAGATCGAACACGCCAAGCGTGCCGGTTTCCCCAAAGATGGTCAGCAACTGGTTATCGAGCAGAATATGACTCTGGATGTAGGAGGCAAATGTGTCTGTGTTCGACACCGTCTCCTCTTCGGGATTGATGAACGTAAAGCTGCTGTTTTGGGCGCCGAACGCTCCTGCATTCGCGACAGCCACATCTGTGGTCCGGGCTGTGATGGCATCATCTTGCGAGACGCCGAAATCGCATCCGGTAAGCCAGAGCGTGGCCGCCAGAAGTAGCGTGTATACAGGAAGGAGGCGCGCAGAGCGCGTAGAAGTAGTCATAAGGTCAAGGTTACAGCGTGATACGAAGCGAGAGCGTGCCATGTCGGGGCGGCACGGGCTGGTTGTTTTGCAGGGTGTAAGTGGTGTTCAGGGCGTTATGGATGCGAAGGCGCAACTCCATACGAAGCGGATCCCACTGGTAAGCAAGACGCACCTGTGTGCTGGCTGTTAGATAGCCGTCCTTGCGCTGACTCCCATCGCTGGTTGTAAGCTGGGCTCCTATGTACTGCGCGCTGGCATCCAGATGAAGCGGGCCCGCGTGTAGGGTTGCGTAGGGCTTGATGGTCGTCCGTGGTACGTAGGGCAACTGTTGATTGTACGACGACGTTTCGGGGGAAGAGCGATCGAGGGCCTCGGTGTACGTGGCGTGGAGCCCGGTTGTGAGTTGAAGCCCAGCGCCCAGCGCCCAGCGTGTGGCGGCATCGCCTTCGAGGCCACGGGTGCGAACGCGCTGCACGTTGCGCGGCGACCACACCCCCTCGACTGGGCGCCATTGAATGCGGTCGGTATGCCACTGCTGGTAAGCGGTCCCTTCCACATGGTGCTCGTTGCGCGCCCACCGAGCGCTCATATCGGTGCTCCAGCCGTGCTCTGGACGCAGATCGGGCACACCGCCGGGCTGCCAGTACCGGTCGTTGAGGGTCGGCATGCGGAAGGAGCGCCCGGCGTGGGCTTTTAGCCGCAGGGCATCGTATCCGCTGAGCGGTTTCCAGTTGATGCCCAGGCGCGGTGCGGTAGCTACGCGAGCCGTACCGTTGGATATGCGGTACGCATCCACGCGCAGGGCCGGGTAAAGGCGCAGGCGGTTGCGCGTCCAGATCGCACTGACGACGCCCCCAAGCTGCTGCTGATGGGCGTTGCTGCGCAGGCTGGGATGCATAGCCCAGCTACTTTCTGCGGAGAGGCTTCCGTTGAGCGTCCAGCGGGAACGGACAGGGCCTTCCCACTCGGTTTCGGTACGGGCTACGTAGGTGCGACCTATGTCGTTGGTAGCTCGGTCGGGGTCCTGGTAGCGGATGCCGTCGTACTGGCCGAACGCCCGTGCGGTGAGGGTGCCGTTGCTCACGGGCCACCGGTGGTGCCCCCATATGCGTAAGGAGCGGTCGCGCTGCCGTTCGTTGCTGCGTGTGAGACTGCTTGCACCCGGGAGCCCCCGATTGGCCGCAGTTGCGAGCACAGACACGCGTGTACGGTCAGAGGCGGCCCGTTGTACCGTGGCATAGGCGCTGTATTGGGTCCGGTCGGCATTGGCGCGGCGCACCGTTTCAGGTGGAAAGAGCGCATCGTCGGTGTAGGGGAAGTCGCCGGTGCGCTGCTGGTAGCCTGCGGTAGCTGCCCACGCCCATCCGCCAAGGCGGTCGCCAAGCAGCAGGCGTCCGCCCCGCTCGCCAAACGCGCCCACCGTGGTCGTCAGCGCTGCAGTGGGCTGGGTGGGGGTACGCGTGCGCAGATGGACGGCCCCGCCCATGCCATCGCTGCCGTACAGCGGAGCCGCCGGGCCGTGCATGACCTCGGCAGACTGAAGCAGAGTCGTTGGCAGCAGCGACAGGTCGGTCTGGCCCAGCTGCGGATTGGCGATGCGATGGCCGTCGAGCAAGACCAGTGTTTGGGCGGCGCCTCCACCGCGTGTAGACGGACTGGCGAGCCCGTACGCACTGGCCCGCCGAATGTGCAGGCTGGAGCGCTGCGCCAAAAGGTCGGCTACGGTGCGCCCGCTCGCTGCCGCAATCGCCGCCGAGTCGATGGTGCTAATGTTGGCCGGGGCATTGTGAGCCGTTGTGGGGATGCGTGTGGCTGTTACCGTAAGCGCAGGCAGCTCCTCGGCCACATACTCCCACATCTGGAAATGCGGCTTCCAG
>CAJXLX010000050.1 GCA_913056335.1 uncultured Rhodothermaceae bacterium
GGATCGCGCGCCTCCTGAAACCAGGGGTGCTGGTCGGAGGTGTGGTTCAGCACCAGCTCCGTAATCACGCGCATGCCCCGATCGTGCGCCTCGTCCATAAAATGCTGGAAGTCGCTCAGGTCGCCGTGGATCGGGAGCACCTTGAAGTAGTCGGCGGTGTCGTAGCCATCGTCCTTGAGCGGGCTCTCCAGGAAAGGAAGCAGCCACAGCGTGTTGACCCCCAGCGCATCCAGATAAGGCAACTTTTCGCACAACCCCGCAAAGTCGCCAAAGCCGTCGTTATTCGCGTCGTAAAACGACCGCACGTGCAGCTCATAAATGACGGCGTCTTTGTACCAGAGCGGATCGGACAAAAAGTCGTTGGGCATAGAAGCAGCGCGGGGTATTGGGTACAAAGGGATGCGAAACACAGGCGCTCCCGCATCGAAAATCAGTCGCAGTGCGGAAGCGCCAAGTGCCAGTGGCATGCATAGGTACACGCCGAACGTGCTAAGCGATGTTTACAAGCGATGAGTAGGTTCAACGCGGAAGATGTGGGCGGGTTGTTCCGGTGTTAGGTGCAGGTAATGCTCATGGCCCTCCCACTCGTACGCGGCCTCGTTAAGCAGATCGTACACGCGCAGGCGATGGGCGTCGGGCAAGTGCAGGTCGTGCGGACTTGCCCGAAGCTGCCCAAATTGCTCGTGGTGCGGGTCCAGGCTCACGACCACCAGAATCACATTGTCGTCGTGCCACTTCACGTACGCAATGATCTGGTCGTTGTGCGTCTCCAAGAACTGGATGTTGCGCATCTGCTTCAGCGCCGGGTTATGGCGCCGGATGCGGTTAACGCGTGTCATGAATGGCTGTAGCGAGGTCGGGTCGTTCCAGTTCCAGCTGCGCAGCTCATACTTCTCGTTCTGCATGTACTCCTCGCGGTCCGGGTGCTGCCGGTTGTCGACATGCTCGTACGGCGGGCCGTACACGCCGTACACCGGCGACATCGTAGCGGCCAGCACGAACCGGCTCTTGTGCTTCGGACGTCCGCCGTGGGCCAGCTCGTCGTGCAAGATGTCGGGCGTATTGGGCCAGAAGTTGGGCCGGTAGTACTCGGCCTTCTCCGTGTGGAAGAGTTCGCGAGCGTACTCCTGCAGCTCTGCTTTGGTGTTGCGCCAGGTGAAGTAGGTGTACGAGTTGTTGTATCCCAGCTTGGCCAGGCTGTACATTGTGTTTGGACGGGCAAACGCCTCAGCCAGCACCACCAGCTCGGGCGTGTCTTTGCGGAGCTCGCGCAGGCACCACGTCCAGAACGGAATGACTTTCGTATGCGGGTTGTCAACGCGGAAGGTGGTCACGCCGCGCTCAATCCAGAACTCGAATACGCTCTTTAGCTCCATCCAGAGCGCCTGCCAGTCGTCACATTCGAAGTTAAGCGGGTGCACATCTTCGTACTTCTTTGGCGGATTCTCGGCATAGCGGATGGAGCCGTCGGGGCGCTGATAGAACCATTCGGGATGCTCCTCGATGTACGGATGGTCGGGCGAGCACTGAAATGCAATGTCAATGGCCACCTCCAGATCGACATCGTTGGCAGCCTCCACAAAGCGATCGAACGCATCGAGGCCGCCCAGCTCGGGATGCACGCTCTTGTGGCCGCCGCGCGTGCCGCCCTCCAGGAACCCGCCAATGGCCCATGGGCTGCCCACATCACCGGGCTCGGCACTCGGCGCGTTGTCTTTGCCCTTGCGGTTGGTTTCGCCAATGGGATGCACGGGCGGGAGGTACACCACGTCGAATCCCATCTCGCGGATGCGGGGCAGCAGCTTCGCGGCGTCGTCGAGGGTGCCGTGTGCATCTGCGGGGCCTGCCGAGCGCGGGAAGAACTCGTACCAGGCGGCTTCGCGCGCCTGCCGCGGGTCGACGCGCACGCCGTAAGCTTCGCTACGAACTTCCATGTCGTGCGGCGCATGAGCCCGCATGATAGTGGTAAGCTCCGGATTGAGCGCTCGGTCGGTATCGCCGTTTTCAAATGCGTCAGCGGCGGCCCGCAGGTCGGCGGCCACGCCCTCGTGGTCGGTGTGGGTGGCGGTGCGGCGGAGCAGGTTTGCGCCGTCTTGCAGCTCGCTGGCAATTTCTTCAGCCGGCGCATCGCCCTGCACGCGGCGCTCAAACTGGTCCTGCCAGGTGCCAAAGCGATCGAGCCAGGCGCGTACCTGATAGGTGTAGCGTCCGAGTTGCGTGGGTGTGAAGGTGGCTTCGTATGTGTCGTTGCCCGTCGCCTCCAGCGGTACGATGTGCGTGGTATCGTCGCCCTCCAGCCCATACGCGATTTCGGCGGCAATGAGGTCGTGGCCGTCTACGATAAGCCCGGTACGCACGGTCACCGGTTCGTGCTGCACGCGCTTGATAGGCCAGCGCCCCCCGTCGATAACGGGCTCAACCCAGGGAATCATAATGCGCGACCAGGAAGCAGGAAGCGAAGCGGTGGAATCGGCCATAACAGAGCGGGCATTTAAAGGAAGATGATGGAAACACGTAAACTAACCAAAAAGGAAGGACGTGTGCCAGCACAATGCGGCTCATTGTGTAGATTTCGTGTGCATCCTGTGGGTTATACCAACTCCGCATGGCCCGTTGGGGAGAGATGGGGCAGAACGGAGATATGGAAGGAAAAACGGGTGGATGAAAATCATCCATCGGTAGCGGTTCAACGCTACGTGATGGAGGAAACATACCAGTAGCCAGATACAGGGAGCGCCGCGCGGCGTATCTGATTAGGGGCCGTTCCTCGATCTCACTGAATAGGAGCAAGGGCATTGCCAATGGTGTCCAACAGCGCAGGACTGCGTACAAACTGGCGACAACGGTCGAGGTCGGCATCGAATGCGGCGTCGGCGGTGCGGTGGGGGATGGCGGCGCGAATGCGCTCGTGGGCCCGCTCCACGCCGCGCCCCGGGCGCAGCGGACGGCGGAAGTCCAGCGCTTGTGCGGCGGTGAGCAGTTCGATGGCAATCACCTCCTCAACATTCGCAAGCACCTGAAGCGCCTGCACCGCACCAATACTGCCCATGCTGACGTGGTCTTCCTGGCCCAGACTGGTCGGAATCGAATCGACTGAGGCGGGGTGGCACAGGCTCTTGTTCTCAGAAACCAGCGCGGCAGCGGTGTACTGCGGAATCATAAAGCCCGAGTTAAGCCCCGTGTCCTCCATGAGCAGCTTGGGAAGTCCGTCGTGGCCCTTGAGCAGCAGGTAGGTGCGCCGCTCCGAGATGCTGGCAAGCTCGGCCAGCGCAATGGCGGCGGTGTCGAGCGCCAGCGCCAGCGGCTGCCCGTGGAAGTTGCCGCCACTTACAATATCGCCATTGTCGAATACCAGCGGGTTGTCGGTTACGCTGTTGATGTCGCGTTCGGTAACGGTGGTGGCGTAGCGCAGGGCGTCGCGGCTGGCCCCGTGCACGGCGGGCACACAGCGCAGGCAGTACGGATCTTGCACCTTGCCGCAGGTACGATGCGATTCCAGAATTTCGCTTTCCTGAAGCAGCATGCGCACATTGGTCGCAACGGTCTGTCCGCCGGGATGAGGGCGTACGGCATGCACGCGTTCATCAAATGGTTTGATGCTGCCCTGAAGCGCTTCCAGACTCATGGCAGCGACGAGGTCGGCCCAGCGTAGCAGCCGGTGCGCCGCATGCAGGATGTGCGCGGCATACGCACCCATTAGCTGCGTGCCGTTAATGAGCGCGAGTCCGTCTTTGGCCTGGAGCGTGATCGGATCCAGACCGTGCACCTGAAGCACATCGGCAGCGGGATGCGTGTCGGTGCCGTCTGCGGTCCAAAACGCACCGTGACCAATAAGCGGAAGCGCCAGGTGGGCAAGCGGAGCCAGGTCGCCCGAGGCCCCCACGCTGCCCCGGCTGGGTACGGCAGGCACCAGGTCGTGCTTGGCCAGCTGGAGCAACTGCTCGAACGTGCGGGGCGATACGCCGGAATAGCCCAGCCCCAGCGCGTGGATTTTGAGCTGAAGCATCAGCCGGGTGACCGGCTTCGGCACCAGATCGCCCACCCCCACCGCATGGCTGAGTAGCAGATTGCGCTGCAATGCCTCCACCTGCTCGGGCGGAATCTGCTGCTGGGCGAGCGCGCCAAATCCGGTGTTGATGCCGTAATGGGCGGTGTCGCTGGACAGCGCCGCATCAACATGGGTGCGCGACTGCGCAACGGCTGTAGCGTCGTCGCGAAGTGCTGCAAGGCGACCATCCAGATCGGCATGAAGCGTTGAAATCGAAACGTGAGGGGCGTCGGCAAGCAGATCCATACAGATCGTTCGGGCAAGCGCAAAATGGAAGCGACAGGGTGCCAACGTACGGTAGATAGCCTAAAAGCATCAACATAGACCGCACACAACGCCGACCCATGCACATCTCTACTAAAATGTAACGAAAAAGACAATTAAGGTATTAGGGGCCTCAAAACAAAATTATTTTGCTTTTGAAAGCGCTTTTAAAAAATAAATAGGTTGAAATAGTCATTACGGGCAATTAAATACGTCTTGCGGGTCACGTAATGGGGCCTCCATAGCTCCAGTTCGATGTATGTAGATGGCTGTACTCACAAGACGAGAAACGACACATGCGAGCATTTGCAATAGCACTACTGGGTGGAACCGCACTGGCACTGGGTGCCCCCGCTGAGGCAATGGCGCAGGAGGCTGCAGAGACAGCCGCATCCGCCGAGTGGATGGTCAACAACCTGTGGATCATGATCGCCGGAATGCTGGTGTTCATCATGCATCTGGGCTTTGCGGCATTGGAGTCGGGCATGACGCAGTCGAAAAACACGGTCAACATCCTGTTCAAGAACTCGATGATCATCTGCATCGGGATTCTAACTTATGCGCTCTGCGGGTTCAACCTGATGTATCCGGGGGACTTCAACGGGCTGGTGTCGTTTGGTGCGGTTACAAACTTCATTACGGTCTCCCCGCAAGAGGTGGACGCGCTGCTCACGCCAGCCTACAACGAGGGCTACACCTGGTACACCGATTTCTTCTTCCAGGCTATGTTCGCGGCTACCGCTGCAACCATTGTGTCGGGCGGGGTGGCCGGACGCATCAAGCTGTCGAGCTTTCTGGTGTTTGTGGTTGGCTTCCTGATGATCAGCTATCCCATCACCGGGTCGTGGCTGTGGGGCGGTGGTTTTCTGGATACGATGGGCTTCTATGACTTTGCGGGCTCCACGCTGGTGCACTCGGTGGGCGGCTGGGGCGCGCTCGTCATGGCCATTCTGCTGGGCCCGCGTCTGGGCAAGTATCCGGCAGGTGGAGGCGTGCAGTCCATTCCAGGCAGCAACATGTCGCTGGCCACCATCGGCGTGTTCTTGCTCTGGTTTGGCTGGTTTGGATTCAATGGCGGTTCGGTGCTCACGGCAGACCCAGCCACCGTATCGCTCGTGCTCGTGACCACGTCCATGGCTGCCGCTGCGGGCGGCATCACAGGCGGACTGCTGTCGTGGTATCGTGATGAGAAGCCGGATCTGACGATGGCTCTCAACGGCATTCTGGCTGGACTTGTAGGCATCACGGCTGGAGCCGACCTGATGGCCGTGTGGGAGGCGGTTGTGATTGGCGCTGTTGCGGGCGGACTCGTCTACGCCTCTATCGTCGTTATCGACGAAATAATTAAGATCGATGATCCGGTGGGTGCGGTAAGTGTGCACCTGACATGCGGCATCTGGGGCACGCTTGCGGTCGGACTTTTCGGCGATATGGCGGGGCTGGCCCAGGTTGGATATCAGCTTGTCGGTATTGCCGCAGTAGGCGGAGCCACGGTTGCCTTTTGCTGGACAGTGGGCCGTCTCCTTGATGAAACCATGGGGCTCCGCGTGGACCACCACGAAGAAACAGAGGGCCTTGACGTGGGCGAGCATGCGATGCATGCGTATCACGACCTGGTGCAGACACACACGTCGTCAAACTCGAACTGACCTACAAAAATCACGCTACCGCCCAGTTGCCACTTACCAAACAGGCGGCGAATCCGATAAATATGTCGGATTCGCCGCCTGGGTGGTTAACTACCTGGGTATGTGTTAGCCGCCTGTTCTGTTGGGCATTCGTTGGCCGAGCCGTGTGGCTTTTTGGGTGTGTCGGTGGGCCTTATCTGTGTGCCGGTCGATACGGCGCTGAATGCGGTCTGCGCGCCGCTGTTCATTGCGCATGTGGTAGTACATTCGTACCGCACGATCGCCAATCTGCTCAACATGCGAAGGCGTGTAGTGGGATTGTTGATGCGCATGTGTGTATTGGACAAGCGCATTGTGGCGATTTATGGCATCGATAGAGTGGCGATCTCCAATCGTGTAGATGGTAGAAACCGCCATGAGGCGTAGCTGATCATCTGTGTTGTGACTGTAGATGCGGGCAAGGTCGCGGCCAACTGTGCTCCAGTCGTAAACAGCTGGATGGCTATGGCTGAGGGTGATAATATTGCGCATTGCCTGCTGCTGAAGGTGAGGGTTGTCTGTGTTCAGCAGGACTGCATGTTGCTCAACAACTTGAGCGTGCAGCGGAGGGCGCTCCGTGACCAAAGATTCTTCTGTAGGAAGCTGGGCATGAGTCGCCTGTGGAGTGATCCATACGAACAGGAGGATCGGGACCAGCAGTACGTACCACGGTAGCGGCACGGGGGACGGTGTACATCCTTTCGTATTCATAGGAATGCGTTGGAAGCACGCGGGCTAAGGGTATGAGGAATGTTTTTATGTTCTGCTTGGTGGTTTCCAAATTAAATTGTTTGGTTTAAATGGTTTGCAAAAATAATTTAGGAAGATAGTGGGACAAGAACTTATACATTTTAGTTTCTGCGCGCAGGGCTCAACTATGGGTCGGGTATTGGCGCGCCCCGATGCGTCTGCTATAAAAGCAGACATGAAGGAGCGTCAATGCAGGGTGAATCGACCCGTTCGTGGTGGCGCACAGAAGAGATCGTTGAACCCGGCGCTTGGTGTGCCCGTTCGCACGCCGTGCCTCATCGATCAGCCTCGCTAAAAACGCACGTGCCCTGCATGACCGACTTTCCCTTTGACCGCTGCGCTGTACTTGGTACCGGACTCATTGGCGGCTCGCTGGCTGGGGCGCTGCGCCAGCACGCGCCGGGGTGCACCGTGGTGGGGTTCGATCGTCCGCATGTGCTGGAGCGTGCGGAGGAGCGCAGCCTAATCGACGAGAAAGCCGCCTCGATGGGGGCGGCTGTTGATGGGGCTGACCTCGTGATCTTGGCGTTTCCTCCGGCTAAAATTGCGTCAGCCATGGAGCCGCTTGCACCGCATCTGAACGAGGGCGCGGTGGTTACCGATGTGGCCTCGGTGAAGCAGGCCGTGGTCGATCAGGCGCAGGAGGTGTTGCCCGAGCACGCGACTTTTGTAGGGGGACACCCCATGGCCGGCGCTGAAACTGCGGGCGTTGACGCAGCCGATCCAATCCTTTTCGAGAACGCGGCCTACGTGCTCACCCCAACCGATGATACGCTGCCTGAGGCCGTATCAAATATGCAAGCCGTCGTTGAGGCCGTAGGCGCTACGCCTGTTGTGCTCGCTCCCGAAGCGCACGACCGCATTGTGGCGCGTGTGAGTCACTTGCCGCAGCTCCTGGCGGTTACGCTGGTGCAGCACGCGGCCGAGTCCGACGACGATGCGCTGGCACTGGCCGCAGGCGGATTCCGCGACCTGACACGCATTGCCGAATCGCCGTTCGATCTGTGGCGCGAGATCTTTGTGGGCAATCAGGGGAGCATTCTGGATGCATTGGCCGACTTTACGCGTCGCCTGCAGCGGGTGCAGCGCCAGGTGGCTATGGGCGATATGGATGCGCTCGACGACGACTTTGCCGCTGCACAGGACGCACGTGCTCGCCTGCCCGAGGAAGCGGCTGGGCTCATGCGGTCCGTGCATGACTGCACGGTACGCGTTCCTGACGAGGCCGGGGCGCTGCACGCCATTAGCAAGCCGCTGGCGGAGGCCAACGTGTCGGTACGTAACATCGAACTGCTTCGCGTGCGCGACGGAACGGGCGGCACGTTTCGGCTCTCGTTTCGCAGTCGCGAGGCGCTGCATACCGCCGTTGATGTGCTCAACGCTGCCGGATTTGATGCCCAGGCCGCGTAATCCAAACAATACTCCGTATCTCCACCACACGACACAAATACGGATGAAATCAGCGCGGCGCGTTGCATCCGCTGTCGGCAGGCCCTATACTTCCGACTGTTCATTCGCTCAACCGTTCACCTGTGCCCCACGCCATGCCCAATACGCTTGCAACCACGCCCCTCTACGATGTGCATGAACGCCTGGGGGCCCGCATGATGCCGTTTGGGGGATTCGACATGCCGGTGCAGTACAGCGGCATTATTGATGAACACCAGGCGGTGCGCAATGACGCGGGGCTCTTCGACGTAAGCCATATGGGCGAAGTGGAAGTAACTGGCCCCCATGCCGAAGCATTCGTACAGCAGCTCGTAACCAACGACGTGTCGGCCCTCTACGACGGTAAAGCGCTCTACACGGCCATGTGCACGCCCGAAGGCGGCATCATTGACGACCTGCTCGTCTACCGGCGTGCGGCCAACTCCTTCCTGCTTGTGATTAACGCGGGCAATCGGGACGAAGACTGGGCATGGATGCAAAACCACAACCCGATGGGGGCGACACTGGCGAACCGCTCCGACGACTACGCGCTGTTGGCGCTGCAAGGCCCCGCTGCCTTCGACATTGCGCGCCCGTTTGTGGGTGAGGCGCTCGACGACCTCCCGTTCTACCATTTCATGGAGGCGGAAGACGGCGCGTTTATGGAGTGCGAGCGTGCCATCATCTCGCGCACCGGCTACACCGGCGAGCCGGGGCTGGAGCTCTACATTGCGCCCGACGAGGCCGAACAGGTGTGGACCACGCTCCTCGACGCAGGCGCCGAACGCGGACTGAAGCCTGCTGGGCTGGGGGCACGCGACACGTTGCGTATGGAGGCCGGCTTCTGCCTACATGGCAACGACATCTCCAAAGATACCAATCCCTACGAAGCGGGGCTCGGCTGGATCGTCAAGCTGGATGCTGGCGATTTCGTTGGTCGTGAGGCGCTGCACACCATCAACGAGGCGGGGCCCGAGCGTAAACTGGTCGCTTTTGTGGCGCAAGAGCGCGGCATCCCGCGTCATGGCGACGACCTTGCCACGCCCAACGGCACCCCACTGGGGTCGGTAACCAGCGGCACGCAGTCGCCTACGCTGAGCACCGGCATTGGGCTGGGGTACGTGCCGAATGACGCCTCCTACACGGCGCCGGGTACTGCGCTGGCTGTGCAGGGGCGCCGTCCTGTAGCAGTCGAGGTAGCGAAACCGCCACTGCATACCTCGTAGCTCTTCGAGCTGTGACAGACCCTTGCAGGATGCAACAGCGTGCGTGCCTCAAGACGCATATGGCACATCCTGAACAGAACTATGATGACTGAATGCATAACTGCGGGCCTGCGTATAGGCCTGCTGCATCCAGCCTGCTCCTCATTACACGACGCCCCACACGGTTCATGAACGTAGAGGTATTCCTTACCCACACCACCGTTACCGAAGACGATGTGCGTGGTCGTGCAGTCGTGGTCATCGATGTGCTTCGGGCCTGCTCGACCATCAACACAGCACTACACAACGGCGCCCGCGCGGTGATGCCCGTGCTCGATATGGCGCAAGCCAGCAAAATTGCGGCGAACCTCGACCCCGATGTGTTCCGGTTGGGCGGCGAGCGCAACGCCGAAAAGATTGAAGGCTACCACCTTGGCAACTCGCCGCTTGAGTACACCGAAGACGAAGTCGAAGGGCGCGACGTGATCCTCAACACCACCAATGGAACCAAAGCCCTCGAACGAGCAAAAACGGCTCGTCATCTGGTGGCCGGGTCGTTCTTGAATGTAAGTCGCATCGCGCGCTTTCTGAATGCGCAAGATTGCGATGTCACCATTATCTGTGCCGGACATGAAAACCGCGTCTCGCTCGAAGACACCATCTGCGCCGGGGCGCTGCTGTACCGGCTCTGGGATGGCACCGAACCCGACCACGTTTCCGATGCAGCCCACACGGCCTACTCGCTCTTCCTGTATAACCGAGACCACCTCGACGTCACGCTGCGCAATACCAACCACGCTCGTCGCCTTACGGAAAACGGCTACGCCGATGACGTCGACTACTGCTATCAGATTGACCGTATTCCTGTTCTTCCCTACTATACAGATAACCGCCTCGTTATGCACGAGGTGTCCTCCGAGCCGGTAAGCACGCCCACAACTGCGCCATGATGACGCCATGTGGCGCCTGCTTTTGTGGAAATGCTACCGCACACCGGACTCGCTACCTTCCTGTATGGCGCCTTGCATAGCGCGTTGGCTGATCGCTCCACTGCCATGGCATCCACTCGTCAAAAAAAGAAATTGTTGGGCGCTCTGTGCATAGGGCTGTCGGTACTTGCTGCTCTGGCCGTGCTTTCCTACACGCCCTCCGACAACGATGCCGTAATGGCGTTTTTCGACGCGGGACAGATGACCCACAGTGTAGGTGTGAACAACTGGCTTGGCCTTGTGGGGGCCGCCCTGGCTTGGGCCTGCGTGCCCAACTTCCTGGGCTATCTGGCTGTGGTGCCGTGCATCCTGACTGGAGTCGTAGGCTGGTACGTAGTGCGCCACCGCCCGCTGAGGCGGCTGGCTTCCCACATGCGGAATGCGCTTGTGGGGGCGTTCCTCGTTGCTGTTTTTTTCGGGTGGGTGGGGCTGGCCTTTGACCTTCCTATGACCCGCTGGTCTGGTGCGGTTGGCTCTTCGATTGCCTATGCGTTTGTGCAAGTAGTTGGCATAATTGGCACGTTTCTGCTGCTCACGATAGGCGCGGTGGCGGCTGGGCTCTTCCTTGCAGAGGGCACGATGCAGGGCGCCATGCAGCGTGCCATGCGCAGCGCGCAGACCGCCCGCACGAATGCGCACCCTTACGTGCAACAGGCGCTGCGTTGGATGCGCGCTCGCATGCAAGATACCAACGTCGACCCGAATGCGCCCCTCCCCGACGCTTCTTCCACCTCGCCTGCTTCGCCCCCTGACGCGGATTCGCCGTCCTCTGATGCGCATGCAGAGCCGCCCGTGATTCAAGACCCCACAGCACCCCAGGTAACCGGGCTGCGGCTGGTGCGCAATGATGACAAAAACGGTGACGAGGAGGAAGAGGACGAGCCGGTAGCGCCCAGCACGGAAGCGGACACAGATACGACTGACGATACGAATCCCACTGACGCGGGCACCACGGACGCCGAGGCCGCTCGTGTAGAGCAATCGACATCAGCCCCAGATCCGGAAGCAGGCGCTCCCGACACCAGCCCTGCCGACACCGCTATGCCGTCTGAGATGCAGCGGGTTGTGCCTCCGCCCGAATCTGAAGAAGAGAACCTGGACGATAAGGAGCCGGACGAAGATGCTGATGTGATCCGGTTTGATGAGGTGCGGGCCCGCATTCGTGCGGTGCAAGAGCGCATGCAAGGCGCCCGGCGATCACCCAAGCACGACGCGCCGCCCGAGGATGACGAATCGTCCACCGCGCGCACTGATGCCGATTCGTTCGATGGAGATGACGCGCGGGAGGTCGACGCTACACCCGAGCAGGAAGCCGCGGAGTCTGTATCGGCCCCATTGCCCGAAGCGCCGTCGCTTTCGTATCCCTCTGACCCCGACCCGCTGTTTGAGCATGCTGCTCATGTTGTGGTTCAGCATCAAAACGGGGCGGCGCTGCTTGTGCAACGGGTGCTGGTTGTGGATGCCGACCGCGCCGAGCACATTGTGCAGCAGCTGGAGGCGGCGGGCATTGTCGGGCCGCCCTCCGAAACGGGCCGCCGCGAGGTGCATGTGGCGGACTCCGAGGAACTTGCACAGCGTCTTCTGACGCCTTGACTGCTTTGATTCTCTCACATAGCCCTGATTTCGTTGTGACTTCGTTCCCCACTCTCGGCATTTTAGGCGGTGGCCAACTCGGTAAGATGATGGCCGCCGAGGCGGTGCGCCTGGGCATTGATGTGCGGCTGCTCTCGCCCAAAGACGCTGGTCCCATGCAGGCGTATGCCCATGCCACCACCGCCGACTGGACGAATCCTGACATCCTGCGCGACTTTGCGGCGGGATGCACGGCCGTCACCGTAGAAAGCGAGTGGGCGCCCGCTGATGTGCTGGCGCCGGTGTGCCCAGAGGACACGGCGCTGTGGCCCAGCCCGCAAACGCTGGGCTGGATTCGGCACAAGGGCGTGCAGAACGACCGCCTGGCTGCACACGACCTGCCCCTGCCCCCGTACCGGCACTGTGCCACGCCGGATGAGGTGCGCGCTGCGGGGGAAGCGCTCGGCTGGCCCCTCATGCTGAAGCAGTACGAAGGCTCGTACGATGGCTACGGCAACCGCCTGGTGGAACGCCCCGACGAGGTGGATGAGGCGTGGAACGACCTGGCTGCGGAGGATGGCGTGCTGGCAGAACAGTGTATCGACTTTGTGCGCGAGCTGGCCGTGCAGATTGCGCGCCGCCCCGATGGCACTTCGGTGGCGTACCCGGTAGTGCACACTGAGCAGCGCAACCACCGCTGTCATGCCGTGGTGGCTCCCGCGCCGGTTGCCGATGATCTGGCGGAAGAGGCACAAGCTGTAGCACGCGACGCCATAGATGCGGTTGAGGGCGTGGGCCTGCTGGCCGTGGAGCTGTTCGAAACCCGTGATGGCGAGATTCTCGTCAACGAAATCGCGCCACGTCCGCACAACACCGGGCACTACACCATTGAAGGCTGCATCACGAGTCAGTTCGAGAACCACGTACGGGCAGTGCTCGACCTGCCGCTGGGCGCGACCGATCTGGTGGCCCCGCACGCGGTCATGGTAAACGTGCTCGGCCAGCGCGAAGGCATACCGCCGCGCGCAGACGGCTGGCAGCAGGCGCTGCAGGTGCCGGGGGCGCATGTGCACATCTATGGCAAACCTGAGGTGCGCCCGCACCGCAAAATGGGACACGTAACCGCCCTGGGCGCTACCGCCAAGGCCGCTCGCACTACCGCTGAAACGGCTGCTGAGCGCATCACCCTGTAGCGCACCCGTACCGTAACGCACCATATCGTAATGATGCAGCGTGCTGCATTGCTACCACGCACGCTTCAAAACTAAAAAGACCCCCAAACACATGCCAGACCCCGACCCCACACCACGCGTCGGTATTGCCATGGGCAGCGAATCTGACCTGCCCGTGATGCGCAATGCCGCCGCCATCCTCCACGAGTTCGACGTGCCCTACGAGATGCGCGTCCTCTCGGCGCACCGCACGCCGGGCGTCATGAAAGACTACGCCGAAACCGCCGCCGACCGGGGCGTCAAAGTCATCATTGCAGGCGCAGGGGGCGCCGCGCATCTGCCCGGTATGATCGCCGCCAGCACGCCACTTCCCGTGCTGGGCGTGCCCGTCAAAACCAGCACGCTCAACGGCATCGACTCGTTGCTCTCGGTGGTGCAGATGCCCGGCGGCGTGCCCGTGGGCACCCTCGCCATCAACGGAGCCAAGAACGCGGCGCTGCTTGCGCTCCAGATCCTGGGCACGCACAACGCGGACCTTCAGGAGGCCATCCGCGCGTACAAGTCTGACCTCACAGACACCGTCGAAGGCATGGATGCCCGCGTACAGGCCTTCGACCCAACTGAAGATACTAACTAACGTTTTTAAGGCGGATGCGTAGTGTGCTCCTTTACGTGTTTGTTGGCTGGCTGATACACGGCGCGGTGCTGGCGCCACAGAGCTTCGCTCAGGAGGCCGACAGGGAGCCGCATCTCCGGCTGGCCCCACTCAGCGACGACAGCCGAGCCGCACTGCGGGCCGATGCGCCGGGTGGCCCGCATGCCTTTGCCACGGCCCGCGAAGTCGACGAATCCCTCGCCGATCTGCTGGAATGGGAATCGCAGGGCACCGCCGCGCGCATTGGGCGCGGGTATGTGACGAGTCCGGGTGCCGAGACGCTAAACCTGGGCTTTCGCGATCTTGATTTGCCCGCCGGCGCGCGCCTTATGGTGTCGCATCCCGATGGCACGCAAGAGCGCGGCCCGTATCCCGCCGAAACCGCCAACGGCGCGCTCTTTACGCCCGTTATTGCAAGTGAAACTGTACTCATCACGATCGTCGTGCCAGCGGACGCCCGTCCCCTGAGCGGACGCCTTGTGCACGTGGGGCACGGGTGGAATCCGCCCGAGCGCGCATTCGACCCGGTGCGTCCGCAGGCCGCAGGCGCGTGCAATATCGACACCGCCTGCGCACAGGCCGATGACTGGGGGGCTGCAGCCTCGTCCGTAGCGCGCCTGACCTACGTACGCAATGACGTGCAATTCTCATGCAGCGGGGCGCTCATCAACACAACTGAGGGGCCGGTGGCCACCTACGTGCTTACGGCGCAGCACTGCATAGATGCACAGGCGCAGGCCGAAACCGCCGTGTTCTACTGGAACTACGAGCACCCGAGTTGTCGCTCCCCCGGCAGCGCTGAGAGCGGTGGCACCTCATCGGCCGATCCGTTCAGCCAGACCTCCACCGGCGCCACCGTGCACGCCAGCATCGGCACAGGCGCTATTACGGGCGGCCCCGATATTACGCTGTTGGAGGTCGAGGAGCCCCTCTCGCCCGCATTCGACCTGTATTTTAGCGGCTGGACCCGCGCCGACACCGCACCCGAAGCCTCCACTACTATTCATCATCCAGGCGGATTCGCCAAGCGCATCTCATTCGACAACGACCCGGCGACCATCACAGGGTACGCCACCGATGCCGAGGGCGACGCCACGCACCTCCGTATCGAAGCGTGGGACGCAGGCACCACCGAGACGGGCTCCTCGGGCGCGCCCTTGCTCAACCCAGACCAGCGCATTGCGGGTGTGCTCTCGGGCGGACTTGCAGCATGCGGTGTGAACGAACCGGACTGGTATGGGCGATTGGAACGGGCGTGGGACGGCCCGGCCCCCAGCGAGCGCCTGCGTGACTGGCTCGACCCGGCGGGTACGGGTGCAACAACGACCGACCGGGCCAGGCAGGGTGCACACATCGATCCGCCACCAGCTGTGGATGCGCTCACGGTGGCCGATACCGAATCGCGCAGTGCCCGGGTCGCGTGGACGGCACCGCCCTACAGCAGCAGCGCGCCTGTGCAGCGATATCGAGTACGGGTGGATACCGAGCCGATCGAAAATACCGACGACTTTGCGGCAGCGCGCCCGCTGGCCGCCCCCGTGCCAGTCGGTCCGGGCACCGAGCACGTCCTCCGCATCGACAACCTGTGGCCCGAGACACCATATTACGTTGCAATCCAAACCGAAAACGCAGCTGGCCGCTCCCCGCTTACTACGCTCAGCGCTCCTGTCGAACTGCCCGATCGTGTGGCGCCCGCTGCTATTGGCGATCTCCGTATTGCCGAACTACGTCCCCAAGCCGTTACACTGGCATGGACGGCCTCCGGCGACGACGACATGCGTGGCACCGCAACCGCCTACGACCTCCGCTACGCTGAGCGCCTCATCGAAAGCCCGAGCGACTTTGCGCGTGCTACGCCCGTGAACAGGTCGCCACAGCCTGGTGCGGCAGGTACGGCTGAGCGCATCACCCTAACCGATCTACCGAAAGGCACGCCGCTGTACTTCGCGCTGATGACTGTGGACAACGCAGGCAATGCCTCGCCGGTGGCGCGCACCACGCGTAACGCTACGCTCATTGACGCTGCCCAGCAGGTAGAAGGCCCCATGCCGAATCCGGCGACCGAAGCTGCAAGGCTGCGAGTCACCGTTCGGGAGGCGCAGACGCTCCGTATCCGCCTGTACGATACGCTGGGGCGTGCTGTGGCCCAACCGCTGGATGCGGAGGTGCCGGCATTGCAGGCGCAGCGCATTGTCCTTCCGGTCGGCGAATTGGCGTCGGGGACGTACTTCGTGCGCGTGGACGGCGCAGGGTTCCAGATGACGCGGCGGCTGGTTGTCGTACGGTAACGCGCTACTCGCCTCCCGATAGCGATTCGGCAGGGGCAGATTGGGAGAGAGCCGGTGATGCATCGGCCAGGGGCAGCTGCACAGTAAATCGACTACCTTTGCCAATCGTGCTTTGCACAGCCACGGAGCCGCCCATCAGCGTAGCACACGCATCCACAATGGCGAGCCCGAGCCCTGCGCCCTCGTGCGAGCGGTTGCGGCCCTCAGAGGCTTGCCGGAACGACTCAAAAATCAGGTTCTGCGAATCAGGTGGGATGCCAAGGCCGTCGTCTTCAACAACGAAGTGCACCTGACTGTCTGAGTAGCAGACCTGTACGGTAATGGAGCCGCCCGCCGGTGTGAACTTGATGGCATTATCGATGAGATGACGCACGATCAAGCGTACCCCATCGGGATCAATGCAGGCGCTGTGGGCTTCTCGCCTGGCATTGGACCGATCCGGGACTGAAGGCGGCGAGGTCGCCTGGAGCGTGATTTGCTTGCGCTCTGCCTGGGTTACAAAGGAATCAAGCAGCTCCTCAATGAGCGTGGGCAAGTGGACCGAGGTGGGGTGGAGCGTGTAGGTGCCGCTCTGCAGGGTAGAGAGCGTGAGCACCGACTCCAGCATGCGCTCCAGCCGCTTTCCGCTCTGGTGGATGCGTGCAGCAAACTCCGCGTTTGTGCCCTGGATCTCGGACCGGATCATGTCTGAAAACCCAAGGATGGAGGTAAGCGGAGTCCGTATTTCGTGGCTCATATTAGCCAGCATATACTCTTTCAGGCGTGCGGTTGCCTCTGCCTTGTCTTTCGCTGTCCGCAGATCGGCCTCGCGCTCCTTTTGAACAGTCAGGTCAATCATGACGCCATTGATGTAAGCCGGGGCGCCCTGTTCGTTTCGAACGAGCGTAGCGCTTACGCGTCCGGTAAAGTCGGTGCCATTGCGGCGCAGGCACCTCAACTCGCCTGCGAACGTGCCGTCGCGATGCAAGACCTTGTGCAGGCGAGCAGCACCATCAGAAGAAAACAGTTGGGGAGCGGAAGCGCCGCGCAAGGTGTCTACAGACGGGTAATTCAGCATGGAGGCGAGGGCCTGGTTGGCATAAACGAGGCCATCGTCAAACGAGATCTGAAAGAGGCCATCCGACACGCTTTCGGTAATCGTACGCAGCAATTGCTCGTGGGCACGAAACGTGCGTTCACGCTCCGTGACGTTACTCAAGGTGAGCAGATGCACTTGGGTTGTGCCGGTGTGCAAGTGGTTTTCGGTAATACGGTAGTACTGCAGGGCACCATCGTTCTGCAGGTCGATAATGGGGCGTAGCGCAGCACGTGCTTCCGCCACGTCCGGAGCAATTTCGGTCAGAGAGCGGCCCATGGCATCGGGTCCAATATTGCGTAAGAGCGCGGCAGCAGAGGTGTTGTATGCGCGCAATGTGGCATGGGGCCCCAGCACCAGCGTGGGTTCGTTGCGGCGGCCTACCTCTTGCACAGTAATGAAAGCGTTGCGTGCGAAGAACAACACGCCCAGTGCAAAAGCCGCCACGCCCAAAGGCTCATGGTACAATCCTGCTAACGCCGGCACGGCAAATCCGACGGCATTGCCAAGGACAGGAAGCAGTGTAAGCCCAAACAGGCCAGCCAGGGCACGCGTGTGGCCATGTACCTGAGTCCAGCGGGCTACCAGCAGCAGAAAGCCGCCCAGTACAAGGGTGTACGACACACCAGTGGTGACCCAGTAAATGGTGTGGCGGCTAATCGTAAATGGGACCAGAGGTGTGGAGATGGGAGCGACAGAAAAATATAGCCCGTGCTGATGGTTGGTAATCTTGAGCACGGTGATGATGACAAAGAGAAAAACAGCAAGGCCAACCCCCACCGGGTGACGGTGCAGTGTGTAGCCGCCGTAGGCAGAGCAGAAGTAAAGCCATGCCCACACCGTAGAGAAGCCGATTACAAGGCCCGCGGTGTATGCAGTGTAGGCAAAGAACCCCGTTTGGGCCATCAAGAAAAGCAGTTGGGCACCGGCCCATAGCGCACTGGTAAGCAAGAGTGCGATGAGGCCATACCGGGCGTCGCGCTGAGGCAGGTAGCGAGCATGCCAAGCCCCAAGCAAACACAAGAATACAGCCAGGCTAAAGAACCCGCCATAGAGCAGCATGCCAAGAGATAGGCCAAAGTCAGCAGCGACAGACCACACACCAGCACCAGAAGATACGTGTAGCAAAAGCACGTGTGGAGACATAGAAAGCGGTGCGGCGAAACAAAGAATAAGGCTGCCCAGGCAGGAGAAAGAGCCGTGATTGGCTGGGGGCGGAGTTGAGGGACAGAGCGTATCCGAATATTAAAAACGGATGACGTGCTTTCGGGTTGCCAGGGGATGTGCTGTGTCGAAGAATACAGAAGAGCAGTCTGGGGTCAGGTTTGCTGTCGTTCGGGCTTAGCCGCTGGAAACAGAATATTATTCAGGATAAGCCGATAGCCGGGCGAATTTGGGTGCAGATCGAGGTCGGTGGGCGGGTCGCCCACGAAGTGCTGGTAGTCTTCGGGGTCGTGCCCAGCAAAGAATGTGAACGTGCCGCTGCCAACCGTGCCATGCACGTACTTGACCTCGTTTCGGGCAGGCATCTCGGCCAGACGCACCACGCCCTCTTTGATGACATCCGCATTGAAGGCGGTGGTTTGGCCTACGAATCCCTTAACGGTGGCTACGTGGTTCTGCGTTAGCATGGTAGGCACCGGATCCCATTGCGCACTGAAGTCGAACAACGTAAAGTAGTCGAGCGAAGGATCGCGCATGGAGGCAGGGGGCGGCCCGGAATCGATTGTGGAGTGGTCGGTGCTTTGCGGGTTCATGTCGGGCTGGAAGTCGCGAAAGGCGAACGTAGGCGCGTAATCGAGCTGCTCGCGTGCGTTTGGGTCAACGGGGTCGTTGTCGTACTCTTGCGGCACAATATCGGTGTCGTGCGCCGCCAGGGCCAGGTCGAGTGTTTCGGTGCCCAGACACATCGAGAAGAGGAAGCCGCCGTCTTGCACGTAGCGGCGGATGGTTTGGGCTACGTTGAGCTTCAGTTCGCTGATTTTGCGGAAGCCATACTCGCGGGCCAGCTCCTCGGCCTGCTGCTGCTTTTCCATGTACCACGACGTGTTGCGATATCGTAAGAACTTACCCATCTGCCCCGTAAAGTCCTCGTGATGCAGGTGCAGCCAGTCGTAGTCGTTGAGTGCGCCGTCGAGCACCTCGCGGTCGTAGATCATGTCGTAGGGCACCTCGGCATAGGTAAGGGCCAGCAACACCGCGTCGTCCCACGGTACGGTCTGGTCGGGAGCATACACGGCAATGTCGGGGGCGGTCTCCAGGCGCACGGCGGCCTGGTTGTTGCCGTCTGCTTCGACTTGGTCGACGAGCGAGGCGGAGGCCGAGGCCGAGAGGCGTTCGTAGCTCACATTGCGCAGGCGCAGTTCTTCTTCGAGCTCGGGGGTCGCCGTGAGTAGAAACGCGCCGCCGCGGTAGTTGAGTAGCCAGTCGGCTTCCTGGTTTTCGGTGAGCGCCCAGAAGGTGGCGCCATATGCCTTTAGGTGGTTGGTCTGGCGCTCATCCATCGGGATGAGGATGTCTTGCGCAGATGCAATGGGGGGCAGCACACCGCATAGGGCAAACAGAGCAACAAGGGCAACGCGGGTCATCATGGGGGATTCGGGGCGTAGGCGTAAGGAAAAAAGAGATGCTACGAGGCCGGGAGCGCACGCACACGGGTGCGGGCCTGACTGGCAAACACAGAACGCGGATGCTCCTCAAGCAGGCGCATATACACCGCGCGGGCTGCTGCAGTGTCACGTTGAGCGTAATCCAGCAGCTCGGCAGACGTGAAGAGCGCGCGGTCTGCCCACGGATGGCGAGGGAACTGCGCGGCGAAGCGCTGTAGTGCAGTGGCTGCATCTGTAGGACTGTGCAGGTGCGCAGTCAGGTGAGCACGTTGGTACCGGGCGCGTGTTGCCAGCGGGGTGCGGGGCGTCTCGTTGATAATGGTGGCATAGGCGCTGTCGGCAGCGGCCCAGCGGTGCTGCTGCTCGCGTATCAGGCCGCGTGCGTAGTGCTGCAGGGGCGTGCTGGTTGAATCGGAGCCCTGAAAATGGCGGACCGCCGCGTGAAGGGCTACGGCGTCGTTGGCAGTGTCGTGGCTGAAGTCGCTGAGCAGCGCATCGAGGCGTTCCTGGGCCTGGTCGGGGGCGCCATCGTGCAGATCAAGGAGCGCAAGCATGTGTTGTGCAGAGCGGTGTGCAGGCGTTTGTGCGCTGGTCTGAGTGAGTGAGTCGAGATGAGCGCGCGCGCCAGATAAGTCGTTCGTATATATCGCAATGCGTCCGGCCAGAAGGGTGCGTTGGGCTGCGTGGCCGCTAAACTGGGTGAGGGCTGCATGGGCCTGACGGGCCGCTTCAGGATCGTTGCGCACCTCCAGGGCCAGTTCGGCAATGCGCATCCACAACGACGCATAGGCTTCGGGCGGGCCGTCTGGAGCGGAGGAGGCGCTTTCGATGGCTCCGCGGTAGGTGGTCCATGCTTGGTCGGCAGCCTCGGTGGCGGCTGTCGTGAAGGGATTGGCTTGCTTCCAGCGCCGGTAGGCCATGTCGCCTGCAATTTTATCGGCAAGCTGAGCCGCTTGGGTGCCCGGGAATTGGGTGCGTACGGTGCTTAAGGCATTCCGGGCCGCATCGGGGGCGTTGGCGTCGGCGGCTTGGCGGGCCAGGTCGAGCACGGTCTGGCCCTTGCGCAGGAGCTGGAACCGCTTGTCCATCTCCTGGAGCTTGTACACCGACCTGGCGGGATACTGCTCCTGCTTGGCCCTGTTGAAATAGTGGTCTCTGTATTTCTTCATACACCCTGCTTGGCA
>CAJXLX010000051.1 GCA_913056335.1 uncultured Rhodothermaceae bacterium
AAGCCTCCATTCCCAACCCGTCGTTCCTATGCAACACCGCTCGCCTCTTTTTGCTCTGCTCGCCACGGCTGCGACTGTGCTCCTGCTCAGCGCGTGTAGTAGCACATCGACCGTCGATTCGCAACAGACCGCCGCCAGTGAGGATGCGCCACTCTTTGAGCGTGTCATTGCGCCGTTCCCCGTGCTGAATGCCGAGGGCGATTCGCTTGCGCATCCCTTCTTGGGCGGATTCAACACACCGCGCCCCCAGTTCGTGGATATCGACAGCGACGGAGATGTCGACCTGTTCGTACAGGAGCATAGCGGACGCCTCATGTATTTCGAGAACGATGGCAGCGGTGCTACCGATCAGGCCCTGACCTGGCAGACCGACCGGTTCCAGGATCTGGATGTGGGCGAGTGGTTTCGGTTTGTTGACAATCAGGAGGGAGGCTACGACCTGCTCACCGAATCCCCCTACAACTACATTCGGTACTACCGCAACGTGGGCACGCCCACCGATCCGCAGTTTGAGCTGGCTGCAGATACGCTGCGCGATGACCAGGGCGAGGCCATCTTCTCGGATCGCCAGAACATCCCCAACATCGCTGATCTGAACTGCAATGACCGCCCCGACCTGCTGCTCGGACGCCTGAACGGCACCATCACGCACTACCGCGCTACCGGCTTCGACGACAACGGCGTGCCGATCTTTCAGCATGTAGAAGACCGGTTTCAGGACATCGAAATCGTGGAGGAGTTTGCGCCCGGCACGCGCCCGAGCATGCACGGGGCCAACTCTCTCACCTTTGCCGATGTGAACAACGACGGCCATGTCGACCTGCTGTGGGGCGACTTTTTCGAGACGAGCCTGCTCTATTTCGAAAATCGCGGCTCCTGTAGCCGGCCCGACCTGCCTCTCGACCCCACACCGTTTCCGCCACCCGAGCCCGCGTCCACAAGCGGATACAACGCTCCCGCTCTCACCGACTGGACGGGCAACGGGCACCTCGACGTGTTCATTGGCGTGCTGGGAGGCGCCTACAATCCCAACGCGACGCTGGCCGATAACTTCTACTTCTACGCGGCGAACGAGGACGGCAGCTACACCAAGCGCACCGAGCGCTTTCTCACGGGCATCGACGCCGGCAGCGAGATAAGCGCAGCGTTCGGCGACCTCACGGGCAACGGCACCTCCGACATGCTGGTTGCCAATCGTGTGGCCCCCACGGACCGCCAGACCTCGCACGTTACGGCCTACACAAACACGGGCACCGCCGCTGCTCCGCAGTTGGAGGAGCAGGGCACGCTCGATCTACCCAATAGCTATCACTACGCCCCCGCCCTTGCCGACCTGACCGGCAACGGACAGCTCGATCTGGTGGTGGGTACATGGAACGGCCGCATTGCCGGGTACGAGAATACGTCCTCCGGCGATGCCATCACATTTGCGAGTGAGCCGCTCTTTACTGCCGAGCTCCCCAGCAGTGGCAACGCCAACCCTGCGCTATTGGACGTAACCGGCGACGGCCAGCTTGACATCGTGTCGGGCGCATCGGACGGACGCCTCTACGTGCTTGAAAACACAAGCACTGACGGCACGGTGTCGTTCACGGCCCACGACGAGCACCCGGCGGTGGCCGATGTGAAGCGCGAACGGCGGAGCGCTCCTACCTTTGCGGATCTCACTGGCAACGGCCAGCCTGACCTTATTGTCGGGTCGGAGGCGCAGGACCTTGTGATGTACCGCAACACGGGCACCGAAGACGCGCCTACTTTTGCATCCGAGCCAACCTCGCTTCCGCTGGAGGCACCGCCGCTTGCTACCCCGTCGGTTGTAACGCTGGAGGATGGCCGCCCGGCCCTGATGATCGGCACAAAGAGTGGTGGATTGCAATACTACCGCATTAACGGAACGCTGTAGTGTTGTGCTACGCGTGGTTCTGAGAGTCGAAGCCGAACGTTGGACGTATCCCTTGTAATCTGAGTACAGACTGCACGGGCGGGCCCGCGCTATGCGGCATCAGCAATACGAGCGGCGGTTTCGGCAAACGGGCGAAACGTGCATTCCAGTTCAGCACGGGCGCGCGTGGTGTCGTAGCGCAGGGTGCGAGATGCAGAGCGCGCCATCGTCCGCGAGAAGCGAGGCGTGCCCCGCGTGACCCATGCCCAGACCTCTGCCAGCCCGCCTGCCGCACGCAGCCAGCCCTCCGAAATGATGCGATCGGGAGCGTCTACACCATGGGCCTCCGCCAGCTTTCTGATAATCGCCACCCAGGGCAGGTTCTGACTGCCCAGAATGTAGCGGCGTCCGGTGGTGCCGTGGAGCATGGCGCGCCGCATCCCCATGGCCACGTCTTCAGCGTCGACCACGCAGGTGCCGCCCGGCGGTACGCCCGGAAGCCGCTCGCTGCGCACCGCCTGCACAATGCGGTGCGTGCTGGCATCGGGGCGACCGGTGCCAAAGACAAGCGCTGGGTTTACGATGACGGCGTCGAGCCCTTCAGCGATGCTGCGGTGCACTTCCAGCTCCGACTCGCGCTTGGTTTGGGCATACGCCGAGCGATCGGGGCCGCCCGTCCACGCGGTGTCTTCTGAGATGAGTCCCTCGTGGGATGCAGGGCGGCCGAGTGCAGCAATGCTGGAGGTGTGCACCACACGGGTTGCGCCCGCTTGCTGCGCCGCGTTCAAGACGTGGGCCGTGCCATGTACATTCACCGGACGCAGCGCACGCAGATCCGCACCAAGGTCCACGCGAGCGGCAGCATGGTACACGTGCGTAATGCCCTCCATGGCCTGCTGCACCGTGTGCGCCTTGGTGAGGTCGCCGGTGGCATGCTCAACGGCATCAACGGCATCGCCCAGCGCATCCAGAGACGAATCGGGGCGCCGAAAGATGCGCACAGTGGCGTCTTGGGCCACCAGCTGGCGCACCAGCGCCGAGCCAACGAGTCCGGTGGCTCCTGTTACGAGAATACGCATATGCAGGCGGGAATCGCGAAGAAAAGACAGAAAGAGGCGGCCTGCGCCTCCCCAACGAGATGACCAAGCGGACCGCTAAGCAGACGGCTACACCTCCAGGTCCAGTTCGATGAGCAGTGCATCTTTCTCCACCGCGTCGCCCTCGCTCACATGGATCGCCTCGACGGTGCCCGGCCCCGGCGCTGACAGTTCGTTCTCCATCTTCATGGCTTCGAGCACAAGCAGGCCCTCGTCGGCCTCGACGGTGTCGCCTTCAGCCACGAGCACATCGAGCACCAGGCCCGGCATGGGCGCCCGGATTTCGGCCTCGCCGGCATCGGCAGCGGCTTCGAGCCCGAACGACTCCAGCAGCATCGCCCGTTCGTCTTTGACCTGCACCTCGGTCATGCGCCCGTTGATCGTGACGCGGTAGCGGTTCCCATCGAGCGGCTCCACGGCGGCCGATACGCTCGTGCCATCGACCAGAAGCGACAGGTAGCCCGGCCCCACGCGCTCCACCGAAATGTCGGTGGCCAAGGCGTCGGCCTCGGTCTTGTCGAGTACAAGGCTCTCGTCGTCGGTCACCGTGCAGTCGAACGAACGGTCATCAAGGTCGGCGCGGTATGATGTATCAGACATAAAGGGAGCAGAACCAGGGGAGGGAGCGACAAGCAGGTGCAGGCTATGTTATGGCAGCAACATACGAACGCGCCACGCCATTCACAGTTTGTGCTCTGCAAAGCCTCCTTTGATTTTCCCCGCTCCGCATGTCCGACGCGCTCTCGGCCAACCAAGTCATCTGGGCCTACACGCAAGGCCTGTTCCCGATGGGCACGCCCTACACGCAGACCATTCAGTGGCACTCACCCGACCCACGCGGCGTCATTCCGCTCGATGCGTTCCACATGCCCCATAACTTGGCCAGGCACGTGCGGCGTGGCACCTTTGCCGTACGCACCGACACTGCCTTCAAAGCCGTCATTACGGGCTGTGCCGACCGCGATGAAACGTGGATCACACCGCCCATCAAAGAGGTGTTCACTGAACTGCATCAGCGGGGCGTGGCGCACAGTGTGGAGTGCTGGAAGGACGACCAGCTTGCGGGCGGACTCTACGGCGTGGCGCTGGGCGGTGCGTTCTTTGGCGAGTCGATGTTTTTTCGCGAGTCGTATGCCTCGAAAGTGGCGCTGGCCCACTTGGTGCGGCAGATGCGGGGCGGCGGCTATCGGCTGCTCGATACACAGTATACGACCAAGCACCTGGAGCGCTTTGGGGCTCGCGAGGTGCCGCGCTCGCGCTACCTCGACATCCTGCGTACCGCTCTCGACATCGACTGCCCGTGGTGGCCTCTCCCCAACGAACCCTTCGACCGCCTGCCGGATATGAACAGCGCGCCTGATTTCGGCCCGGTGCCATCGTAGCTGGGTCCATTTATGCTGTAGGTACAGGGGGGTGCGCAGCCTTTTGCATCCCCCATTGTGTGTTCTGAACGTAACTGCTTCTGATATGTCCGTCCGTTTGCTTCGTATTGTGGGCCTGCTGCTTCTGCTGCCCCTTGCCGCCTGCACCGACGACGCGCCGCCCGCCGAGCCCGACGACGCCCCTGCCGGCGTGCAAGACGCGCCTCCGGCTCCGCCCGACTCGGCCACGCACGATCGCTTTGCCGATGTCATGCGCGAAGCACGCACCCAGGACCTGCACACTGAATCCCTCGGACGCATCATGCAGGCGCTGGGGCAGCAGTTTATGGGGGCGCCCTACCTGGAGCATACGCTCGATACCACGCCTGCCGAGCGCCTCGTAACGCGCCTTGACGGGTTCGACTGTGTGACGTTCGTCGAGGCCATGCTGGCCATGGGGCGCGGGGTGGCCGTACGCGACTACGGGTTTGAGGGCTATGCCGAGCGCCTGCAAGCCCAGCGCTATCGCGGCGATGCCGAACCCAGCTACTGCGCTCGCCTGCACTACTTTAGCGAGTGGATTGCCGACAACGAACGCCGCGGCGTGGTGCTCGACATCACCGCCGACCTGGGCGGGTCCCGCGTAGATCGCGCGCTTACCTTCATGAGCGAACACCGCGATGCCTACGACCGCTTTGCCACGAACGACAGCCTCTACGCCTGTATTCAAGACATGGAGGCGAATCTGCAGGCCAACGGCCACGCGTGGCACGTCATTCCCCAAGACGACATTGGCGCGGTGGCCGACCAGATCGAAGCGGGCGACATCATTGGGCTGGCGACCGACATTGAGGGGCTCGACATTGCCCACACCGGGCTTGCGTTTCGCGCTGACGATGGGCAACTGGGCCTGCTGCATGCCTCGCTCAGCGGGGAAGTCGTTGTTTCGCCCGATATTCAACAGTACGTCCAACAGATCGACCATCAGATCGGTATCGTGGTAGCGCGCCCTGTAGCGCCGTAGCACCAGCCCACACTGCGTCTACGCTTCCCATCTTGACTTCTGCAACGAATGGTTCGTTTTATGAGAGACATTGAGCGTATTGGGGTGTACACCAGCGGAGGTGATGCCCCCGGCATGAATGCCTGTCTGCGCGCGGTGGTGCGCACGGCCTTGGCCAACGACCTCGACGTGATGGGCATTCGCCGTGGCTATGAGGGCATGATCGAGGGCGACTTTGTGGAGATGGACCGACGCTCGGTCTCTAACATCGTGCAGACCGGCGGAACCGTGCTCAAGAGCGCTCGCTCTCCGGCATTCATGGAACCCGAAGGCCGCGCTCGGGCCATGCGCATGCTGAAGGAGTACAAGGTGGATGCGCTGGTCGCTATCGGCGGCGACGGTACGATGCGTGGCGCCAACATTTTGCACGATGAGCATGACATTCCCGTTGTGGGCTGTCCCGGCACGATCGACAACGATCTCTACGGCACCGACACCACCATCGGCTACGATACGGCGCTCAACACCGCTATCGAGAACATCGACCGTGTGCGCGACACCGCCGATGCACATAACCGCCTCTTCCTCATCGAGGTGATGGGTCGCGATGCCGGATTCATTGCGCTGAACTGCGGCATCGGCGGCGGCGCTGAGATGGTGCTCATCCCCGAAACCATCACCGAAATGGAGGTCGTCAAGGAGCGCCTCCTGTCGCTCATGTCCGCGCAGCGGCGCTCTACCATCGTCATCGTGGCTGAAGGCGATGAGCTCGGCGGCGCGCGTGGCATCGAGAAGGCGCTTTTAGACGACAACGACTTCGACGATATCGACCTGCGCTCGACCATTCTCGGCCACATCCAACGCGGCGGCTCGCCCACCGCCAGCGACCGCGTCCTGGCCAGCCGCCTGGGCGTGGGCGCCGTCGAATCGCTCCTCGACGGGCACTCCGAAGTCATGGTCGGCCTCGTAAACAGCGAGGTCAAGCTGACGCCGCTCCGCAACGTGTGGGGCCGCAAAAAGAGCATCGATTACGACTTGCTGAAGCTCACGCAGATTTTGAGCTAAGCCTGCCGGATCCCTACCTCCTCCGGCACTTCTACGCTGCGGGTGGGATACAACACAGTGTACATCCCATGCCACTTTTTCGCTTCTTGTTGCTATGCCCACGCATCCCCCTGCCAGCCATCCGCCCATTGGCGAAGTCGATGGCAAGCGCGAGCACATCGAAGCCATGTTCGATGCCATTGCTCCGCGCTACGACCTGCTGAATCGCATCCTGAGCCTCGGCATCGACCAGTACTGGCGCCACCGCGCGATTGACCTGCTGCGTCCCGAGCGCGTCACACGGCTTATGGACATGGCCACCGGCACCGCCGACCTCGCTATCATGGCCGAGGAGGAGCTGCACCCGCGCCAGGTCGTGGGGGTCGACATCTCGGCCGAGATGCTGCGCTTTGGCCAGAAGAAGCTTGACCGGCGCGGTCTGGGCCCGCGCATCCAGCTGGTTCAGGGGGATGCTGCGGATCTTCCGTTTCCCGACAACTCGTTCGATGCGGCCCTCGTGGCGTTTGGCGTCCGCAACTTCGAGAACTTAGACGCGGGGCTCCGCGACATGCACCGCACGCTGCGTCCGGGGGGCGTGCTCGTGGTACTGGAGTTTAGTCAGCCGCGCGGTGCGCTCATGGCTCCGCTCTACGACTGGTATTCGCGCAACGTGCTTCCGCGCATCGGCGGCACGTTGAGTCCCGATGCCGGCGCGTACCAGTACCTGCCCGATTCGGTGGCGGTCTTCCCCGATGGCCCCGACTTCCTCGACCGCCTGCACGGCACCGGCTACACCGACTTGCTGTGGGAGCCGCTCACGTTTGGCATTGCCTCGCTCTATCGCGGACGCGTTCCCGAATCTGCCTGACGCCCCATGCCCGACGATGCCGCCACGCCCACCATTGAGGTCACCATCACCGGCGCCTCTGCCCACCACGAGGCCCTGACAGCGCTGCTGGAGGCGCACGGAGCGCATGGGTTTCACACCGAAGACAACACCTTTCGGGCCTACGTGGCCGCACCACGCTGGGGAGAGGCCCAGGCCGATGCGGTGCGCGACTGGATGGATGCACACGCGCCTGCTGCTGCGCTTCACATCAGCGCCATTCAACCGCGCAACTGGAATGCCGAATGGGAGGCCTCCGTCGAGCCGCAGCACATCGGCCCGTTCTTCGTGCGTCCGTCGTGGTCCGATGCTACGCCTCCCCCCAGCACCTACGCGCCACTCGTCATCGATCCGAAGATGAGCTTTGGCACCGGGTACCACGCCACCACGCGCCTGGTGCTGGAACTAATGGCGAAGCTGCCCTGCGACGATGCGCACGTGCTGGATGCGGGCACGGGCACAGGCATCCTGGCGATTGCAGCATGCCGAGCCGGGGCCGCACAGGTGGATGCGTTCGACATCGACACGTGGGCGATTGAGAACACCCGCGAGAACATCGCCCAGAACGGCGTGGCCGACCGTGTGCGTGTGCATTATGGCACACTCGATGACGTTCCGCACCAGCCCGCCGACATTGTGCTCGCCAATATCCACCGCGCGGTGCTCATCGACCTGATGCCGCGGTTTGCCGAGCGGCTGCGCCCCGGCGGACACTGCATCTGCTCGGGCTGCCTCCTTGACGATGCCCCCGCCATGCGCCAGGCCGCCCGTGAGCACGGCTTCACCGTGACCCGCGAGCAAACATCCATGCCCTGGTGGGCGGTGCATCTGACGCGCACGGCCTCGTGATTTGCATTCGGGGGCAACGGGGATAAATCTATTCTGCTTATGCCTTCGCCGGGGACGCAAGCGGTCCCCGGCTATGGAATTCCTCTGACAAAGCGAGAAGCAACGTGCGGCGGCTGATCTTGCATCTTACACAGCCATCACGGCAACAGCCCGAAAACACGTAGGGACGCCCGGCTGGTGCCGGTGCGTCCCTACACCTTGAACCCAATCATGTCCAGCGTCTGTGCCTACCGCACGACGCTAATCTGCGAGGTGGTTTGGAAGTCCTCGCCCACCATGCGCAGGAAGTAAGTCCCGCTGCTCAAGCCTTCTGCCGCGGGCTCCACCGTGAAGCGCTTGAGTTCGTTCGGCGCCATCGGTCCGTCGTAGACCGTCGTGACGCGCCGCCCAAGCACATCGTAGATCTGCACGCGCACGGGCTGTCGGGTGTCCACGGCGCTCTCGATGGTGAGGGCTCCTCGCACCGGATTCGGGTACGCACGCAGCCGGTACGGCTCCGAAAGCGTGATCTCCGCCTCAATGACGTCTGAGAGGAGCGCTGTTTCGTCGCCCGTCGTCCATTGCAGTCGGAATTGATGCGTGCCCGGAGCAAGGGCGTCGGTGTCAACTCGGTACGCCGGCGCGTCGGTGGAGTCGGCCTCTGCTATCTCGCCAGCCGCTACGGTTTCGAGATCGCTCCACGCGGCGGTGCTATCCGCGCGGTGCTGCACGAGAAAGGCGCCCTCGCCCATCGAGCCGGTGGTCGTCCACGCCAGTTGGGCCGCCTCGCCCTGGGGCTCGGCTTCGAACGAGCTCACCTGCGAGGCCAGCGCTGAGGGGCAGATGATCATACCCGGTTCGCAACCTGAGGCTCCGGGCGACACTGTAACCCGTTGGCTGTCGATGTCGGTCTCTGTGCCTTTGTCAACGGTAACGCGTATCTCGCCGTCCTGAACGTAGTTGTCGAAGTTAGTGAACATGTAGGAGCACGTTTCGCCGGAGCAGAGTGCTCCCGTTCCCGTCCATGAGGTAGCACCGGGCTCGCGTACGCTCCAACTGTAACTGGCTGATCCTTCACCGCCTTCGACATCGGCGGTCCAGGTGCTGTATTGCCCACTCTCTACGGTGCTTGGACCGGAGAGGGTGACTTCGAGAGGGGGTGGGGAAAGCGGTTCACAGTTTGGTTGTGAGGCATCCCCAAAGGCATATCGAAGCTCATCCAGCATCAAAGTGGCTGCGTCGTTGGTGAAAGCAGCATGTGAACTCCGCTCACCGACTCCTGTCACGCAGTCGAACGGAGACGAACTGTATGGAGAATCCTTGTCTGTTGAGCTGAATGTGGGAATGAAGGTTGCATTGCTCCTTTGGTCAAATGCCCACCATGTCGGCACATCAGCGTCAAGTCCGAATGGGAAACCGACGAAATTAAGTACTATTGCTCCAAATTCCTCATACCACTTTATATTTACAAACCCAGATTCATCAGGGCTTAAGTTGCCTGGAATATATGACCCATGATTTTTGTCTAAATCAGTTAAATTGTATTGTTTATTGAAATTTCCATTACTAACAATCTCAAAGGCAAGGTCGGTGTCAAAAGATGGCTGCTGCCACGTACCGTTGCTCCAGGTTACGAGTCGCGGTCCTGCGGGATAACCGGTGCCTCCATTCAGGTCGCGAATTTCGTTAAAAAGTGTTTCTTGCTCGGTAGGGGAGCTATGCTCGGAATGATCTATGAGAAGCTCCCTCACAGCCTGAGAATCCAGTTGCTCTTTCACATCTTGTGGAGCATTATCTGCTACCCGGCCACTGCCGAAAATCGCCTGCTGCAGGTTAAGATTGATGTTAGCCCCTCGCTGCGGTGCGTCGTAAGAGAGAAAGAGGGACGTATGATGAGGCGTCCCGTTCTCTTCCATCTTGGCCAGAGCATAGCGAGCAACAACTCCCCCTCGACTCAGACCGGCAACTGCCGTGGGTTGACTCGTATCCTCTTTTAAGTCGTGAACAAGTTGGAGCGCTCTTCGGAGCACCTCCTCGTGTTGCCGGATCGAAGAGAGAGGATCCTGAAAGGATATGACCGCGACATCATACCCGTCGTTTCGGGCCTGTAGTGCAAGATCTCCCAGGCGTCCGTAGTTGACATACGGATGTGTATCATCTGATAGGTCAATCCCTTCTACAATCAGAAGCGGTTTATTGAGGTTGCCCTGTGTGACCTGCGTGGACCGCTGTGTCCATATGCTAACCGCGTTCTCTTCGTCTCTGAAATTGAGGTCAGGAGAAGGGACAAGGGTATAAATCATTGTGTCTACATCTTGTCCCCATATAGGGTACAGATCGGACACATAATCGAGCGCTTCACCTCCTCCTTCCACCTCAAACGCAAGCGACTTTTCGACAGTCGCATTACCTGAAACAGTCGGAAAGGTCAGTTGCTGCGTGTTGTCTTGCCATCCATTCAAGCATGCGTTGTTCTCTTCGTCATAGTCAGTGCATACTCGAATGTCGTCTGCTTCCCAGGTGCCGTCTCCCGGTTCTTCGTACCCATTTGGTCCGCCTTGATAAATTTCTACCTCTTCCCAACTAAACTCAACAGACTGACCAGATTGAAAGACTCCTCCGCCTTCGTATTTGACCGTTGCTATCGGGTCGGGATCTTGAGGATCTTCGGCGTTACGGAAGTTCAATTCTACAGATGCAAAGTCTGTCTGTGAAAGATAATTTGACGTCTGTGAAAACCCGTGTTGACCAAACACATTTTGCGAAAAGAAACACAGGCATAAAGAGAGCAAAAAGAAGTTTTTTTTGATAGGATTTTCTAAAAAAATCATGTTAATAACATAGGTTAATGTTAAAGAAACGAATGTGTTAAATGAGGCACTTCACCAACTCCGTCGACTTCTACTCCCCTCAACGCAGCTTGCCAATGACGAGTCCGACGGTTGCTCCAGCGAAGGAGTCTTCAGGATTGACATTGGCGTGCCCTCCAACCTTGAGGCCCAGCCAGTCGATTGGGCGGTAGGGAATCGTAAGGTAAAGGGTAGCCTGAACGGGAAGCCCAGCAGTAGTCCAGGTAACTGACCCAGAAGCAGTTTCTCCCCATAGCACGGCGACGCCGGTCCCTACGGAAGCATGGCCCCAATCCCATTTTTCTGCTCTCGAATACAAGAAGCCAAGTTCGGAACGCCCTTCTTCGTGGAATCCCTGAAAGAATCCCTCTCCTGGTGACTCACCAAGAAGCCGAGCACTAAAGTGATGAGACGACCGTATATAGTTGGCACTCATCTGCATAACAAATCCCCCAGAGGTGCTTTGACCGCCTTCGAAACTGAGCCACGCCCGAATATCTTTGTTATCCTGCGAGGGGACCGAGGTAGAATCTTGAGCCGATGCCACGCTCGTGCCTCCCATAAAAACGATGATTGAGATCGCTAAAACAGCGTTCTTCATGCATGTGCTCATACTAACATCCAGAAAATCAAAAAGAATACGCGAGCTGTTTGCTAAGCCGTCGGGTGCTGGTACCACGCCGACGGCTTTCTATTTTTCTGATGGGGCCATATCACCTCTGGGGTATGGTTCGTTCATAGGGGCAAAGGAGCATCACAAAGGGCACGGTCTCCGCCTCTTACAAATCAGGATTGAAAAGAGGCTCCTGGGTAGAGAGTGGAGGAAACTCAGGTACCGAATCGGGAAGCGCAGGCCACAGGGGCTCGGCCTCTCGCGTCGTTAGATCAAATCTGTACGGTACATACCGGGCTCCCTCACCACGGTGCACATCACGCTTGAATAGGAAGGAATTGCCATCGGGCGTCCACTGCAGGTTTTCGCCTCCACGCTCGGTAATCTGCCTCACATTTTCTCCACGATGGTCCATCAGGAAAAGCTGCTTTGCATAGTTCACCCGTCGGCTTTGAACCAACTGGTCGCGTGTTGGACTGGGAATGGGGGGAATCGATATCGCGTACCAGAGCGAGGACGCGGTATATACCACGTCTTGAGTGAAGCGAGAGTAGAACATAGCAGGAAGGGAGGCCAAAAACGGGGACGGAAAGCGACACGCCGACCACGCAGGAAGCGAGAGGATGTATAAAAGGCTCGCCCGTGAGGTGAAAGCGTGTGCTGTCTTATACATTGCACGTTTATCGTACGCAGTATCATCCACATTGTAAAATCACCCCCCCCCGATGATCATACGAACTTAACATTGGTTCTACATGCATGTGATTGATCCCTTATGGGACGGCTTTCAACACGCCCTCGGGAAACAAACCACAGGCAATCTACACGGCGCAATGCCCTCACACAATACACAGATGTTCCCTCTTTCCGATACATCTGTATACAATCTCCGATACATGTGTAGGGGGTTGCAGGCTACATCTGTATCAAACCGTATCAGGTTCAGGAGCCGCTCTTTCTCCGAGGCGCTTGTTCAGCATCAGAATAAGGCGCAGCAGTTCAGTCACTATGTGGGAACACATGGCCTCTCTCATTGCCTCAACGCACGCCGTATTCGTTATACACGCTGAAGTCGTGTCCTTCGCGCCGTGCGTGATCATGTCTTCACCGTACCCTGCGAGCGCTCTTCCATGCCCTGGTGGCAGTGCATCTGACGCACAATCCGAGGTGACGTATTTGAGGGTAGCTGTCACTGCATGACGCCCTGTTGAATCCGCCCTACGCTGCCTCCATCAGAGGAACAACACCCGCGCAGGCAAGGTGCACATCATGCCTATCCGGTCCTCTATGTCGCATCCATTCACCAAGCCCCCTGAAAGCTATGGCTGTCTCCCGCCAGGCCGTCTTAAACGCCCTCAAACACGTGGTTGAGCCCGACCGCGAGAAAAACATCGTGCGGCTGGATCTGGTGCGCAACCTGCAGGTCGATGGCAACCGCGTGTCGTTCACGGTGGTGTGTCCCGAGCCCGGCACGCCCTTCGAAAAGCAGGTGGCGCGCGCCTGTCGCCAGGCCATCCACGACGAGGTCGATCCGTCGCTGGAGGTGGATGTTGAGGTGGATGCGGAGATGATTTCGCTCGGCGATGAGATTGCCGTGGGCGACCAGAGCGGCGACAAAGAGCCGGAGAACAAGGGCGTGCAGAATACCATTGCCGTGGCCTCGGGTAAGGGCGGCGTGGGCAAAAGTACGGTGGCTGTGAACTTGGCGATTGCGCTGGCCGAGCAAGACTACAACGTGGCGCTGGTAGATACGGACATCTACGGCCCGTCCATTCCAACGATGCTGGGTATGCAGGGCAAAAAGCCGCGCGTGAACGACCAGCGTAAGATCGAGCCGCTTGAAAAGTACGACATCAAGCTGCTTTCTATGGGATTCATGGTGGATCCCGATAAAGCGGTGATCTGGCGCGGCCCGATGGTGACAAAGGCCATCCGTCAGTTCCTGGGCGATGTGCACTGGGGCGAGATCGACTACATGGTGCTCGACCTGCCCCCCGGCACGGGCGACATCCAGCTCACCATCGTGCAGACCATTCCGCTCACGGGCGCGATCATCGTATCCACCCCGCAAGATGTGGCGCTTGACGATGCACGCAAGGGCGTGGCGATGTTCGACAATGTGGATGTGCCGGTGCTGGGTATCGTGGAGAATATGGCCTACTTCACGCCGCCGGACCTGCCCGACCGCAAGTACTACCTGTTTGGCGAACACGGCGCGCAGGATCTGGCCCGCGAACTGGAGGTGCCGTTCCTGGGCGAAATTCCCATCGAACAGTCCGTGCGCGAAGGGGGCGACGAAGGCGAACCCGTGGTGCTTCGCAACCCCGACTCGCTCTCGGCGCAGGCCTTCCGGCAGATTGCCGAGCGTTCGGTGGAGCAGGTCGAGATCCGCAACGCCACGCAGGATCCCACAGAGAAAGTGGAGATCCTCTATCGATAGCGGTTTAACGCTACGTGATGGAGGAAATATACCATTAGCCGGAGACTGGGAGTGCCGCCCGGCGCGGACGTCTCCGGCGGGACTGGCGGGACTGGCGGGAGCGAACGGGGGACCGTTCGCCCCAGGAAAGATTATTATCAGGGCAGCGATCACTTAACGTCTATCCACTACCCCGCTATCGGTAGATCAATCTCGCTAAACCCACTGGATACAACGCATTACCGAATACGCGCTGCGCAGTGATCTTTTCCGGATTCGCGCCGTATAGCTGAAATGCTGGACTGCTCCACAGTCTGGCCCGACTGCTCATTGTGACCCCTTGCTGATTATGTCTGATTCTGCTGCCTCGCATGCTGAGGCTTCCATCGACCCCGAACTGCGCGACCAGATCGAGGAGGCGCTCGACACCATCCGCCCGTACCTCATGGCCGACGGTGGGTCGGTGCGCCTGCTCAACGTGACCGATGACAACGTCGTCGAGTTGGAGCTCCTGGGCGCGTGCGGCACCTGTCCCATGAGCACCATGACGCTGCGCGCGGGCATCGAACAGGCCCTGAAGCGCTCGGTGCCGCAGGTGCAGCGCGTGGAAGCCGTCAATGCCCCCTCACCTGCTTGATCGCTGTTCGCCTCATTTTTACGCTATGAAAATGCGCCCATTCGGCTTTATGCCGGGTGGGCGTTTTTTGTCTGGGGATGCGCCACACACTGCCTCACCCGCGTGACTGCTCAGCCCCGTAGCGCCAGGCCAGGTACGCCATGAAACCCGCCCCCGTGGAGAGCGCGTCCTCGTTGATGGTAAAGCGCGACGTGTGGAGGCCGTGCGCACCGTGCCCCGAAGCACTGCCCGTCCCCAGGCGGTAGAAGCTGCCGGGGCACTCCTTCAGATAGTAGGCAAAGTCCTCGCCCGCGTACCACTTCTCCAGGTCGATGGTGCGCTCGGCTCCCACGTAGTCCAGCGCGGCGTTGCGGGCCAGTTCGGTGGGGGCTTCGTGATTGTAGAGCGCCGGGTAGCCGGTTTGTACGTCCACCGTGGCGGTAGCGCCGTGGGCCTCCGCGATCTGCGTAGCGATGCGCTCAATAAGCCCGTGGGCCTTCTGCCGCCACACCTCATCCATTGCGCGAAAGGTGCCCGCAATCTGCACGGCATCGGGGAGCACGTTCGTGGCGCCGTTGGCCTGCACGCGGCCCAACGACAGCACGCTCGGCACATCCGGCGGACGGTAGCGGCTGTTCACAGATTGCAGCGCGGTAATCACATGCGCAGCTGCCACCACCGCATCACTCGATAGCTCGTGGGGCGCCGCTGCGTGCCCGCCCTCGCCGTGGATCGTGAGGTAGATCTCATCCGCCGAGGCCATGTACATGCCGCTGTGCACGCCAATCGTGCCCGCAGCCAGGTCGGGCGCGACGTGCTGTCCGTAGACGACCTCCGGGGCTGCGCTGTGGTCGTCGTCATCGAGGACGCCTTCTTCGATAAGAAACGGGGCTCCGCCCGGAAGGCGCTCTTCGCTCGGCTGGAAGCAGAACCGGATCGCTCCGTGAATATCCTCGCGCATCCCACTGAGGATGTGTGCTGCCCCGAGTAGCATCGCCGTGTGCGCGTCGTGGCCGCAGGCGTGCATGGCGCCGTCGTTTTTGGAGGCAAAGTCCAGCCCCGTCTCCTCCCGGATGGGGAGTGCATCCATATCCGCCCGCAAGAATACCGTGGGGCCGGGCTTGTCGCCCTGGAGCGTAGCCATCAGGCCGGTGTTGTAGAGTCCGGTGCGCACGGGAAGATCGAGTGGGGCCAGCGCATCGGCCACGAACTGAGCGGTCTGGGTCTCTTCGGTCGAGAGCTCAGGCTGCTGGTGCAGCGCACGACGCCAGGCAATGACGTCGGCTTCGTAGCGGGTAGCGGCATCGCGAATGGTGTCGAGCATAGCGGTTTGGGGGATGCAGAGGAAGGGATTTAACGCTGAGCTTGGGGCGGACTGTGTACGTGGCGGGGCAGAGCCCCAGTGCGCCGATGGGAGACCGTTGGGTACGGGGACAGAAGTAGCTACCAAGATAGGAGCCCAAACAACGCATCTCATCACACCGCCACCGTTTCAGGCTCGACCCAACGGGCAGTGCGCCATCCGCGGACGGCATTGCAGCAGTAGAGGGCGTCGGCGGTGCGCAGGTCCTCGACCGTGAGCGGCTGGATGCGAACGTCGCGCTCTTCGATTACTTTTGCACGGTAGACGCCGCCCAAGAGTCCGCTCGATCGGGGCGGCGTGTAGAGCAGTCCGTTGCGCTCGATGAACACGTTGCTGCGTGCGCCCTCGGTGACGAAGCCGTCGGTGGACTGCAGCAGCGCTTCGTCGCAGTTGTGTGCCCGCGCAAAGGCGGCCGCGTCGTCGTAGGGCGTGCGGGCCGTCGTTTTGTGATGCAGGCGCACATCCTGCGGGTCCACGCGCACCGGGCTTAGCGTAAGGCGCCACGGACGCTCGGGCGGCGCGTTGAGCGGGCGTGTGGTGGCCTGCCACGTGCCGTCGGGGGCCAGCGTGCCGCGCACCATGTGCGGCGCATCGGGCAGCGCGTTGCAGGTGGATGCGAGGGCCTGGCGGATGGCCAATGGATCGCACGGTATCCCAAAGTACTGCGCCGAGGCCGCCAGCCGATGCAGGTGCCGGTCGAGGAGGGGAATATGCTGTCCGTCCCAGCGCATCGTTTCGATAAGTGTCGGATCGGTGAGTGGAGCCGGATCCTTCGCATCCCCCAGAAACCGTGCCTTGAGCTTGCATTCGCGGTACTCGGCCTCGGCCTCTGAATCCCACACGAGCCCACCGCCGGTGCCCATACGTGCGCCTTCGGGACCGATTTCGACAGTGCGAATGGCCACACTAAACGCCGCTTCGTCATCCGGCCCGGCCCAGCCGATGGCGCCGCAGTAGACACCGCGTGGAGCGGGTTCGAGGGCGCGGATGATGCGCATCGCCCGCAGCTTGGGCGCGCCGACGACCGATCCGCATGGAAACAGCGCCCGAAACAGCTCGGGCAGGGCGATGCCGTCACGCAACTGCCCCTCCACGGTCGAGGTCATCTGCAGGACGGTTGGGTGGCGCTCCACCGCAAACAGCTCTGGCACCTGCACCGAACCCGGCGTGCAACAGATCGACAGATCGTTGCGCAGCAGGTCCACAATCATCAGGTTCTCGGCCTGCGTCTTGGCGTCGGCGCGGAGGGCGGCGATGGCGGCCTTGTCTTCAGACGCACTGGGCGGACGCGCAGCGGTGCCTTTCATGGGGCGGGTGTGGATGCGGCGTCCGTTCCACCGGATGAAGAGTTCGGGGGAGGCCGACAGCACGTTGCGCGCTCCGGTGTGGATATACGCGCTGTAGGGCACGGGCTGCCGCGCCCGCAGATGTGCATAGAGCGCAACCGGATCGTCCGGTGGATCCATGTCGACCGGACCGGTAAGGTTGATCTGGTAGACATCCCCGTCGTGGATGTGCTGCTTAACCTGACGAAAGGCGCGCCGGTAATCCGCTTCGGGCCAGGCGAACTGCGGATTGGTAGGCGCTTCGGGCGCTACGTTCGTCCAGGCGGCGTGGGCCTCAGCGGCGGTCCATCTGCGGGGCGCATTGTAGACGCCGAGCCACACGAGGGGGCCGTTGAGGCGGTCGAGCGGGGGCGCGTCGGGGCGGAGGCTTGGGTCGAGGGCGTAGCCGGCTTCATAGGCCACATACCCGGCCACGTAGTGCCCGCGGCTGCGGGCGGCTTGGGCGGCCTGCAGCGCGCGTGGCACCTCGGCATAGGTGGTCGCGTTGCAGACATCGAGCGGATCGGTGAACAGCCGCGTGTGCTGGTTCTCGGCATCGGGGCGGGCGGTGTCTAACAGCACGGTGCCCGGACGGTGGAGCTGCGCCGGATCAAACACGTCTGCGTGGGGCATAGAATAGGGCAGAGCCTACCTGGCAAAATAAAACGATGCACGTGCCACCGTGTACCTTCGAAGCTGGGTTGTGCTCCCGTTCTGTGCTGCTTGCCTTCGTATCCCCCTAACGTCTTTTCTGGCCCATGGCTCTCTCTGACTCCGACTCGGCGGAATCGTGGCGGGATGCGCCTGTGCATGAGGTGCTTCTGCTGGTAGGCGGGCTGGTGATGCTGCTGGCGCTGCTGTATGCGATGGAGTTTCCGCAGGCAGGCTCGTTTTTGAGTCCGCCGCTGGTGGCGGTGGCAGGCGGGCTGCTGCTGTGGCCGGTGCACAAGAATGCGGCCGCGCGGGCGCTCTTGCTTTCGGGCGGCGTGCTGCTGCTCATCTGGGCGATTGTGCGCACGAGCACCATCCTCATTCCGTTTGTCGCGGTGTATCTGCTGGCGTACCTGCTGCATCCGATTGTGACGCGCCTGGACCGGAAGCATCGCATTCCACGCTGGGTCTCATCAATGGCCGTGACGATGCTGGTGGTGGGGCTGTTCATTACAACGATCGTGATTATTGCGCCGAACATTGTGGAGCAGATCGACCGGCTGTCGCGGCAGTCGCTGGGCGCGTTGGAGGCGCTACGCGACTGGCTGGCGACCTCGCCGCTGGTGGCGGAGCTGGAGGAGGCGGGCGTCATTGAGCGGGAGACACTCATTCGCGAGCTGACCGGCTTTGTGCAGCAGCAGACGCGCCGCCTGCCCAGTGCAGCCGAGGAGGTGCTGGCCTCGGTGGGCTCGGTGCTGGGCATCGTTACGGTGCTGGCGCTGATTCCGGTCATCCTCTTTTATACGCTGAAGGACTACCCGTCCATTCGCGACAGCCTGGTCGGGCTCTTCCCCACAGCCAACGGGCGCCGCGACTACATTGTGGAGGCCGGCGGCATTGTAGGCAACTATCTGCGTGGCCAGCTGATCATCAGCCTTATTTCTGGGGCCAACGTGGCGGTGGCGCTCGCGCTGTTTAGGGTGCCGTTCTGGCTGCTCATTGGACTGCTGGTGGGCGTTATGAACTTTGTGCCGCGCCTGGGGCCCATCGTGGGCATGGTGCTGGGGGGATGCATTGGGCTCCTGTTTGGCGGCTGGATGGATGCGGTGATCATACTTGTTGTCATTCTGGCGCAGCAGCTCCTGGAGCAGTCGGTGCTCACGCCCAAGATCTTAAGCTATCAGATGGGGCTGCACCCGGTGCTCATTGTGTTTGCGCTGCTCGCGTTTGGCACGTTCATGGGCATCTTTGGACTGCTCATTGCCGTGCCCGCCACCGCTATTCTCGTGACGATCTATCGCGCCTGGCGCGAGGAACTGACGCTGGAGCTGAATGAGTACGGGCAGATGCGAAAGTAGGCGGTGCGCGCGATGGGTCGCACCAGGAGACGGGGAGCGCCCAGCACGAACGTCTCCAGCGGCTGTGGCAGGGCCGAACGGGGGACCGTTCGGCTCAGTCCACATGGTTGTCACGAGTGCGTTCTCTTGGAGGATCTGGAGCTGAATGAGTACGGGCAGACGCAGCGGCGATGAAAGGCCCCCAATAGATCTGACAGGTCTCGACAGACCTGTCAGATCTTCGTCATCAATCGTGGACGTGTTACACTGCATCTGAACCGAGCCCGAAGCGCCGAGAGCCATCACCTGTGCGATACCGGAACCCACAGCCGGGGCGTATGCTTTGCGTAGAGCGCATCCCAATAGCCACCCTGGCACGCGTCTTTCGCTTTCCCCCTGACCTAAATTACTGTTTGTATGACGTTTACTCTTGCTCACACTGATGCCACCAGCAACGCCCGTGCCGCCTCGTTCGAGACGGCGCACGGCACGGTGCAGACCCCGGCGTTTATGCCGGTGGGTACGCTGGGGAGCGTAAAGGCGGTGCCGCCCCGAGTGCTGCATGACGACGTGCAGGCCGACATCATTCTGGGCAATACGTACCACCTGTACCTGCGTCCGGGCACCGACATCATTGAGGCGGCGGGCGGGTTGCAGCACTTTTCGCAGTGGAACGGTCCGATCTTGACGGATTCGGGCGGATACCAGGTCTTTTCGCTGGCCGATCGGTGCACCCTCACCGAAGAGGGCGCGGAGTTTCGGAGCCATATTGACGGCTCGAAGCACATGTTTACGCCGGAGTCGGTGGTGGATACGCAGCGCGCGCTGGGATCGGATATTATGATGGTGCTGGATGAGTGTCCGGCGGCGGATGTGTCGAAAGAATATGCCCGCGAATCGAACGAGCTGACGCTCCGCTGGGCTGAGCGGGCGCGCGTCCACTACGAGAAGACGACCTCGCCGCACGGCCACGAGCAGGCGCTGTTTGGGATTGTGCAGGGCGTGACGTATCCGGAGGTGCGCCGCGAATCGGCCCGTGCGCTGGTGGATCTGGACTTTCCCGGCTATGCGATTGGCGGCCTCTCGGTGGGCGAGTCACATGAAGATATGTACGATATGGTGGAGGTGGTAACACCGCTCTTGCCTGAGCAGAAGCCGCGCTACCTGATGGGCGTGGGCACCCCCGAGAATCTGCTCGAAAACGTGGCGCGAGGCGTGGATATGTTTGACTGTGTGATGCCCACGCGCAACGGACGCAACGGCACGCTCTTTACGACGCAGGGGCGCATGAACATCAAGAACGCGCAGTTCAAAAACGACCACACACCGATTGATCCGGGCCTGGAGGCGTATGCATCGCGGACCTTCACGAAGGCGTATCTGCGGCACCTGCAGAAGTCGAACGAGATTTTGGGGTTACAGATTGCCTCGCAGCAAAACCTGGCGTTTTACTGCTGGCTGATGCGGGAGGCGCGGCAGGCGATTCTGGAGGATCGGTTTATGACGTGGAAGGACGCGATCCTCCCGCAGATTACGCGGCGG
>CAJXLX010000052.1 GCA_913056335.1 uncultured Rhodothermaceae bacterium
TCGAAGAGAAAGGTGACGAGGCTGCTGCCCCAGGCGCCGAGCTCGTCGGTGCCGAAGGCGATGGCGTCGGCGCCGCTCGCGATGTCGGGCATGTCCTCGGCGACGAGCACCGGGTAGCCGAGGAGCCGCGCGGGCTCGCCGGCCGCCAGCCCGTCGGACCAGAGGAAGCGGCCGTCGGCGTCCTTGAGCTTGCGCACCGCGCCGGCGGTGCGCGAGTTCATCACGAAGCGCGCGTTGGCGCGGTAGCGCGCGCCGAGCGCGTAGACGAGATCGATCAGCGCCTCGGCCCCCGCGAAGGCGCCGTCCGCGCCGGTCGCCACGTAGCCGAGGCTCTCCCAGCTCCAGCTCGCCTCGGCCACCGCCGGATGGGTGAGAAAGCCGCGGGGCTTGTCCACCCCGTCGCCCGCGACGAAGGCCGCCGCCTCGGCGCGGGCGAATTTCTCGGCGATGCGCCCCGCGAGCCAGGCCTCGATGTCGAAGGCCGAATCGTCGAGCAGCCGCTGGCTGATCTTCGGCAGCGCCGAAAGCTCGTGCAGCGGGATCGAGATGCGGTCGATCGCCGGGGTGCCGGTCTCGGCCGCCGCGTCGCTCTCGGTCGCCCAGCCGGCGCCCACCTCGGTCGTGTCCACGAGCACGTCGTAGGCGGTCGCCTCGACGTGGACGACATTGGCGATGCGCCGGATCGAGGCGGTGGAATCGAGCACGCCGCGGATGGTCTCGGCGGTCTCCGGATCGACGAGATAGCCGCCGTCGGCCGCCACCGCCGAGGTCATCGCCTTGCCCTCCAGCTCGAGGCCGCGCAGCCCCTCGTCGTCGCCCGAGCGGAGGTAGGACCCGAAGGCCTTGGCGTGCGGCGCCGTCTCGTCGGCGGCGCGGGCGAGCGCCGGGCGCGCCGGGCTCTGCATCTTGCGATCAAGCATGGTCAGTCGCTCTTCCTGCTGTTGAAGTCGTGCGTGAAGTTCCCTCCGGAACTCCCCGAAATCCTTTGCGAACCCCGCCATCGCGCGCTTCGCCTCGGCCACCGGCGCGGGGGTCGCGCCGGCCTCTGTCGTCTCGGTCATGCCGTCCTCCGGATTGCTCTTCGTCACCCGCGCAGCGCCCGGCGCGCGGCCTCGACGCCCTCGGCGAGCGCGCGCAGCGCCGCCGCGCCCCCGTCCTCCTCGGCGTCCTGCTGCGCCTCCTCCTTCGCCTCGGCGCGCGCGGCGGGCAGCATCGGGAAGGTCACCAGCGAGACCTCCCAGAGCTCGACCTCCGTCAGGAGCCGCCCGCCCGCGCGCCGCTCCGCGCGCCGCGTGCGGTAGCCGATCGAGAGCCCCTCGATCGCGCCGGCCTTCAGAAGCGCGGCCGCCTCGCGCCCGCGCGCCACCTCCGTCAGCAGCCGCCCGCGCACGAAGAGCCCGCGCGCGTCCTCGCGCAGCTCCTCCCAGACGCCGATCGGCTGCGCGGGGTCGTGCTGCCAGAGCAGGCGCACCGCGCGGCCCTGCCCGAGCGAGCCCGCGAAGGCGCCGGGCGCCACCGCGTCACCGCCCTGATCCGGCGCGCCGAAGAGGCTCGCGTAGCCCTCGATCCGCGCCGCGCCCTCGAGCGCGACCGCGCCGCCGGCGAACTTGCGTTCCAGTTCCATCCCGTCCCTCCTCACGGCGCCACCTGCGCCATCGACTGCACCGCCTGCGCGAGGATCATCCCCACGACGCCGTAGACGCTGATCCAGAGCCGCCGCTCGAGCCGCTCCATCATCGCCTCGATCTTCTCGAGCCGGCGGTGCACGGTCTCGAACTGCAGCCGCGCCATCGCCTCGTGCGCCTCCAGCCGGAGCGCCGGCGCGCAGGCCGGCGTGTCCGGGCCCGGCCGCCCGTCGTGCCGCTCAGCCATCCGCCGCGTCCTCCGCCGCAGGTTCCGCCGGCAGCCCCAGAAGGCGCCGCTTCTCGGCGCGCGTCAGGAAATCCGCCGCGCCCACGCGCGCCCACTGCGCGTCGCGCTCCGCGGCGAGCGCCGGCACCTGATCGAGATCCGGCTTGAGCGCGAGCGCCGCGCCGAAATGCTCCGACAGCCAGTCGCCCAGCGCCGCCGTCACCCGCGCCGCGAGCGGCAGCACCGTGAGCCGGAAGAAGGCGCGGTTCGCCTCCTGGTAGTTGGCGTAGGTGGCGTCCCCCGGCAGCCCGAGCAGCATCGGCGGCACCCCGAAGGCGAGCGCGATCTCGCGCGCCGCCGCCTCCTTCGTCTGCTGGAACTCCATGTCGGAGGGCGAGAAGCCCATCGGCTTCCAGTCGAGCCCCCCGTCGAGCAGCATCGGCCGCCCGGCGTTGCGCGCGCCCTGGTGATAGCTCTCCATCTCCGCCACGAGCCGGTCGTACTGCTCGGGCGCGAGCCCGCCGCCGCCGTCGGCGCCCTGATAGACGATCGCCCCCGAGGGCCGCGCCGCATTGTCCAGAAGCGCCTTCGACCAGCGCGAGGCGGCGTTGTGCACGTCCACCGCCTGCGCCGCCGCCTGCATCGGCGAGAGCCCGTGGTGGTCGTCCTGGGGATGGAAACTGCGCAGATGGCAGACCGGCGCGGGCCGCGCCGCGGCGTCGAAGCGATGCGTGCGCCCGGCCACCGTGTAGGCGTAGGCCGCCGGCCAGCCGTCCGCGCCGGGCACGACGCGCATCCGGTCCGAGCGCAGGACGTGCAGCTCCACCGGCGCGCCTTCCGCGCCCGCCACCGCCTCCAGCCAGGCGTCGCCGCTCAGGAGAAGCTGGCCGTAGACGGCCTCCATCAGCTCGGCGCGCCCCTGCCCCGGGTTGGGCCGGCGCAGGAGCGACAGGATCGGGTGGCTCTCGTGGCGCCGCGCCGCGTCCTGCAGGACGAGCGGCAGCGCCGCGGCGGATTCGGCGACGAGCTTCACCGCGCGGAAGCCCACCGGGTTGCCGGCGAAGCCCGCCCGCATCAGCGCACCGGCCTCGCGCGGGCTCCAGGCGACGCGCCCCGCCCCCGACCAGGCGATCGCCGGCGCGGCGGCGCGCGCCTTGGCCTCGGGCGCAGGACGGCGGCGGCGGAAGGGAAAGACCATGCGGGGCTCCTTCGTCTCTCGGCGCCGGGCGAGCCGCGCGCCGTTTCGAAGGGCCTTCTAGCCCTGTGCCCGTTAACCCCGCGAAAGCCCGCCGCACGCCCCGCCACGCCGCGCGCAACATCCACTGACGCGCCGCGCCGCCGCACAGGCCGGGTCCCGGGCCCCTCGACCAGAAAACCACCCGGGCACGCAGAGAAGCGCCCGGATCACGGCCGGGACGGACGGCCGTGGCAGCCGCCGTATCAGCCCGGTCCTACCGCCATTGCTTCGCGCAATGAAGGCGCCCCTCGTTCAGCCGGTCAGTCGGTGGATGCAATGGACCAGACGTACTGGGCCGCAGGCGCTGGCACCGAGTGGGTGCTGGAGCGCGACTCCGAACTGCGCGACTTTGCCTTCCCGAACGGCATCACTCCAGAGGCTTTCTCAATTGACGGGTACACAAACATGCGCGAGATGCCCGTCAGCATCCAAATGCCCGACTGGAACGAGTGGCTCCCCGAGTTTCACCCGCTTGACGTGTGGGGCAATGAGTTTGAACAGAGTGATGCCTGGGATTGGTACGTGAACGAGGTCCCCAACCTGGTGAATGAAGATCGTCCGTGGCGCGTGGCGGCATCGGCTGAGCGTGCATCCCAAAGACTCTGGCGGGAGATCAAAAACGATTGGGCTCCACCTGGGGGATCGCCCGCGCCGTATGATTACGAGATTGCGCGGCAGGTGCCCATGAAGTGGGGCCTGGTGAAGACCTTCGAAATCTTTCAGCCGAATCATAATGAGGAGCAGGCCCAAGAGCTCTACGGAGAAAACGCTGAACCTCGGCAGTGGACCAGTTTCTCGCGGGTGATGTTCGACATGGCTCCGCATATCATTGGGGGCAAAGGGTCTCAGGGCGGAATCATGGATCTGTACCACGACACCGCGTGGTACCAGCATCAGATTACGCTAAACCCAGGGTCGGCTTTGACGACCAGGCTGAAGCCGGTAGACTGGAAGTACCACTACCAGCATCTCTCGGCCGTGAACGATCCTGAGTGGAATTACTGGCGCTACCTGGTGTCGTACATGAAGATGGTACAAGTGGCACACACGGTACCAAACGACTACTCCGACACCGAACCGCGAGGCTGGTACCTGCGGCATCTAACACCTGCCATTGCCGACAAGGCCCACTTCTGGGCCGAACCACTCCGCGCCATGCCCAACGACGAGTACCGCCGTGCGCTCAACGTGATCATGCGCGCGTATGCCGACGGCATCACGAACACCAATATGAACGACTGGGCGCGGCTGGCGGACGACCAGTATGGCATTGAGCCGGAATCGCATGTACCGCGATATATGAACAGGTATGACCGTACCACCTACGCCGACCACTTCTGGACCGCCCTCCAGAACTTTGGTGAATACGGGGTCGCCTACGAGGTGCTCTATGACCTGGCCACATGGGCCAACGAGGCCTGGCCCGCAGGCAACTGGATGGGGCACATTGCCCCGTATCAAGACAACCCGCCCATTGACGATGCCCCTACAGCCCCGGAACAGACTGTAACGCTGAATGCAGGGTGGAATGTTATCTCCACGCGCATGATCGCAGAGCCGCGTCCGATGGAGGAGGTGCTCGCCCCCATTCTTGACGAGGTTATTCTCGTGAAAGACGACCGGGGCCGCCCGTTTAGTCCGTCGTACAACCTGGATGTGCTCAACACCTGGATGCCTGACGAAGCATATCAGGTATACGTGACGAGCGCGGTCGACCTGTCAATTGAAGGCACGGCGCGCCCTGCCAACGATCCGGTGGATGTTGTGCAAGGATGGAACTTCATTCCGTACCTGCCAAGTGCCCCCCTCGGCGTTGAGGAGGCCACCGCCAGCCTGGGAAGCGACCTCATCTTCATGAAGGACGTATCGGGCAACATCTATATGCCCGACCCCGACACTCCCGTTAACACAATCGACCAGATGGAGCCGGGAAAGGGCTACATGGCCTACGTAACTGCTGATGGTACACTGGAGTACCCATCAGCAGACGCAAGCGCCGCTCAGCAACTGCACGCCATGGCACGGTCTGAAACCGCATCGGGGGAATCGGGAGGATACGAGTCTTCGGCTGTCCTGGTGGCTACGGGTACCGAGTGGCCCACCGATACGCGTGTGTGGGCCGAAACCGAATACGGCGAGCGTGTAGGACACGGACGCGTTGCTGATGGCGCTCTCGTGGTGCCTGTGCGTGGTCCCAGCTCGGTGACCGATGTGCCGAGTGCCCAACCTGGAGACGCGCTCACCATCTACACGCAACGCCCCGGTGAGGAGGCCCACGCGGTGTCCGTCAACGACATACGCAACGTGCTCACGGACCGGGCCCACGAGACGCTTACCTTCGAGCCACAGGCTGTGTACCGGGCACGCGTAGAGACCTCTGAGGCTACAATGGACTTTGCTGTAGCCGGCCCTGCTCCGAATCCTGTACGCAGCCAGAGCACTATCTCGCTCACCGTACCGGAGGCTACTCATGTGCGCATTGAGGTGTACAACACGCTCGGGCAGCGCGTGGCTACTTGGTTCGATCGCCAGCTGCAACGCGGAGCACACGAGGTAACCGTCGATGCGAGCCAGCTTGCCAGCGGGACGTACTTCTACCGCGTGAACGCCGGGCCCCACACCGAATCGCGCCGCGTTACGGTGGTCCGATAGCTGTACGGGGAGACCGTAGCTACAGCACCAACCATGCTGCACCCGTTAGATCTCTACAGTAACGTTCCTCATTGTGTGGCACGTTGCCCCATTGGCGGGCGGCGTGCCACACAGTGTTGCGGGCGCGATCTGACTCGATCGCAATGTGCCTGCCTACACCATTTGGCGTATAACAGATGCGCTATCTGATTGCATCTGTGTCTACCGAAGAGCTAAACGTGTTCTATTGTTGGTCTTTTGCACGTACCGCACGCAACCGAACGCGACGTTGGCGCGTGCGATTGCGTACGTTACTTATTACGTCACGTAGGATGACGTGGCATGTTTTCGCTGTGTACAGACACCCCTCAAGGCAACGCTCTCGACTTTTTCTACCATTTATGAGGTGATCTATGAACACAGCGACATACCTTCGCACCATAAAATCAGTCGTTTGGGGAGCATTCCTTATCTTAGCTTGGAGTGCTTTTTCTTTCGCGGGGGAGACAGCGTACGCGCAGTCATCCCCGTTTACCACCTGCCCCGCAGAACCGAACGCCAACAATGCCACCGTGCGCTTGGAGGAAACCGTAAACGTGGAGTTTCCTAATGGCGCCACTCAGTTCAGCACGGGCGATGAGATTGCCTTTTTCACCAGCTCGGACGTTTGTGCGGGTCGCACCGTCTGGGACGCAGATAACCCGGACAGCCGCGTGCTATCGATTTCTGGCCCCAGTGCGGTTGGTTCAGAGGTAGATGGCTATGCCAACGACGAGCCCCTGCAGCTTAGCGTATGGCAAGCCAGCACGGACCGTCGCTTCGACGTAGCTCCATCTGACATTGGCTATACGTCTTGCGATGGTAGCGACCCGCTCTGTCGCGATGACGGACGCTACGAGAATGATGTCATTTTTACTGTGGACGCCATTGGAAGCGGGGTACTTCCCGTTGAACTGAGCAGCTTCACGATGCGCCTACGTGGCAACCGTGCGCAGGCCATCTGGCGCACGCTCAGCGAAACCAACAACAGCGGGTTTACGATCCAGCATCGGCGCGACACAACGCATACCTGGAAGGCCTTGGGCTTTGTGCCCGGACGCGGCACGACCACGACCCCGCAAAGGTACGATTTCACGACCGACCCGCTGGCATACGGCACGCATCACTTCCGGCTGTTGCAGCACGACCACGACGGAACCACTGCCGAAATCGCGACTCACGCTGTTGTTCGCCGGCTAACAGAAAGTCCGTTAGTGCTATCCATTGCCCCCCAGCCGGTGCGCAGCCAGGCTACGCTCACCCTTACAACAGCGACTGCCCAGCCTACGCGCGTTGACCTCTTCGATCTGCTTGGGCGCCATGTGCAGCTGCTATACCACGGGCCACTGTCGCCTTCTACCCCGCATACGATTATGCTTAATACAGCAGGACTCTCCTCAGGCCAGTACATTGTACGGGTACAAAGCGGAGGCGACCATCTCACCCGGCGTGTGGTTGTGCTCCATTAACAGGGCCCATACGTCTTCTCATGGCCCTCACAGGGCTTCTCCACGGGCGAGCACCCTATGTCGCCTTCTGTATGCCGCTTGTGAACGCATGTGCCTGTGTCCGCTGGTGCACAGGCGGGAGGGCTTCCGGATCGTAGTGCGGCTCCCACACGCACCAGGGGGCCTGTCCTTGCTCCCAAAGCGTTGTAAGGTGCTGGTTGTCACGCAGCGTATCCATCGGATGCCAAAACCCGGTGTGTCGATAGGCTGTCAGTTCGCCATCGTGGGCCAGCTGCGTGAGCGGCTCTTGCTCCCACACCGTATCGTCGCCTTGGATATAGTCAAATACCTCAGGTTCTAAGACGAAGAAGCCACCGTTTATCCAGGCGGCGCCATCGGCTGGCTTTTCACGGAAGCGGCGGATGGTGTCGCTTCCCGGCGTGAGCGTGAATGTGCCGAAGCGTCCCGGCGGCTGCACCGCTGTGAGCGTAGCGCAGCCTCCCTCTGTATGGTGATGCGCCACAACGGCACGCAGATTTACATCGCTTACGCCATCGCCGTACGTGAGGCAGAACGTCTCATCACCTACGTACTCACGCACCCGCTTAAGGCGGCCTCCAGTCATAGTGCGCAGCCCGGTATCCACCAGTGTAACCCGCCACGGCTCCACCCGATTGTTGTGAATCGTAGTGCTGCCCCTGGCAAAATCGTAGGTCACATCGGCCTGCATTGCCTGGTACTCGGCGAAGTACCGCCTGATCACTTCACCCTTGTATCCACAGCAGATGATAAAGTCGGTGATGTCATGAGCCGTGTACATCTTCATGATGTGCCACAGAATGGGCTGTGGCCCAACGGGCACCATGGGTTTCGGTCGAACGGCTGTTTCCTCGGCGATCCGGGTGCCAAATCCTCCGGCAAAAATAACAGCTTTCATGGGATATTAGACTGAATGGCCAGGGCAGTGGACTATTGGTGATGATTCAATGGTACGTGACGGTGGAAACATGCCGGTAGCCGGAAGGCTTGTGCCGAATGCCTTCGGTGCTGGAAGCGCCGCTCGGCACAGACGTCTCCGGCAGGAATGGCAGGTCAAGTTATTAATTGTTCTCCAACCGGTCGAGCAAGATGAATATCGAGAGGACGGAGGCTGCCGTACCCGCAACTTGATTCAGGTCACGCCATGACAGGCGACGGCGCGTGCGGGTCTCAATCACAAGGACATCACGCTCACGCAGTTCAGGAAGCGTTACGCTTCGTGAAAACACGTCTTCGAGACGCGCTTCGAACTCCGGATCGCCGCTACGATTGCCGTTGCGGAAGAGCCGAAGCGTATGGATCTGCCGGCGGTCGGGGTTGCGCTCGTCAAGTCCTACGCGCGAGGTGGCACTCACCACCTCAAGCATCGACAGCCCTTCTTCGACGGTCCAGACACCGGTCTGCGCATTCCCCCACACGTAGATGGTGATGCGCGGCATACCGGGCCGTCCGTAGTCCTGGATAGCCGGGTTCTCTCCAAGGTTTTGGGCGTAGGCTCTGGCTCCGAAAAGCAGTGGAAGCAGTAGTAAAGCGAGTAGGAAAAGCGCCGATGTGCGACACACGTTGGATTCGATATTATTCATGGTTGGGATACGTTGGGGGGTGTAACGGAAGAATGAGAGTTTGCCAGATACGCGTGCTGCGATCCAACGATGGTTAACCACTGCACAGAGCCGTATTCTCTTTCGCAGCAGCGCCGTTTAGCGATTTAGGGGTATCTATTCCCTGGCTCTCAGATCGCGTCCGGGATAACGGGGCTGGATCAGTACGAGAGATAGTATGCCCTACAGAGACGCCCCAATGGCCGGTGCCCCTGTAGGCACGAACGCGCGGCCCGATCACGCTTCTGCGGTCGGTGCATAATCATATGCGTTGTTATACCCGTAGCCGTAAGCGTAACTGCTATGGCTCTTTGCCGCATCGAATCGGTTAAAGATGATACCTGCCAACGGCACATTGACCCCAGCAAATGTCTCCTTCACCGCCTTCAGCGAGCGCATATCGGTCTTATTGGCTGATGCCACAACCAGCACCGCATCGCAGAGCGAACTCACGACCAGTGCATCGGTCGCGCCAAGTACCGGAGGCGTATCAATAATGACCACGTCGCAGCGTGAGCGCCCAAGCGCTATCAGTTGGCGCATACGAGACGAGTCGAGCAGCTCCGTAGGAGGCACTTTCACCGTGCCTGCAGGCACGTAGTAGAGATTCTCGATAAACGTGCGCTGCACAATTTCGCGCTCCGTGCTGTCGGTGAGCATTTCGGCCAGGCCGGGCGAGCGGTTTACGCCCAACATCTTATGCGTGGTAGGACGCCGCAAGTCTCCGTCAATGAGCAGCACCTTACGTCCGCTCAGTGCAATGGTGATAGCCAGGTTAACGGCCGAGGTGCTTTTTCCATCGCCCGGTTCAGGGCTCGTAATCATGAGCACCTCGGGCATGTCTTCTGCATTAGTCTGCGCAAACTGCAAGTTGGTACGGATGAGCCGGTAGTTTTCGGTAACGGGCGACCACGGGTTGAGCAGCGGCATCAGCGCGGTGCTCAGCTTGCGCCCATCCACCTCAACCGACGTTCGGCCATTGAAGGAGTTCTTGATCTCTTTTTTCATGTCTGGAATAACGCCTACCAGACTAAACCCTTGACTTTGAATGTCTTCCGGGTCATAGATCTGCCAGTTCATAGCCTGGCGAATAAACGCGCCTCCAATTCCGAAAGCCAATCCTAAAAGCAGACCTAAGATGAGATTCTGCTGTATGTTTGGACTTACCGGGAGCACCGGAATTGAGGCACTACGAATGACTTGCACGTAGCCCAGCTCCGATTCCTCGGTCACAATGGTGCGCTGCAGTTCTCTTGCAATGTCTTGATAAAACTGTTCAGCTTGATCCAGACGCCGTGCCAACTGCTCACGCTCCACCGTCTGCTCCGGAATCTGCTCAATACGCCCTTCATACCCTGCAATCCGGTTATTGAGACGATCAACCTGGCCTTGAAGCTGACGTACGGCTGCTTCTTGCTCATCAATACGAGCGCGCAGTTCGGTAAGACGCCCCAGGGCAGCTCCTTCGCCGACCTGCACAGACGGATCGGACGCCAGTTCGACCAATTCGGCAGTCAGGCGCTCTTTACGGTCGTTCAGGCCTTCGATCTGCATTTTGATCTGGTTGAGCTCGCGCACCTGCGATTCATTCCCCCGTAGTTCAGGGTTATTAATATAGTAGGGCTCAGCCTGCGCCTCCAGATCGGCAATCTGCTGGTCGAGTGCGGCAATGCGGTTTTGCATCGACTGCACCGACTGCTCGCCTTCGACATCGGTACGAAAGCTCTCCTCGGCTTCAGCCAAGCGATCAACGAGCATATCAAGCGTGCGTTGTTCTTCCTGCAGCTGGAACTCCAACTGGTCGCGCTGTCCCATCATCTCTACATAGTCAGTAGCCACGCGACCTCCATCTTGTCCTTCAATGGCGACAGCATTCCGCCGGGCAAACTGCTGCCACTCACTCTCGACCTCGGAAATGTCTTCCTGACGCTGTTCTAACTGAGTTTCCAGAAAATCGCGTGCAGCAGTCACTCCGGCGCGCGCTGACTCGCGGCTGTATATGCGATATGCATTGGCATAGCTGTTGGCGATAGCGGCCGCCTCTTCAGGGTATTGACTCCGTGCAACGATGCGAATCAGGCTCTGCTCTGGCTCGGATTCAAACTCAACCATGTCAAAAAGACGTATCATCGCCTCGCTATCAGACAGCGACTCGCCTTCTTCGGCTTCAAAGAGCAGAAACGGCGTATCGGCGGTGTCCGCTACGGTGCGGAGTGTTGTTACGACACGCATGGCCAACGATCCAGAATTGGCCAAAATGCCAATCTCGTTTTCGAGCTCAGGCTGCATGTCGAAGCGCACTGTCTCTGCCTGATTGGATTTCTCTACCTGCACGGTGGAGGCCGCTTCGTACTCGGGCGCCACCATAAACGTATAGCCCGCAAAGGCAGCAATCATTGTCAGACAGGTGCCTACAACGATCCATTTGCCTCGTTTAATGGTGTGCCAGAGCGTGTTTAGGTCTACTGCGGCTGATTCGGTGTCACTGGTATTGGACCGCGAAAGCCCAATCTGCTCTACCTTCTTCCGCCGGATATCAAGGGCATTTTGCTCGTTTTTACTCATAGCTGGGGGGCAAGACGTAATGTGTGAAGATGTACAAGGAATGGAGGTAGCAACGGGTGTGCTAATGGGCTCCACGCCCAGAGCAAACAACCGGGAGCGTACGCGCTAAGAGGTAGAGGTCGAGCCACGGTGACCAGTTATGCACATAGTGCACATCCAGGTCAACACGGCCACGAAAGCTGACGTCATTACGACCAGACACCTGCCAGAGTCCAGTGATGCCGGGCGGGGTTTGGAGTACAACGCGGCTCAGGCCACGCATCTGAAAGAGTTCTTTGGGCATATAGGCGCGCGGCCCCACCAGGCTCATGTCGCCGCGCAGCACGTTTAAAAGCTGGGGGAGCTCGTCGAGACTGTAGCGACGGAGCCATTGCCCCACCCTGGTAACGCGGGGATCGTTGTGCAGCTTATGGTACTGCTCATACTCGGCGCGGCAGCGTGGATTACGGGCCAGGAGCTCATCTAAACGAGCATCGGCGTCGGTGTACATGGTGCGAAACTTCAGCACGGTAAACGTACGCCCTCGGTAGCCCATGCGCGTTTGCCGATAGAAGATGGGGCCGGGCGAAGCATATCGGATCGCCAGCGCAATAGCGACAAATACCGGGAGCAGCACAGTCAGCAAGATGGCTGCCCCTATCACATCGAGCGTGCGCTTTACAAAGCGGGCGGTCGTCTGATGCTGCAAATGGCGGACCCCAAATCCGTAGAGCCCATCGCAGGTGGCTGTGTTGGTCCACGTTGCTACCATGCCGTGTGTGGCAGGCACGCAGAAGACATGCTCAAAGAACCGACTGTAGTGGGCCAGGGTGCGCGCGCGCTGTGCGTCGGGGACCGCTTCTTCGGCGAGAATAGCGTACGGCACCTGGTGCTGACGCGCCCAGTGTAGGGCTTCGGGCGAGGATCCTGTAGCGGTTCCCTCTGGGCTTTTCGCAACATCACAGACCGCCACCGGACGCAGTCCAATTTCGGGCCATCGTTTCATCGTATCCACAATACGATTGGTCGAGGACGCCGCCCCAACAACTACCGCCGGAACGCCCCACCAAGGCAAGTGCGCCCCCATAATTCGGGTTGTGATACGTGCCAAAGGCATAATAACTACTGCCATCCCCCCGGTGGCGGCCACGAGCCCCACAGCCGCCGGACTGCCTGCCATCATGTAGGTCAGGCCCGGCGCAATTAGGGCGAGCCCCGTTACTGGCACGGCAATCGACCGGAGCTCCTCAACCGGATGCATGACTCGAATGCGATAGAGTCCCATGCCTACGTACAGCGAGAGGGCAGTTCCCACAGCGATCGGGGCTGCCGACATGACAGATGGAGCAAACGATGGGGCCAACCACAGGCTGGCGATGTGCAATACGTATAGCAGCACGCCCAGCGCCAGTGCATCGCCCGCCATGAGCAGCGCTATCATGCGCCAGGGCTGTGCCTTCTTGTGCGCTGTTGTTGCGACCGCCTCCGTTTGTGCGGATGGGCGCTGCAGCACATCGCTGGTAACCGACGGTGTAACAAATGAAGGGGGAGGCATGGGCTTCGTATCTACAGACGCCATAGTCAGAGGGGCTTACAATGAAGAAGCAAGAGCGTCAGACACATCCCACGGCGCTTGAGTCTGAAACGCGTCGTAAGCCGTGTCGATGAGGGTCGAGAAGGTGTCGCGGAACCGGTCGGGCCCAAACGCCTCTGCATGTGATCGAATCTGCGCGGGCTCAAAGCGGGTTTGCTGCGACTCAAAAGAGGACACAGCGTCGGCAATGTGGGCCGCAGTTTGCTCAGCGTACAGCAGTCCAGTTTGGCCCGGTACCACCGTTTCGAGCACGCCGCCCCGTCCGTAGGCAATAACCGGCGTGCCGCAGGCTTGCGCCTCGACTGGTGCAATACCGAAGTCTTCTTCTGCTGCATACACGAATGCCCGTGCGTGCTGCATGTAATACTGCACAGCTTCGTCGGGCTGGTACCCCAACAACGTTACATTGGGACCGGCTTGCTCCTTGAGACGATCGAGCTCAGGACCGCTCCCGATGACGATGAGTTCTTTATCGGGCATGGCTGCAAAAGCCTCCACGATCAGATCAACGCGTTTATAGGGTACGAGACGTGCCATCGTCAGGTAGTAGTCCTCTTTATCTGCCTGCAGCGCAAACGCATCCACATCTACTGGTGGATACACAACGTGCGCCCGGCGCCGGTATGTCTTCCAGATGCGCCGGGCCACATACTGCGAGTTAGCGACGTAGACGTCCACACGAGATGCGCTTGTGCTGTCGTAGAGGCGCATGTAGTGCATGAGCATGCGTGCCATAAATCCGCGCACGCCACGCGTTAGATTCGACTGCTCAAGGTAGTCGTGGTAGAGATCCCAGGCGTAGCGCATGGGGCTGTGCACGTAGCTTACATGGAGCTGGTCGGAGCGTGTAAGCAGCCCTTTTGCTACTGCGTAGCTCGACGACACAACCACGTCGTGCTCGCGGAGATCAAACTGCTCGATCGCAAACGGCGCAAACGGCAGATAGTAGCGGTATAGCTGCTTTGAAAAAGGCATCGACTGGATGAACGAGGTATGCACAGGCTTTCCTTGAAGAAAGCCGCGCTGCTCTTCGGGGATGTAGTCGATTAGGCTGTAGATAGAGGCATCAGGAAGTGCATGAATCATCTGCTCCAACACGCGCTCGGCCCCGGCATATACCGGAAGCCAGTCGTGCACCAGCGCAGAAGCTGTGCATCCCCCCAGAGCCGAAGATGCGTCAGACGCTTCTGCAACGTGCGGGGCCCCATCACCTTGGTCTTCGATTGTCCGTACGGCGCCCAAAAGATGGTGGGGCCGTGGATGCTGAGGCGAGGCTGGAGTATTATTCATGGAAACGCGGTCATGTGCGGTATAACGAGCGGAGCATGCTCTTGGGTAACGGGACAGCCCTTCACGTAGGGCACCCCGAACACGCACATCCAGGATACGACAGAACTTCTCTTCGGACTATATCGGCAGAGCGCACCTACTACCGGATGTGTGGCACAGCCCACATGCGCTTTTGGTAGTGCCTTTGCCGAAATGATGCACCAGAGCCGCATCAGACATTGACGCAAAGCGATAACTGCATGCGCCAGATCTTGACGGTGCGATGGGCTTACTGTTTTGCGTGGGACGTTCCTCAGTGTACAGGGTAGCGTTTCGATGCAGGCAGCCGATACACGGACGTTTTGGGCACCGACTAATTGGCATTCGATGAAGACAGCATCGGATCATCGGTGCGCCCTTTACCCTCGCGCCCGTACGTCCACTGCACAGCATACTGCAGCAGTTCCGACACCGTGTCAAAGCCGAGCTTCTCTTTAGCGCGGCGGCGGTAGGTCTCAATGGTTTTTCGACTTAACCCCAGCTTGTCAGCAATGTCGCGTACAGTGTGACCTTCCCCAAGCATCTGAAAGACGGTCATCTCGCGATCGGTCAGGCGCTCGGTGGTTGACCCCACTTCGTAGTCCTGCTGTCGTATCACTTTGCCCAGAATGCGTGATGACATGCGGCGGCTCAGGTACACATTGCCACCGTGTACGCTCTCAATCGCGTGAATCACGTCGGTAGTCGGCTTATTCTTCATCACGTAGGCCGATGCCCCAGCACGCAGGGCCCGCTCGGCATACACCGATTCGTCATACATCGAGTACACGACGATGCGAACATCTGGAGACACATCACGGATATACTCAATGAGGTCAAGGCCGTGCATATCCTTAAGCGATATGTCAACAATTGCCACGTCAGGCGATCGGCGCTTGATCTGTTCAAGCGCCTGCGCGCCAGAGCGGGCTTCGCCACTGACCCGCATATTGACGCGCTGCGATATAGCCGCACTAACGGCTTCTCGAATCGCCGGGTGGTCGTCCACAATAAACACGTTGGTACGATCGTGGCGCGATGAGTCGGGGGACGGCATGCCGGGTTTGGCGTTCATAGAAGAGGGGGATCTCCAAAACAGACGGAAAGAGGAGCATCCGCCGCAGACCTTCCTGGCTCACAGCTCCTGAAGCGCTTCGTACGTGCCGTCGTAGGCACGGCATGCAAACAGCCACATGCATACAAGGCACTATTGGGGTGAGAGATCAGTCGGATGCATACCGTGCATCGGTACAGTGGCAAATATAGGAGCATAGTGCCAAGCAACAGGGTTTATTGCACGCCATCACAGCGGTATTTCAAGCGCAGGTTACACCCCACAGATTTGCCGGTGCGGGCTGTTGCCTATGGCTTATCTTAGTGTCATCCTGGAACTTGCGCCTTGCTTCTGCTCCCGTGTAAGAGATGGTGTGTATCCTGGCATTGAATCCCCTAAGTAACGGTGCTTCCAATGAAAAATGCTGGTGGAGCAAATCAATCCGGCAGTGGTCGCCCTCGTTCGGCCTCGCTACCGCTGCTGGCGACGTCCGTGCCGGGCAGTGCCCCTATGCCGAAAGGATTCGGCACAGGTTCTCCGACTACTGGCATATTTCCTCCATCACGTAGAACGCGAGACTGTAACGGAAAGACGCCCCGCAGCAGAACTGCTACGGGGCGCCGCGGGGATCTAACCTTGTTTCTCCAAGACTGGTTATCAATGAGATTAGTTGCCAACATGCACGGGGCTTATCCCCATGTTGTCACTCATGCGTGTTGGTCCCCTGACCGTAAGTCCACTGCACAGCGTACTGCAACAGCTCAGACACCGTGTCGAAGCCCAGCTTTTCTTTCGCCCGGCGACGGTATGTTTCGATGGTCTTCCGTGTCAGGTTTAGGCGATCTTGGATCTCCTGGATGCTGTAGCCTTCCCCCAGCATCTGAAAGACAGCCATCTCCCGGTCGGTAAGTTCATCGATAGCAAAGCTCGGGGCCGAGGAGCGCCCAGTGGCTACCTTGTTCAGAATACGCGATGACATGCGGCGGCTCAGGTACACCTCGCCATCGTGCACACGGCGGATGGCTTTGAGCATGGTCTGCGTAGGTTCGCTCTTCATGAGATAGCCCGATGCGCCTGCGCGAATGGCTCGCTCGGCATACACGTTTTCATCGTAAATAGAGAACACGATCATCTTTACATCGGGATACTGCGAGCGCACATTCTGTACGAGATCAAGGCCGTGCGCATCGTCGAGTGAGATGTCGATAATTGCAATATCCGGCTTTTTCTTCTCGATGAGGCGAAAGGCCTCGTCCGAAGAGCCCGTTTCGCCGCACATGTCCATGTCCATCGTCTGGCTGATGGTGTCGGCGACCGCTTCACGGATGGCCGGGTGGTCGTCTACTAAAAACACTTGGATGTGGTCGGTGCGCGTCGATGCTTCTTTATCTTTCGTCATGTCTGTGTGGCAGCTGGGTCAGGGAGAGCGGAAGGCTCAAGAGGAGGGCATATCTGCCCGGAGAGGACGGGCAGGGCGACTATGTAAAGAGCAGTATACCCCTACTTGGGATACTTAAATGAAAACTGTTTTTTCTTTGCTGCACATGCTCTTTTGGATGATAACTCATGCGTTATCGACACACGGCAGACTGCACTGATCTCAATGTTTAAACACATAGTGTGGTGCCTAAGCCCTCGTTGGTAGATCGCAGTGTAGCTTATTGCTATGCACATCACGTATTCCCCCATGCATGATGTGCGCCTGTATTTGCAATGGTCCGGTGCGTTTTTGAATACCCTTATTCACGCAAAAAGGTTCTTCAAACCATAATTTTCAGTATGGTGTACAGTGCTCTTTGCCATAGCGGTCTAACGGCCGTATACGACGCTGTCCGTGCCTGCAAACACTATCGCAACTATTTCACCGTTGCACTGCATGTTGATACACAGTTCGTAGGATAGGTGCTACACGTCTCCACCGGAATTGCGATGCCGCTTGTTGAGCTGCCCGGGCACACGTCTGATAGCGGCTCGGCTCAGCACGCCATCGACGCAGCACTTTGGCAGCAGCCTCAGCATCCCCTGGCGGTACTACGGCCCCGCAGCCGTGACGCTCGATAAACGATCGCCACAGTGGGAAGTCTGAGCACAGAATGGGTAGGCCATGGTGGAGATACTCGTAAAACTTAGTGGGCACCTTCGTGTGCATGTTCGGGTGGGGCATAGCCAGCATGAGCCCCACATCGGAGGCGGGATAATGCGGCTCCAGTTCGTCGTGCGGTACGTATTCCGACCAGCCCACGCGCTCTATGGTCTCCGCCAGTCCTTGCGATGCAATCGCACGCTCGGCGCACACGCGGTCGGCATCGACGTAGCACACGCCTGCCAGCCGCATCCGCCAGCCGTGGGTATCGTTGTGCAGGTGGCGGGCCAGCGCGATAAGATTCGATAGCCCGCGCCCGCCCTGGTTGGCCATGACCCCAGTGTATAGAACACGCCGGGGCCTGCAGTGCGGAGGTGCCTTTCTCTCATCGGGCGCAACCGGATAGTTGGGGATGCGCGTAGCTGGAACCAGTGCCCCGCTGACGATCGATCGATGCGCGGCGTTGGCGTATACGAGGTGATCAACCCACCGAAAGCACCACCGCTCCAGCACACGCAGTAGGCGGCCTTCCACCCCGACACGTGCGGCGTAGTCCTCGTGCATGTCGTAGATGACAGATGCCCCGGTGGTGCGCTTCAGGACCCACGCCAGCGGTATCAGTTCGGGGTCGTGGATGTGGTAGACCGCAGCCGGAATGGAGCGGGCAATGCGGTACATGGGGACTTGCAGCTTCAGCCGTGCCCAGCGCCGGCTCACTTCTGGAAGCGCATGAACGCGTATGCCGTCTACTACTGCGGATGTACTGCGCTGCGCCACCAGGTGCACGGTGTATCCGGCATCGCGCAGGGTTTTGCACTGCTTGTGGAAGATGCGTGGGTCCTGCGGGTGGTGGACCGTGGTCAGGTGCGCGACATGGGCCATCAATCTATGGGCGCAGACGAAGTGTAACGACGAAGGCCAAGCACCGGGGGCGTGCCGTTTGCTTTACAGACCAACGAGATGCTCCTGTGGCGCAAGCGGCTCGCTGCGTATCCCCAAACAAAAAAACGCGACCTGGCGTGAGAGCCAAGTCGCGCTGTTTTACGCTGTGTGTTTGTGTGAGCGGGTGAAGAGATTCGAACTCTCGACCTTCTGCATGGCAAGCAGATGCTCTAGCCACTGAGCTACACCCGCTGGGCAGGTTGCTTTGTCATAAAAGCACGCTCTCAAATACAACGAAGCGGCATCAGTTCCAATCGAATCCGATCTTTGCGGATCCTTCGTTGACATCGCCCTCCTCCTCTTCGGAGCCCGACTCGGCGTCGACGGGGAGCGTCCAGATGGTGGCAAGCGGCGCGGCGCCGTAGGTCTGCCAGAAGGCGGTGGCGGCCTCGTTTGCGGCCACGGTAGAGAGGCGCAGGCGGTCGGCCTCTACCGTGGCGGCCCACTTGGCCGCAGCGTCAACCAGGGCGGTAGCCATGCCGTGGCGGCGGTGCGCGTCGTGCACGAAGACCTCGTCGATGTACACCTCGGCGCAGTCGGCATACACCGGCGGCGGGCCAGTGCGGTGAGCACGGGCAAATCCGACGACACTCCCGTCGTGCTCGGCCACCCAGAGCTGCACCGTGCTGTCGTCGAGCCAGGCGGGCAGGTCGTTCTGCCAGCGCTCGGCAGCGTCGTTGGACAGCGGCAGCCGGTCGTCGTGTGCCGACTGCTCGTGCATAAATGCCTGCCAGAGCGCGGTGAGGGCCTCGCGGTCGGTAGCGGTAGCAGGGCGGATGCTGAAGTCGGCGGCCATGGGCACGGAGATTTATATTTTCGGTAATTGTTAAATGGCAAGTGATGCCTCCCAAGTAGTCATCCCGGGTAAAGTGCCCTTGGCGCCGCTGATCCTGGATCTATGCTTCCTCTGCCAGCCCCAACCACTTCAGAATTAGCGACTACCATATTTTCAAGTCGATCAAATGCCCCCCAGGTTTTTCAAGCGCCGACGCATCGTTATGGGAGACGCAGGAGCGTCTCTCTCGTGCACGCCCGACGGGGGACCGGCGGACGCAGGGAAGGGCATTCGTGGGGATGCAAAAGCGGCGGCTACGCTATGGCGGGGGTGATGCGGCCTTCGTGCACAAGCTGCTCGGCGTTAAGGATCGCGCCTCCTGCCGCGCCCCGAATGGTGTTGTGCGAAAGCGCCACAAACTTGACGTGGTTGACCGTGCATGCCTGAATGCGTCCTACCGTGACGGTCATGCCATCGCCAGCGTACACGTGCTTGCGGGGCTGGGGGGCATCGGGGGCGTTGTCGACGGCAACGAGGCGCTCAGGCGCCGAGGGCAGGGCGCTGACGTCGACCGGACTTTCGTATGTACGGAAGGCGTCTTCAACCGCGTCGGGCCCGATGGCGTCGCTAAACCGGACCGAGGCGCAGGCCAGGTGCCCGTTGCGTACGGGGACGCGGTTGCACTGGGCGCTCACGGCAAGACCGGCCTCCTGGATTGCGCCGTCGGCATAGGTGCCCAGAATCTTGCGGGGCTCCTCGTCGAGCTTGTCTTCTTCGCCCCCTATGTACGGGACGACGTTACCGAGTGCATCTAACGAGGCCACGCCCGGATAGCCCGCCCCCGAGAGCGCCTGCAGCATCGTGACCTGCACCGCCTCGACGGTAAATGCTTTAACGAGGGGACGCAGCGCGCAGACGAGTCCGACCGTGGAGCAGTTCGGGTTCGTGACGATAAAGCCCCCGCCCGACCACGTCTGCTCATCGATGAGAGCTGCGTGCTCGGGGTTGATTTCGGGGATAAGCAGCGGCACATCGGGGGCCATCCGGTAGTTTTTGGCGTTGGAGATGACCGGAAAGCCCGCCTCCGCAAAGTCGGCCTCGATCTCACCCGCGACTGACGAATCCAGCCCCGAGAACACGAGGTCAGCGTCAACGGCATCGGGCGTGCAGGGCACCACCTCCATGTCGGCCACCGCCTCGGGCATGGGACGGCTGCTGAGCCAGTTGGCCGCGTTGCGGTACGATTTGCCTGCTGAGCGCTCCGATGCAGCCAGCGCTGCTATCGAGAACCACGGATGATTTTCCAAGCGGCGCACAAAGGTTTGTCCAACGGCGCCGGTCGCGCCTAAGATACCAACACGGATAGCGGGCTGAGCCATAGAATTATAGAATGCGTTAACGGTAGTAAAACAGTGGTAGAGGGATGCGCAGATGCTACGCCATCACGCCGTAAGTGGCGGCCAGAAGGCCGGCGTTCCAGCAGCGTCGGGCACGATCTGCGTGCCGGGCGCGGTGGGGCGGTCGATGCTGCGCACCTGCATGGGAATGGCCTGCTCGGCGATGGGGCGCAGCGTCTTCGGATGCATGCCCAGCCGGCCCGACTCGGTCCAGGCAAACGCCTGCTCCATCGTCAGGCGGTCCAGGCGCTGCGC
>CAJXLX010000053.1 GCA_913056335.1 uncultured Rhodothermaceae bacterium
AACCTGCGACCTTCGGGTTATGAGCCCGATGAGCTACCAAACTGCTCTACCCCGCGATATTTGTATGTGTGCTGCGCCGTGTTTTCCGTTGCAGCGTAGTAATAGACCCCTGCCCGTTCGCTTTGTTCTCTGTGGCGATGCGATTCACCACTCTTTTGCAGAAGCATGGTGCGCCGACGAAAAATTGATTGCGGGGGTGCAATTGCCGTGCACATTCGCTACCCTGCGTGCATCGAATCGCTTTGTATCGACCCGATACGTTCCTGACTATGGCCGACCTGCACCCCTTCCGCGCCGTCCGCCCCCAGCCGTCTGCTGTAGCGGACGTGTGCTGCGCTCCTTACGATGTGGTAAGCACGGCGGAGGCCCGTGACATTGCCTCGGGACGCTCGCGCTCGTTCTTACGCGTGATTCGGCCCGAAATTGAGCTGCCTGAAACCGATGATCAGTATGCCGATGCGGTGTATGAGCGCGGGGCCGCTAACATGCGCAGCTTCATCGAGGCGCCCTACACGGTGCGCGAAGCGGAGCCGTCGCTCTACGTGTATCGGGTGGATACGGGCGAGCGCTCCCAGACCGGCGTGTTTGGATGCGTATCGGCCGCCGACTATGACAATGGAACGATTCTGAAGCACGAGGCCACGCGTCCGGCCAAAGTGCGCGACCGGGCGCGCCACATTGAGGCGCAGCAGGCGCATGCCGAGCCGGTCATGCTCACGTATCGGGGCTCGGACACTATTGATGCGCTGGTGGAGTCGGTCACGACCCGGGTGCCGCCGCTCTTCGACTTCAAGGACGACGGGGCCCGCCATACGGTGTGGCGGATTGAGGAGGCGGCATCGTGGCAGCGTGCTTTTGCGCGTGTAGCGCGCCTCTACATTGCCGATGGCCACCATCGGTGCAAGGCCGCCAGCCAGGTGGCGCGCCGGCATCGCACACAGAATGGTGAAGCGCGGCCCGAAGCACAGTACTTCCCAGCGGTGCTCTTCCCAATGCACGAGATGCACATCATGGCGTATAACCGGACGCTTTCGGGGCTGGAGCGGTCGCCTGAATCGTTGATCGACGCACTTGCTTCGTGTAGCACACTTGTTCGCAACGTGGCGTACGCGGTGCCGCCGCAGAAGGGCCACGTGTGCGTGTATGTGGATGGGGCCTGGCACGACTTGGCGTTGCCCCCTGCGCAAGGACCGCGCACCGTTGACACGCTCGACGCAGCGCGTCTCACTGACGGTGTGTTGCGCCCGCTCTTCGGCGTGACGGAGCCCCGCAAGGACGAGCGGATCGCATACATTGGCGGGATCCGGGGGCCCGAGGCGGTGCAGGCCCGTGTCGATACGGGGACGGCGGATCTGGGCATCTCCATGCATCCAACCGCCATTGAAGAGCTGGTGGCGGTGTCGGATGATGGCGACCTGATGCCGCCGAAGTCCACATGGTTTGAGCCGAAGCTCATTAGCGGAATGCTCGTACACACGTTCTGAGGTTCCCTTGCGAAGAGGGCTTACAAGTCACAGAGATGCAAGGCGTCCGGTACACCGGGGGCTTCTGCGCATGGGTTAATGCGGACGGAAGCGTACCGTGCATGCGCCATTGGCACAGTGCCCACGCGTGCTGCAATGTTTTCCGTTAGGCTCCTCTTGCTTTCTTCGTAAGCTAACTCCGACAATCCATGTTTACTCATAGCACCACACCACGTCTCGTATATTGGATCCTGGGTTCGTTCCTACTTACCACCGTGCTGGCCGGATGCGACCTGTTCGGTTCAGACGACGACGAACCCATTGCCGATGAGGTCATCGTCATTGGCACCCAAGTTGACAGCGATTTTCTAACAACTGGGGAGTTTGGACTATCTGCCACACCGTTGGATGCGGGTGGGAGTGCGATCTTGGATGAAAACATCACCGCCGAAGTTGACCTGCGTCCGGCAGGGAGCGAAGGGAACGCTACCTCTGAGCTGGAGCAGCGTATCGATTTGGTGGCAAGCGTGAACGTAGATCGCGTGCGGCGTCCATCGGGGAACGATCTGGCGGTACCCGTGAATCTGGACGGCAGCGGCAGCATGTCGGGCAACGATCCCGATCGTAGCCGTGTGGATGCTACGGAAGCCTTCTTCGATGAGCTGGAAGCAAGCGGCGTCTCGTTCGAGTCGGCTGTATTTGAGTTTCCCGGCTTCAACACCGATCCCGACTTCGACTTTACCTCGCTTTATCAGGGCTTTACCAGCGACACCGATCTGCTGCGCGAAGCCGCCGATCAGGCCCGCTCCTCGGGCGGAACGCCAATGTGGGAGTCGCTTGAGGAGTTGATTGCGTACTCGGAAACTGAGCGTCCGAACAGCAACTACGAAAAAGCCATTGTCTTGCTGGGCGACGGCATTCCGAATGGCGGCATCGTAACGCGCGATGAGGTCTGCCAGGCTGCCAACGACGCGGAGTCGCCGATCTACAGCATTGGCTTTGGCCCGGCGTCGGACGTATCGGGCGTGGCGCAAAGCGCTGCGGTGGAGCAGATGCGCCGTATCTCTGAATGCACGCAAGGCACCTACATTGGCGTGCCTGATGAGGACCTGGAGGCGGCTTTTGCGGGAGCGTTCGCCGGGATGGCACAGGGCACGTCGCAAGGATCGCTGGCCTTTAACGTACAGGTGGAATCGGGGCTGGAGCAGGTGCGTGAGCAAGGCATAGAGCGCCTGGAGGGAACGCTCCGTGTGACTTCGGGCGGGGAGACTGTGGACGGGGATTTTCTCTTCGGCGTGCCAGAGGCCAATACCGCAGGCGCCTTCATTCTGCGATAATTGCCCCCTGTTGCGCATGGGGCCGTGCCTCATGTGTTGGGATCTCTTCTACCAAAAAGAGCGGGCTGCGCATCCCTCTTGGGGATACGCAGCCCGTTTTGCGTTTTGATAGCACACAGGCACTATGGAGCCGATGGGGCCCTGTGCCCGGCATGTGTGCATTAATTCCCGTTCAGGAGCCACAGGTCGATCTCGCGCTTGTCGATGTTCGCGCTCACAATGCGCACGTTCACCGTATCGCCGGGGCGGTAGGTGGTGCCCTTGTTCTTGCCGCGCATGGTGTACGTCTCTTCGTCGTAGACGTAGTAGTCGTCGTCCATGTCGCGTACGTGCGCCAGGCCCTCTACGAGCAAGTCGTTCAGTTCGACGAACACGCCGAACTTGGTGACGCCGCTCACAACGCCCTTGAACTCATCGCCGATGTGGGCTTGGGCGTACTCAACCTGCTTCAGCTTCACCGATTCGCGCTCGGCGCTCTCGGCATCGCGTTCTTTTTCGGAGCAGTATTCGCAGCGCTCCTCCAAGAACTCCTGGTCGGCGGCGGAACCACCACGCAGGTAGCGCTTCAGGAGGCGATGTACCATCAGGTCGGGATAGCGCCGGATGGGACTGGTAAAGTGCGTGTAGTACGGGAAGTTCAGCCCGTAGTGGCCAATGTTCTTGGTGGTATACACCGCTTTCGACATCGCCCGTAGCGCCGCACGAGTAATGACAATCTCCTCGGGCTGATCTTTGATCGCGTCGATGAGCGCGCCCAGGTTGGCTGGCGTAGCATTGCCGTCAGTGAGGGGAAGCTCGTGGCCGAAGACCTCCACGTAGTTGGAGAGCTTCTGGATGCGCTCGGCATCGGGCGTATCGTGCACGCGGTAGATGAACGGCTTCGGATTGTCGGTGTCGGCCACGTGGCGTGCGGCGGTGCGGTTCGCCAGCAGCATGAACTCCTCAACCAGGCGGTTGGCGGGCATGCGGTCTTTCACCACAATATCGACCGGATGGCCGTCGTCGTCGAGCACAACCTTCACCTCATCAGTGCCAAAGTCGATGCCGCCGCCCTCCATGCGGTTCTTAGTCAGCATGCTGGAGATGGAATGGGCGCGCTTTACCGGCAAGGCCGCCTCATCATTCGGGTTATCGCCATTGATGAATGCCTGCGCCTCGTCGTACGTAAGGCGGCGCTTCGAGTGAATGACCGTCTCCTCGAACGAGTAGTCGACCAACTCGCCCTGCTTATTAAGCTCCATAATGCAGGAGAACGCGAGCGTGTCCTCATTCGGACGCAGCGAGCACAGCTCGTTCGACAGCTTCTCAGGCAGCATCGGCACGGTGCGGTCCACCAGGTAGACGCTCGTGGCGCGCTCCATGGCTTCCTCCTCGATAGCCGTATCAGGCTTTACGTAGTGGCTCACGTCCGCGATGTGCACACCGACCTCCCACGTGCCGTTACCTGTCTTGCGGATATGCAAGGCATCGTCGAAGTCCTTGGCATCGTCGGGGTCAATGGTAAAGATGAACGCATCGCGCAGGTCGCGGCGACGCTTAATCTCGGATTGCGGGATGGAAGTGCGAATGGCATCGGCCTCGCGCTGCACCGGCTCGGGAAAGTCGGTGCGCACGTCCATGCTCATTGCCAGCGAGAGCACTTGTACGTTGGGGTCGTCGGCATCGCCGAGCACCTGCAGAATACGGCCCTCGGGGGAGGCGCGGCGATCGGTAAACTGGTCGATCGAGACGACCACCTTATTGCCGTTCTTCGCGCCGTTGTAGGCGTCTTTCGCGACGATGACGTCTTGCAGGATGCGGTTGTCGTCGGGCTGCACAATGGCGTGCGAACCCTGTGGACGAAACGTGCCCACGATGCGGGTGCGGCGGCGCTCTTCGACCTCAAGCACTTCGCATTCGCGCTTTTTGTCGGGACTTTTCTGGGCCCCTACAGCCACACGCACCAGGTCACCATGCAGGGCGGTGCCCATGTGGGGCTCGCGAATGAAGTACTCCTCATCGGTCTCCACGTCGGTCACAAAGCCAAAGCCCCGCGGATGGGCGCTGAGCACGCCTATCGTGCCGCGTTCGATGGCCTTGTGGGTAAACTTCTCGCCGTCGCGTTCGATGAGTTCAGCCTCAACGAGGCGTTCGAGGGTGCGTCCGAACTGGAGAAAGCGCTGGTTATCGTCGAGCTCCAGCTCTTGAGCAATTTCGTGGTCACGAAATGATCGGTCGGGGTGGTCCTTCAGAAACGACAGGATCGCCTGTCGCATTGGGGAAGGAGAAACAGAAGTAGACAACAGAGTTAACGTTCTAAGGAAAAAGAAAACAACAGACAGAACAGAGGCGCCACTACGGCATGTCGGCGTCCTCATCGTCGGGCGGGGCGGTGCCTGGGTCCGTACTCTCGGCCGGACGCCGCCCGGTTACGCGATGCCAGAGCGAGCTCCAGGTGCTAAACTGGGTCTGATAGAACAGCCCCACGCCGGTCGTACTGGTCAGCGTTTGGCCCTGTGTGAGGGCATCGCCAGCGCGGCGGTAAAATACCTCCATTGACACCTGATTGCTCAGACGCACTTCCACAGCAAACTCGCCTTGCGGACCGGCTTGCTGGGCGCGGAACTCGTCATTTCCTGTATACACTCCTTCGCCGCGAATGATTAGCCGTTCATCTAAAAGGCGTAAGGCCACCCCATAGATAATATCAAGGTCATCGGTCGTTTCGCCCTGTACGCCTACGTTAAAGTCGACATTGGGCAGGGCCGCGCTCAGGTAGCGGTTTAGCTGACTGGATACGAGCTGCGACACGCTGTTGAAAGCCAGCTGGCTGCCGGTATTTGCCAGGCGCCCCGATTCACCCGGCCCCGTGCTGCCCCCCCCGAGCGTTTCGGTGGTGAGCAAGAAGGTATTAGTGAGCAAGACGCTGGTGGCAAACTCGGTCATCTGGGCCTCCTGGTTAAGCAGCGCATCGAACGTTTGCGAGCCCACGCGCTGATCCCGCTGGTCGCGATCGATCGAGAGGGAAAGCGCCACCTCGGGCGTCTCCACCCGCCCGGTGATGGCCAGGTCAATCACGACTGGGATACGTGTGCTGCGCTCCGAGAAGCCGGGCAGCCCCGCCGGTGAGGCCCGCGTTCGGAACGCCGCGTCGATGTCGAGCTCTGCGTTAATGGGATCGCCATCCCAGGAGAGCGTGCCCTCGTTGATTGCAAAACGCCGCACGAAGACCTCGCCTGCGGTGAACAGGTACGTGCCGCCGATCACATTCAGCGAACCGAAGATGAGAAACTCGCCGTCATTGCGTTGCAGCTGCACGCGCCCGGTGGCTTCGGTGGTAATAACATCTCCTACAAGCGCATCAAACACGATATGAAGGCGCCCGCCCCGCGTGGCCTCGATGTTGAGATCAATCTCCATGCCATCCAGGAATGAGGTCTCTCCAGCCGGACGATCCGCGAAGATATTGGCGCGACGCGTAAGCTCCTCCCAGTCCAGCATTTGGCTTGTTGAATCGGCATAGATCAGGAATCCACTAGAGGGGCCGCCCGCGTCTTCCACAACAGGGATAAAGATTTCGGTATCTTCTGAGGTGCGGGCGTCTTCGGAGACGAGCGTTGTGCTTGACAGTGGCCCCTCCAGCCGGACTGGCCCCGACGCCCGGATAAAGCCGTAAAACGGCAGGTCGTTGGCACGTGGCACGTCCATAATCGTGAGGTTATCGACCTGGCTTTCCAGGTCAAACGAGAAGAACTGGTAGTCGTTGAAGAGAACGCTTCCGCCAATTGCTGCAGCCCCGTTATCGGTATCGGTAAGCCGAGCATTCTGCAGGTGGATGCCTTCGCGGTCGACCTGTACGGGGCCGTTCAGCGTGTACGAAAGGCCGAAGCGTGGGATAGAGAAGGCGCCATCCACCGTCAGGTCGGCGTCAAACACCGGGCGGCTCCACAGGCCGGTGATGGTGGCCTGGCCCTGTGTAGCGCCCTCGATATCGCTGAGGACATCGGCAAAAATGAAGTCGAAGAAAAAGAGGTCGGCGCGTCCAATGTCGAGCGTCAGGTCGATCCACTGGCCGTTGTCCCAGTCAGGGGCCTCCTCAGCGATGCGCACGCGGCCCTCCATATCCAGGCGGTTGTCTTCTACGTACTGCAGGCCGCCGGGCACAAGCGCCTCCGTTGCCTCTTTCGGGGCGTCGACATTGGGCGTTGGGTTAAGCGACAGCCCAAGCTCCATGTCGGGTGCTCCGGCTACGTAGCGAGTGGTGGCCGAGAGGTTACCCAGCAGGCGCCGGTCGAACGAGAGCTCATTCACAGTGACGTCTCCTGTGCCTATGGGGCGCGTCCAGGTGCCGCGCACTTCGAAGCTGCCGTTGACCTCGCCGCCCAGCGGCTGCGACCAGCCCGCCAGCTGCGATAGCGGAAACAGCTGCACGTTACGTAGCTGCACGTTGATCACGTCGTTGGGATTGGGCGAGAAGCCCCCGTCAATAACAATCGACTGCTCCACCTCGTCCCGGTCGGGCAACGATGCGGTGCTGGTGAGCCGGAGCGGAGTTGCTGTGATGCGCGTGGCGTACAGCTGCCAGGTGCTGGGTTGGAGCGTGCGCCACTTGTAGGGGCCGGCCGTTGCTCCGATATGCTTAATAATGAGTTCGTTACGCAGATCAAAGGCGCGCAGGTCGGCTTCCAGTTCGATAGGGCCGGTTTCGTTGCGGCGCGCGGTCGTAAAGGAAAGGGTGCCGCGTCGGCGGGCATAGGAAAGCTGAAGCGCAGGCTCGAAGAGCGAGAGGCCCGGTGCTTCGAGCTGCTGGGTACGGGCTCGCACAGAGAGACGCAAACGCTCGGGCAGTGTGCGGGCTGCATCGGCACCCACGCTGCTCTCTATGTCGAGAGCGCGGGCATCTGCCGCCCGCCATTGCACATGAGCGGCGGTAAGCCGCACCGCGGCGTTCATGGAGTCGGGCGCTGCATACACATCGGCATGCACGACCAAGCTGTCGGCAGTACGCGGCGCATTGGGCACCCAGGCGCGAAGCACATCGGGGCGATGAAGTTCGATCGTACTCGCGACGGTGAACGGGCCGTCGGCGTGTGGGGGCGGCTCCCAGGTGGGGCGTTCGCGTTGCTCAACGAGGAGGGAAGCCGGAAGCGCCTCAGCATTGCGCAGTGCAGATGGGAACGTACCGGTTGGGTCCCCATCGGCGGCATGCTCATACGCGATCGTGCGCGCAATGGACTGCGCCCAGGCGGGCAGCAGCTGCATGCGGGGAGCGGTCCACCCGCGGCCCTCCACGGTTCCAGAAAGCACATCGCCCGCTATGAGGAGCTGTGTTGCCTGCTGCTGGGCGTCCGACCTGGGGGATGCCAGTTCGGCGGAAAGCGTGTGCGGGGGAATGGCACGCGGCGCGGCCTCCTCTTCGGACTCGCTCCGTGGCGTAACCGACGACGAATCTACCGCCAGCTGCATTGTGCCAGCCCGAATAGACGCCTGGCTCAGCTGCGCTTGGGCCTCTGCTGTTCCGTGTAGTCGGGTGCGCTGCCAGGGGCCGCCCCACGCGCTAACATCGAAGGCCTGAGCACGAAGCGCAACGTCGAGCGTGGGAGCTTCAGAAAAAATGCTGTCCAGGTTCCAGGTCGCCTGAAGCTCCTGATTTGCAGCTTGCGTGAGCGTGGCCGTCCCCGACACTGCACCATCCGACAGCGTGACGCGGCTCTGCATTGCATCAAGGGGGCCCCCGGCCAGGACCGAGGGGGCAAGCTGCAGCGTTGCCTCGGCGGTGGCCGTTTGCGGGGCGGTGCCGGTACCCTCCACCGCAGCGCGGCCTGTGATCTGGGTGCGCGCTCGGTTTGATGCGGGAAACAGCGCATCGACCGCCAGCTGGTCGGTGCTCAGCGTACCGGCATAGACAAGGGGCGCGCCGCGCGTCCATTCCAGATCGGTTGCCGCCTTGGCGCGTCCCGCCGCCGACGTAGCTTTGGCCTCAACGAGTCCTTCGGCAGAGGCCGGGCGCCAGTCCCACAGCCGCTCGGGTTGGGCAGCGGCTCGCACCTGGCCGCGCCCGTACACCTCCCCGGAGAGCGGAAGAGCTCCCTCCAGAGCAACAGGCAGCGCGTTCGGCGTCCAGGATGCGGCTATGCTGCGTGTCAGGTTCTGGAGGCGCACGGCTCCCTCCACATCAATGTCGTTGGGGAAGCCCACGGCCGTGCCTTCGACCGAGAGCGTCGACGCGTTCTGTTGGAGGCGAAGGGTCTCGACCACGAGCTCATTGAGCGAGCCCCGCACACGGGCCTCAACTGTAGCCGGGCGGCGGTTGGGCAGGCGCGGAAACAAGCGGCTCCATTCCGCCAGGTCGAGCGGATCGGCCTGCAGCGACAGCGTAAACGGGGCGTCTGCGCTCTGTGTGCCCGACCACGTGCCCTCGACCTCTACCGAGGACGTCGGGGTTGTGATCGACACGGGCTGCAAGTGCCAGCCGTCGTCGGTGCGTTCGAGGCGTCCGGTAAGGGCGTCGACCATCACGTTTGAGGCCGGATGCTGGAGGCGACGAAGCTCCACATCGGCATACTTCCCGGCCGGACTCCACTGCACTTGCACATCGGCTTCGGGCAGCTCCAGTGTTGTGTTTAGCAGGTCTGTGACCCATCCATTGGCAATAGCGGGCGGCGGCGGGCCGCTGTGGCGCGTGGTGAGGCGGGCATCGTGCAGGCGGAAGTGCGGAATGGAGAGGTGGAGCGCCGGACGCCCACTGCTGGTGCGGTTGGTACGCGTAAAGGCCTGTGCCAACGGCATGTTGGCATCGGTCTGCTCAGCGATTACGTGCACGGTGTGCACATCTACGGAGCGGAGCGTAAGCGTTTGGTTCAGCAGCGCTTGCCAGGTGGGGCGAAGCACCAACGAATCCGCCTGAACGACCACCTGTCCGTTCGGGCCGCGCACCTGCACATCCCGCGCAAACAGGGTGTTGACGAGGTTGCCGTCGAGCGTGCCGATGCGTAGTGTGCCTTCGAACTGGGCATTGAACTGCTGCTCAAATTGGATGCGCAAGCCATTGCGGCCCACTTCGGTCCGCGTCAGGCCAAAGAAGAGCACCAGGCCCAGCACAAGAATGGTGAGCAGACCAGTGGCGGTGCGGCCAAACCAGGAAGACGACGAGCGGCTCACAAGCTAAATAGGCGCCAGGGCAAGCAGTGCATGTGCCATGTACACGACGAACGTGGCGTTTGGATTCAGGAGGAGGGCGTTACGCTGTCGATTGTTGCACAAAATCCCAGGCGCGCTGCACCGACGCACGCGTGCAGTCGTCGGCCACAAACGGGTCGCCCACTGCATGCAGCAACACAAACCGGATGGTGCCATCCTTGGTCTTTTTATCGTGACGCATGGCCTCCCACAGCGCATCGAACGCGAGACCGGACACGTCGGGGGTGGGAAGCTGGGCCAGGAGGGCGTCGAGGCGGTCGTGGTCGAGTGCAGCGGGGGCGCGGCGGTGCGAGAGGTAGAGCGCAGCCCGCATGCCCAGCGCTACGGCTTCACCATGAGCAACGGTGCCGTAGCCTGCTACGTGCTCAATGGCGTGGGCAAAGGTGTGTCCGAAGTTGAGCCATGCGCGCTTGCCGGCTTCGCGTTCGTCATCGGCCACCACCTGCGCCTTGATCTGCATGGCTGCACGCACGGCAGGCACCGTAGCCTGCAGGTCGTGGTGGCCCAGAATATCGACCAGATGCCGCTCGGTGTAGTCAATGAGTTCGGGGTCAGCAATGAACCCATGTTTTACGGCCTCGGCCATGCCATTGACCCACTCGCGGGCGGGAAGCGTGAGCAGCGTCTCGGGGTCGGCCAGCACCGCGTGCGGCTGGTAGAAACTGCCGATCAGGTTTTTGCCGACGGTGTGGTTGATGCCGGTTTTGCCGCCAATGGAGCTGTCGACCTGTGCCAGGAGCGAGGTGGGCAGGTGCACCAGCGGCACACCGCGTAGCAGCGTGGCCGCTGCGAACCCACCCAGATCGCCCACCACGCCGCCGCCCAGCGTACATACGGGGGTAGAGCGTTCCAGGCCCAGCGGCAGCAGCGTGTCGTAGAGCGTTGACAGCCGGTCGAGTGACTTGCTCGATTCGCCGGGAGGCACCACCACCACATGGGGCGTCCACCCTGCCGCCTCAAACGCATGCACAAGCGGCGTGCGATAGTGCGCCGCCACGTTCTCGTCCGTAATCACCACCACGTGCGGGCCGTGCAGTCCCAGGTCCTTGAGATGCGCAGGCACGTCGGCCAGGTGCACAAACCGAATAGGATACGTGCGGATGTCAGTATCCACAGAGAGCGCGTCGGGGCGGAGGCCAGAAGCGGGCATATCGGGCAATAGATAGGAGCAAAGCAGAAAGCGGGCGATGGTTAGCCCAGTGCTACGTCGAGCACCATCATAACGGTAAAGCCAACGAGAGCCCCCATGGTGGCGGGGTCGGTGTGGCCGTGGCGATGAGATTCGGGAATGAGTTCTTCGATGACGACGTACAGCATGGCCCCGGCGGCAAACGCCAGCGCGTACGGCAGCAGCGGACGAATCAGCAGGGTCGTGGCGGCTCCAGCTACCGTAGCAAACGGATACACCAGCCCCGAGAGCTGTCCGTAGCCGAAGCTGCGGAGGCGCGAGTAGCCTTCGCCGCGAATGGGGAGGCTGACGGCCATGCCCTCGGGTAGATTTTGCAGGCAGATGCCAATGGTAAGTGCCATGGCCCCGGCTACGGTAGCGCCAACAGCGATGCCGCTGTCGGTGGCCGCGGCGCCAAACGCGACCCCAATAGCCAATCCCTCGGGGATGTTATGCAGCGTAATAGCGACGACTAACAGCGTAGCGCGCTTCCACGATGTCCTGGGCCCCTCGGCCTCGCTGAGCGGCGCGCCGCTGTGCAGGTGCGGAATGAGGGCATCGGCCAGCCGCAGCACGCCACCGCCGAGCAGCACCCCCACGGCTGCGGGAAGCCACACAATCATGTCCTGCGCCTCGGCCATTCGGATGGACGGCTCAATGAGCGACCAGATGCTGGCGGCAATCATGACCCCAGCAGCAAAGCCAAGCATCGTGTCCAGAAAGCGCCGACTGACGGTCTGCGCGGAGAAAACAAAAGCCGCGCCTACGGCCGTAGCCATCCAGGCAAGCAGGCCTGCCACCAGAGCTTGTGCGACCGGCGAAAGGGATGCGAGGAAGCCGAGAAGCGCCGATGCACCCATACAGAGAAGCTGTTGGCTGGGCAAAACGCAAAAACGCCTCAAGCTGCAGAGCGCAACTTGAGGCGGTGAAGGCGGTCCGGACGGGACTCGAACCCGCGACCTCTGCCGTGACAGGGCAGCATTCTAACCAACTGAACTACCGGACCGTCGATTAGCGTACCAAGAAAAGGAGTGCGCCACTGTTTGTTCCTACAGGCGAATCTAAGTTTCGGCGAACGAACCCCGATTCCTTTTCTCTTCGTGGATGTGTGCGGGAACGCCCCGTACCTCGTGGCATCTTATGCAACGTGTCGTGTGGCTTCGCTTTTAATGTAGCCTCGCCTTGCCTGCTCATCATCCTGTACTGGTTCTATGGAGACCTCAGCAAACACCTCGGCTGCGCCCGCGGCCCGCATTCGTCCGCTCAGCTTTAACCACGGCGTGTTGCTGTTCGACGGCGTGTGCAACCTGTGCAACGGGTTCATCAACTTCGTGATTGACCATGACCCGGAGGGCTATTTCCGGTTTGGCACGCTACAACGCGAACCGGCCCAGTCGTTTCTGCGGTCGGCGGGATACGACCCGGAGGCGCTCGATAGCGTGGTCTTGGTCAGCGACGGACGCATCTACCGCGAGTCGGGGGCGGCGCTGCGCGTGATGCAGCGGCTTGGATTCCCGTGGATGCTCATGGCCGCGTTTCAGGCCGTGCCACGTCCGCTCCGCGATGCGGTGTACCGCTGGATTGCAGCCAACCGCTACGATTGGTTTGGCACACGGTCGCAATGCCGCCTGCCTACGCCCGATCTCGAAGCCCGCTTTATTGATGCCGACGACCAGCCAGCCTCGGCACCAGCAGCACACATGTGAGCGGCTGCACGAGCCCGAAGCGCTGCTCGTGGCTCAATGACGCTGGAAGCCCAGGTGTAAGAAATCTAATACGACAGCTGCACGCGCATGGTGAGCGTGTGCTCGGCATCTCGGGCATTGGCGGCCTCGGGTCCGCCAAAAGTCGTGCGCTCGGCAACGGTCATAAATCGCACGTTGCGTATCGGATACCACGAGAGTCCGGCGGCGAGGCTGGTGCCGTCTTCAACCTGCGTATTTGGGTCGGCATACTGCGGGAAGGCATTGTCATCGAACTGGAAGCGCTGCACCTTAGCACTCAACTCGAAGGCACCCCACGTGCCCGCCTCCGGGTCGTAGCTGTTCTCGGGGGTAACGCCCCCATACGAGGCCGACTCGCCGGTAAGCACCCAGGAGCCGCCCACCTGCCAGGCGCGGTGGGTCAGCGTTTCGGTGTTATCGCCGCGCTGCACATCATGCTGGCTGAGCGCATACTCACCGATTACGCCAAACGGACCGGCGTAATAGTATGCCTGGGGCACCAGGCGCATACGGCGTCCATCGGCCTCGACGCCGCCGCGATACGAGAAGAGCGTACTGCGGTGCAGTGTGCGGTACGAGGCAAGCCCGGAGCTGTCGTTTGCGCTGCGCTCCGTGCCTACGGAAACGCCCAGCCCCGCGCCCAGCCCGCGCAGCCAGTCTGAGGCATCACGATTGTTGCGCCACGGCTCAATGAAAGCGCGTGCTATAAGGTCCTTGGGGGCGGTAGCATCGCCATTGAGGCTTTCGCCGTCGGGGGCGCCGTTGAACACGCCCACGCTGTATTGCAGGCGTTGGCCGAGGGTGCGTCCATAGAGCTGAAAGCCCACGTCGCGGTTGGCCACAAAGGCCGTAGGATAGCCACGCTCTACATGCATGGTCGCGTTCGCGGACTGCAGCACCTCCAGTCCGAGAGGGGTACTAAAGCGTCCGGCGCGTAGCGAAAGCCCCGACCCAAATCGGAAGTCAATGTAGGCATCTTGGATGGTGGCCTGCCCGCGCCCAAAATCGGACATGAACCGAATGCTGAAGCGGCGTTGTAGGGTTGCACTGAGGCGCACGCGAGCCCGTCGCAAGAAAAAGGACGACGATGTGCCGGGCGTATCGCCCAGCAGCATGCGGACATCGGTCTGCAGGTCGCCGCCAATGCGGAGCTGGTAATCGCCGTTGTCGTCGGCAATGCGAAATCCACCCGCATCCGCAAACACCGATTGGGCATGGGCGGCAGGCGCCCCGAGTAGCAGAGTCAGTAGCAGGCCCAGCACAGCGAGTGCCCCTGCGTACTGTGAAAGCGAATCAGGACGTGAACAGGGGAATGTATCCGTTGAGTACATAGAGTGGGGTACATGAAAAAACAAATGGATAGCGGATGCATAGCGCATCCTACCGCCCGACGAAATGCAGGCGGATCTGCAGCTAAATGCCGGATGCAATAAGTAGCTCGATATCCCGATAAGGCATGCCAAAGAGCGTAGCCAGGCTCTTTTTGGTAAGGTGCTGGCGGTACACATACGTGCCGCTACGCAGCCCTTCGTCGTTCCAGAGGGCATCGTTGATGCTGCCCACCTCGCCGATGTGCTGTAGGTACGGCACCAGCACATGGGTGAGGGCATAGCTGGCTGTGCGCGCCACGTTTGAGGGCATATTTGGCACGCAGTAGTGAATGACGCCGTGCTCGCGGTAGACCGGGTCGGAGTGCGTGGTGGGACGGCTCGTTTCGATACACCCGCCTTGGTCCATCACCGCATCCACAATCACGCCGCCGGGGGCCATCGACTCGACCATGTCGCCGGTAACAGCGAGCGGCGAGCGCTGGCCATCCGACATCATGGCGCCAATAACGACATCGGCTGAGCGTACGGCCTGGCGCAGGTACTGGTCGCTGGCCATTGCGGTGGTGATGCGTCGGTCCAGGTAGTGCTCCAGCGAGCGCAGGGCCCCCAGCTCCTGGTCGAGCACAATGACCTGCGCGCCATAGCCAAGCGCTGTGCGGGCCGCCCACTCGCCAATGACACCTGCGCCCAAGATGACCACCGTAGATGGCGGCACGCCCGAAATACCGCCCAGCATAACACCCTTGCCGCCTTCATTGCTTTCGAGGTAGCGCCCCGCCACCTGAATGGCCATCGAGCCAGTAATCTCGTGCATCATACGCACAAGCGGAAACGTGCCGTCGCGGTCGCGGATGAACTCGAACCCGATGGCCGTCACGCGTAGACGTTTTAAATGATGCAGGTACTCGGGCGTTGTGCCGCCCAGATTGAGCGCCGAGATAAGGATCTGCCGTTCGCGCAGGTAGTCGAGCTCCTCGCCATTGGGCGGGCCCACCTTGACGATGAGATTGCACTGCGCGTACAGGTCGCCCGGATCGTCGATGAGCTCGGCCCCGGCTTCAGCGTACTCCTCGTTCTGGAAGTGCGCCTGCACCCCTGCATTGCGTTCCACGTAGACCTCGTGGCCTGAAGCCACCAGCGAAGCCACGCCGCTCGGGGCCAGTGCCACGCGGCGTTCTTCGTTGGCGACCTCGCGGGGCACGCCGATGCGCAACTGCTGTTCGGCATCGCGCTCTTTCAGCGGCTGCTCCATCGTCATGAGTCCGTGCTCACGCGAGAGGCTCTGAAGCGATGAGATTTCCATGGGGTGGGGATGGTGGTGCTGGGTGAAAGCGAGCGCATCGCACACAAAGACGATGCCAGGTGGGTAACTCAATCAGTATACACATCGGAACGAGGAATTGCATCCGTCCGACGTAACATCCCGATGTACCCGTACGAACAGTCTGCAAGAATCAGGGGGCAGCCACGGTCCAGCGGTGCATCACAATGCCGGCGGCTACGGCGGCGTTGAGCGATTCGGTGGCAGGATGCGAATCGGCTCCGTCGACCGATACGGGTTCGTCGAGCGCACTCAACAGGGCGGGACTTAGGCCGTGGGCTTCGCTGCCCACAACGAGCAGCGACGGCTGCACCGGATGCCAGTACTGCGCCGGGGTGCCGCCCATGTCGGCGCCGTATCCCGTAAAGCCGGATCGGCGGGCCTGCGCAATGGCATCAACCAGGTCCGACGAGCGGGCCAGCCGCACGTCCCAATGCCCGCCCATGCCCGCGCGCAGCACCGATGGATGAAAGAGGCCCGCCGTCTGTGGACCGGCCACCACCGCATCCACCCCAAACCAGGCGGCCGTGCGAATGAGTGTGCCTACGTTGCCGGGATCCTGTACCCCATCGAGCACGAGGGCCGTCTGGGCCACATCCCAGAGTCCGCTCAGCGACAGATCGGGCAGGCGCACAGTGGCCAGCAGGCCCTGAGCAGTGGCGGTGGGCGCGAGGTCGTCGAGCGTATCGGCCTCGGCGGTGTAGAAGGGAACATCGGCCAGCGCATCGCGCACCGCCTGAAACCGCGTGCTCCGCAGGGCCGATTCTGTACCGGCGACGTGCCCAAGCGTGGCCCCCCCCTGCACTGCGGCCTCGATGGCCCGAATGCCAACGAGTACGCTCAGTTGGGCGCGCTGCCGGTTTGAGCGGCGTTGTAAGCCGGTAAAAGTGGAAGCCATGCGATTTGAAAGGGGCGTAGCCATAGATGGAGGGCGCGTTGCGCGATAAATCGTAAAAATGGATGCGGATGCGTGGGCATGGTGGCACGAGTGGAACCGCTCCCGTATGTTGCACGGTCCGTGCCTGCGGTCCCTACAGCACGCATCTGCATCCCCTGTACGTCTCACCAACCCAAGGTTGTCCCTATGCCGTTCAAATTTGATGTGCACGACCGCTCCGTCTACCGCGAGCCTGCCCCCATCGATCAAGATTCGCCGTTCCAGTCGATGATGGAGCGCTTCGACATTGCCGCCGAAATCCTGGAGTTGAATCCCGGCTTCTACGAGTACCTGTGCCGCCCGGCCCGCGTGTTCATGACATCGGTGCCCGTGGTGATGGACACCGGCCATGTGAAAGTGTTTGACGGCATTCGGGTGATTCACAACAATGTGCTCGGTCCCAGCAAAGGCGGCATCCGCTACGCGCCCGACGTGACCCTCAGCGAGGTGAAAGCGCTGGCCGCGTGGATGACCTGGAAGTGCGCGGTGGTCGATGTGCCGTTTGGCGGAGCCAAAGGCGGGGTGGTGTGCAACCCGCGCGAGATGAGTCCGGGCGAACTGGAACGCCTCACGCGGCGCTACACCTCCGACATGTTCAACGTGTTTGGGCCCGACCGCGACATCCCCGCGCCCGATATGAACACCAATGAGCAGATCATGGCGTGGATTCTGGATACCTACTCCATGCACTCGCGTCGCACCGAAAACGCCGTCGTAACGGGCAAGCCAGTCGCACTGGGCGGGTCCGAGGGGCGCCACGAGGCCACCGGACGCGGTGTGATGACCGTAACACTCGCGGCGCTGGATCAGATCGACCGTTCGCCCAACGATTGCACCGTGGCGGTACAGGGCTTTGGTAACGTAGGCTCGGTGGCGGCGCAGCTGCTCCAAGAGCAGGGCTGCACCGTAGTGGCGGTAAGCGACGTGACCGGCGGCTACTACAACGCCGACGGCCTCGACATCCCGGCCGTGCAGCGGTATGTCGAAGAGAATGGCGGCTCGCTCGAAGGCTACACCGAGGCCACCCACATCACCAACGAAGAGCTGCTCACGCTCGATGTAGATGTGCTCGTGCCCGCGGCAAAAGAAGATCAGATCACCAAGTCGATTGCCGAAGACATGCAGGCCCGCGTCGTGGTCGAGGGCGCCAACGGCCCCACCGTGCCCGCTGCCGATGACATCTTGAACGACAAAGGCGTGCTGGTCGTCCCCGACATTCTGGCGAATGCGGGCGGCGTCACCGTATCCTACTTCGAGTGGGTGCAAGACCGGCAGGGCTACTTCTGGTCGCTGAAGCGCGTGAACAAGCGGCTGAAGCGCACCATGACGGAGGCCTTCAAGCGCGTCTACGAAACGGCTGATAAACATGACACCTCGCTCCGCATCGGAGCGTATGTAGTGGGCGTCAGCAAAGTCGCTGAGGCGCTTCGCTTGCGCGGCATTTACGCGTAACGCTACCATCCCCTCGCATCCACCTGAACTACGTTAGGTGTGCTTCCATGCACTGCTTGAACATGCGCTGCTCAACCACTGCTGTGGGTTCAGGATGCGTGGCCGGGCTGCTTGCATTGCTGTGCGCGGCCAGTCTGCTGGGGGGATGTGCCAACCCGGTCGACCCCACCGGCGGCCCCGGCAATACCGAGCCGGCCCGCCTGCTTGAGAGCACGCCTGCCGACGAAGACGTGAATGTGCCGAAGGATGTGGAGATTGTGCTCCGCTTCGACAAGTACATTAGTCGAGGGGCGATGGCACGGGCGTTTTCCATGACGCCCGAGCCGCAACGGCGTCCCGAGTTCGACTACAGCGGACGTAGTATCGCGATCTCGTTTCCGGAGCCGCTGCGTGATAGCACCACCTACATCGTGTCGCTGGGGTCGGATCTGCGTACCGCCCGTGGCAATGTGGAGCTGGATGCGCCCATCACGCTGGCCTTCTCAACGGGCCGCCGCATCGACCAGGGGCGCCTGGCGGGGCGGGTGCTGGAGCCGAAGGAGGGCCAGCCCGAACAGGGCGTGGATGTGTTCGCCTACGCGCTCGCAGCAGATGCACAGGCGCCGCCCGACACGTTGCCCGAGGCCCCTGACTTCCGCACGCAGACCGATAGCGAGGGGCTGTTTGCCTTCCAGAACATCCGTGAGGAGCCGTACTACGTCATTGCGGTGCGCGACAATAACCGCAACCGTAGGCCCGACGCGAACGAAGCCTATGCGGTGCCGCCGGTGCCCCGCTTGAATGCTGCCGCTGACACGGCGTCTGCCGACACCGCTGCGGTTGAGGTCCCCTGGCTCCTGACTGCGCCGCGTCCCGATTCGCCCCAGGCCGTACGGGTGCGTCCGCAGACAGCGCAGCGGCAGACCGTGCGGTTCAGCCAGCCGGTATCCTGGCGCGAGCGCACCGCCGCGTCGTGGACGCTGGTGGACTCGACCGCGCAAGACACCATTGGCATTGCCTCGGTACACACGGCAACCGACACGCCGTACGAGGTAGCGGTGGTGGCCGAGCAGGCGCTACGGGTCGAGGCCGTACATCGCCTTACGGTGCCGCCGCAGGCGCTTGAGGATTCGCTGGGCCGCGCGGTGCCCGACACCACGCTGCGCTTCACCCCGTCGACTGATGAGGACGATGCCGCACTCGAATTCGTGGGGTTTCGCCCCGATCGCTCCGGCGGTACCGACGGGCGTCCGCTCACGCAAGAGGAAGCGCCGCTGCTCCGCACTACGCGTCCGCCGGGCGACGACGCATGGAACGACCGCATCACCGCGACCGACACCACCGGCACGCCCCGCACCATTGTGCCCGAAAGCCAGGACGGCCTGCGCCACCGCCTTGCATTCGAGCCGCCCCTCACGCCCGAGATGCCCGTTGACGTACGTGTGGGAGCCGACTTGTTTGCCAACATCGATACAGTGCAGACGCAGCGCTATCGGCGTCTCTCGACTGAGGAAATGGGTGCCATTGAGGTGCCCATTACGTACGTGCGCCGCGCTCTGAATCCGCCCGACACCGCTACCACCGCGCCGACGTTCGAATCCATTACGCTGGGCCTGGCTCCTCCTGACACGCTGCTCAACGCGCTGAATCCGCCCCCGGCGACCGCGGACACTGCGCAGACCGATCCACGTGCCCGCTCCGACGCGCTACTGCAGCGCCCCGAGCGGCTGGTGCTGGAGATGCACGACACCTCACCAAACGGATGGCCGACTCGCCGCATTGCAACAGACACCACCGGCACGGCCCGCTTCGACCGCGTGCCCGAAGGCGTCTACCGCTTTCGGCTGTGGCACGACCGCGAGGGCACCGGACGCTGGTCGCCGGGTCAACTGGCGCCCTACCGCCCCGCCGATCCTGTGGTCTGGAGCCCGTCGACCGTAGAGGGCCGCGCGCGGTGGACGAACGTGCTCGATAGACCACTTCAGCTTCTTGAACTAACCACCGACTGATGATGCCCGAGCCCACCCAAGCGCGTCCGCTGCTCACCGCCGATGCCATGCGCGCTGCCGACGCGCACACCATCGACGCCCTCGGTATTCCGGGCCGTGTGCTCATGGAAACCGCCGGACAGCGCGCCGCGCGCATCATTATCGAGGAGTACGGCCCGGTCGCCGGGCAGCCGGTCGCTATTGCGTGCGGCAAGGGCAACAACGGCGGCGATGGGCTGGTTGTGGCGCGCGTGCTGCTCGATCATGGCGCCCATGTGCATGTGCTGTCTCCGATTCTGGCATCAGAGTATTCGGGGGATGCGAAGGGCAACGCGCAGGTGCTTCATCAGCTTGCGGATACGTACGGCGCGGCGCTCCGGTGGACGGTCGTTGACACGCCCGAGGCCCTGCCCGATCCCGATTTCGCTGCCAACGGCCTGATCTACATTTCATTTGCACACGGCACGCCGGAAGCCAACGCAACCCGTGTGATTCGTGCCCGGCTCGAAGGCATGCGCCTGGTTGATCAGGAGACCTTGTTCACGGCGTCACCGATGAAGGACACGCCGGTGCATTACGGCGGCCGCATGACCTTTCTGCCGGACGAGACTTTATTGATCGGCCTGGGCGACGGCTTCGACTTTCGCGAACAGGCCCAGT
>CAJXLX010000054.1 GCA_913056335.1 uncultured Rhodothermaceae bacterium
ATATTCTCAACAACGTGATGGCGATGGTCCGCATCGGTCGAGTCAAAACCTTTCACGATGCACGCAAGCGTTCCTTCTATGGGTTGCGTGCGCAATGGCGATGAACAGGAAGGCGAGCTCGTGGATGAGGCTCCAGTTGCCGTTGGTATGCTCGACCTGAGCGGTCGTATTGTCGAGCAGCGACTCGCCAAGGGCTTTGTGCCCCCAGGCGGTGGCCACATGGGCAATGAGGCCCTGCTCGCGCTGCAGCAGCACACCGTCGGCCTCCGCAATATCGACCAGCCCTTCGAGGATGTCGCTGTGGTGGTCGGCGCTGAGCTCGTTTGAGAGGCGCTCGATGGACTGGTCGACGGCCTCGTCGGGCGAGTCGGCTTCGGTAAGACGGGTTACGCCCTCGATGAGCGTGGGACGTACCTCCAGGTTGTACCCGGCCGCCCACGGGGCGAGGGCCGCCTGCACCGATACCCCCTCTTCGGGCGAGAGCTCGTGGTCGGTGCCGTAGGCAGCAGCCATGTAGAGCAGAGCAATGTCGTGCGCGGGCGTCCAGGTCGGGTCGGCCATGAGAGCGTGCGGAAGTTACGAGGTAGCAGGCGGAGCGGCGTGCAGCGTGTCGATGAGTTCGCGTTCGACGTGCTGCCAACCGCCTTCATCATACCAATCGAGGAGGGCTTTCACAATTGCCATCTTGTCCTTTCCATCGGCATTTAATGCGTCGTAACGATCTTGCGCCGCATCGGGACGCGGGCCCCAGGTAAACAGCACCGCTCCGTGTTCATCCAGCGCAGCCAGTTTGGGGATGCTCCGCGATCCGCCCGTCAGGAAGCGGTCCATCAGATCCAGGTTGTCGTCGCGCAGCAGAATACGCAGGTCGATGTCGGGGTGTGCCTGCGCAGCCTCGGCAATGACCGGCAGGATGAAGGCTGAATCGCCACACCAAGGCTCGGTGAGCACCATCCACGTCTGCGGCGTATGGGCCGCATCGAGCGCACCGTGCAGGTCTTCAGAGACCGTGTATGCAGCATGCACACTGGCCTGACGCTCGTGGTTATAGTTCAGGTAGTGCATCATACGGCGGTCCGAGGCGTCGGCGTCGGCGGGCAGGTCGGCAGTGCGCTCGGCCTCCCAATGCGCCTTGTAGTCGGCATAGGTCATGCCGTCGGTGTGCACGCGGTCCAGGTCAACAGATTCGCGAGTGGACGTATCGGTAGCGGACATACGGTTGTAGGATTGTGGAAAACGTGTACGAAGGGATGCGTGGCAGCGCGTCGTATCCGGCTGTCTGTGTTGTACCACGGATAACTGTTACACAGGTTGTGCTTATGCCTTGTATGCTTATGCCTTGTATGCTACGCCATCCGAGCCGTTGCGCGCCCGATGTACGTTTGCAGATACACCTGGGCGGTGCGCCAGCGGTTGAGGGTGATGGGCGCGCTCCATACATCGAAGTTACGGCGCTCGACTTCGTTGAGTAGCTCCAGCGCGCCGAGCCACCAGAACTTGAGGCGCCACTTGGCCTGCCATGTGAGGCGTTTCAGCGCCGTGTGACCACGGGCCAGCGCGTCGCGAGCGCGGATCATCTGCTTCCATAGCACCTTGCGCACCGGTTCGGTAGCCGTGCCCTGGCGGAGCGTCCACATGGACAGATCTTCGTGGCGCAGGTCGTCGTGCGGCAGGTAGAGGCGGTTCGCCTCCAGATGCGCGGGTAGCTGGACAACGGTCGCCGTGTAGAAGAAGCCGCGGCTCAAGTGATCGGTGGCGCGCTTGAGCGTGTCGAGGCCCGGCACCAGGCCAGCCAGGAGGCGCCCATGCGGTACAATCCAGCGGTCTACGAAACGCTCCAGATCGGCCCCGGTGTCGAATCGGACCGGCGGCTGGTGCTGGGGAAGGGCGCGCACCTGCCCCGCTAAGTAGTCGCGGTTCAGGTTGTGACGGGCGCAGGCTTCATACGCGGCGGTGCTCACCTCGCGCGGGACCATCCGAAGCGGCTCCCCGGCTTGTGCCTGCTCGTACGCTGCCTGAATACGCGCGTCGGGAAACTCGGGCGCTGCAGCCAGCGCGTCGTGCCAGTTCCAAAATGCCTCGGCTGCAGGGCGCTGGGCCGATGACCAGCCGGTTTCATAAGGCCGCGCATACGGCGTGGTAGGCATAAGGCGTGCATACAGGTTAGTAGGGAAACGGCGTGTAGTCTCTACAGCCGTATACAGCGCACGTTTTATGCAATATGCGACAACATCGGCTCGTGTCCTGAGGCGGCTCCGCTTTCAAGGAGTGGGGCCTGCGGGAAGCGTAGTGGGCGGCTGGTCCTCAATATCGAATGGATGCAGCGCTTGTGGGGTAATTCGAGTGAGTTCCGTAGCCGCTGTGGCCGTCCGCTCCATGTCGTGCCAATACGACGCCCCCCACACGCGCCAGTGCGTCTCAATGATGCGCAGCTGCATCGTTCGGTAGTGCGACGGATTCTCTTCTGCCAGCGTCCGAAACCGGTCACGGAGGGTAATCAATTGCTCGCGGTTTTGATCGGTAAACCCAAACTGTCCAATACGATCAACGAGTTGAGCGTAGGCCTCATCGGCTGCGGTGCGGGTGCCGTTGCGGGGGCGCGTGTAGGTGTTCTCATCGAAGATGAACGTAGCTTCTGCATCCAACTGAACGCGACGGCTGGTTTCAAGCAGTTCGGGCCCGCCCAACGGGATGAAGAAGCGCACCGGATCGCCTCCGGAAGCAGAGGTCAGCACGATGTTGCCGCCCTGCGGGATGCCATCGCCGTCGGCACGGGGCAGATCGATGTGCGGATTCAGATGCCGAAACCGCTCGTACATCGACATGGAGTATGTGTTAGGGCCCCAACTTAAGCGTTCGTCGGCCAGCGCCCCCAACAGGTCGTTGAGCGTGGTACGCGTGCCGGCTGCCAGTTTAACACGAGCGGCTTGCTGGGTCTGTGACGGGTCGATGATGTTCGGGTTGTACGCACGCATGGCACCCATGACGGCGGGAATGTAGCCGCGCGATCGCGTCTTGAAGGTCGATTCTTCGCTGACCGCGTCGAATCCATCGGTGAGGCCCCAAACAAACGCATCCACTACGCTGGTTGAGCGCGTAAGGCTGCGGCTTTCGTTTGTAAGAAACGTGCGGTAGACATGGAAGATGTTGCGCGGCCCCGTATGGTACGCCGAAAGCCCTGGCAGCTCGTGGCCGACCGCGTTAATGTAGCCCCGCATGACTGTGAAAGCCGGCTCCATCGCCATGAGCGGATGCTGTTCCTCACGGACTCGCACTGTAGACCCACTCTCAGTTCGCAAGGCATACGAGTTTACCCCAAAGCGCTCTAAGATATACGGCATCATCTGATAGCGGCTGCGCGCGCCAGCAGTAGACACCAGGTCGTCCTGGTTGAAGGTTTCTACCACGCCCAGCATAGTCGGCAGCAGGCTCATGTCGAGATACTGCGCAAGGCGGATCTCGTACTCGGCAAATGGACGGTCGCGCTCGTATGCTTCTTGCAACTGATTGGCGCGCCCCCACCGTACGGCAATGTCTTCGCGCGGGTGGCCCTGGTCCTCATGGTAGTCAACCATGCGGCGCGTCAGGCGGCGGCGTTCGCCATCGACCTGGGCCCAATCCATCTCCGCCCCCGCCCGCCACTGCTCACGCAGATGATCCACGCTGTACACGCCAAGCACCTCATACGTCTCGCTGTCGAACACGCGGATGGTAAAGTTGTCGTCAACACCCTGACGCTTCGTGTACAGATCCAGGATGCGATGGAACTCACTTAGGGTGCTCTCTTGCTCGCCCGCAAACACGCTGGGCAACAGGTACGACGGGTAGCGCGCATCGGGGTGGTTGGGATGGCTGCCCACGGTAAAGGCTGCCGGACTCATGACCTGCGTGGTCGTGTCGGGCGCGGCGGTTACGCTGCGCAACAGCGGCACGCGGCTCAGCACCTGATGCGCGAGGGCCGTCCACTGCCCCATGCCCACCAGCCCAACCAGAAGCAGCACGACAAGCACGCCCCCCCAGCGCTGGCGATGTGAGATGGACGAAGCAGACCGGTATGACGTGCGAAATCGGGCAAACATAGGACGACTGGCTAAACTACATGGAAAGACCGTGCGCCACTTACAACGTAACAAAACGGAGCGCACGACTGCAATGCTGCTCGGTGCAAACAGACGCTTCGTGCGAGAGAACCGATCGGCGGGCGGTTGTACGGCATGGTATACTACTGCAAAAAGCGGTCCGCCTCAGGGCGGCCAGACCTCGGTAGAACGAATCCGATCGGTGGTACCCGTCTGCCCCACCCCCATCGACAGAATGAGCGCCCCTTGTTGCCGGTGATGATTCGACTGGTAACGCTGCAAAAATCCCTGTTCGAGCGCATCATACAGCGCGGTTTTGATGGTCCGCTGCCCCGGTGCACCTGAGGTCGAATGTCCATGAATCACTTTCAGCGTAACCCGGCCGCGCGCTTCGGCCAGATCGAGGGTGCGCCGCGTGACGGCCAGGGCCTCATCAACGGTGAGCCCGTGCAGATCAAGGGTCACAGTGGTTCCATCGTCATCCAATCGAATCATGGGTGCATTGTGCTGCTGGAAAGAGGCGCGGAGAGCACGTTAAAAAGAGCAGTCCTGTAAACGTGCAGATTTCAGGAAGGTTTTCCCGAAGCCGGGTAATTTCGGGAGGATGCGAAGTTTTTTCCGTCAGTACACCGGGCCCAGCACCCAGCGTGGATCGGGGTAGCGCTGCACAGCCGCGGCGCGCTCATCAAGGCGCACCACACCGGGGTAGTCGGCCTGCTTGGGGGCATGCCATGCCAGTTGGATATGCAGATGCGGCACCCATCCGCCATTTTCGTGCATCTCACCCAGCGTACCAATGACTGCGCCTGTTTCAATGGCATCGCCGGGCGTGTGCTGCACGGCACTCTGGCGCGATAGATGTCCGTACAAGATCCAGAGCGGCGCATCAGCAAGGGTGTCATGCCGTGTGATGACCGTGCCGCCGTAGTTGCCGGGCTCGTCGTGATACGCACACGCTGCAATGATGCCATCGGCACAGGCATGCATGAACGTCCCGGCAGGTGCCCAGATGTCGATGCCCATATGCACGCGGCGCGCGGCATCGTATTGCGGCGCACTGTACATGGCCTGCGTGCGCACCTCGTTGTAGCGTCCGATCGCCCACGTCATCGCCCGAAGCCGCTCGCGGTCATACGTTTCGGTGAGGTCCACGACGGGCGGGGGCGTATCACCCGGAAAGTGGATCACGGGGTGCAGTTCATCGGCGGTACGGTGGAGCATGGGAGTGGGCAGTAGCTATCACGGAACGATGCAGCTTGTGCATTTGGCTACGCACAGCGGGGGTAGAGGGATGCGGAGGACCGCGGGCCGGCGTATCTTCTACAGAACAGGGAGATTCCTCGACTGGATGCCGACTCCTGTCGGCATGCGCTCGGGATGACAGCGTCACAAAAAAGCGCCCGCTTCGGTGAGGAAACGGGCGCTGGAGGTAGAGCTACGCAGTGGCACCGATACCTGTTACGGCAGACGCGGGTTCTGCATGACGAGGCCCCGCTCCTCAGCCAGGATGCGGTTCATATCATGCAGCATCGTGATTTCGTCTTCGATGAGCACAAGGATGTCGTTACCGTCTTCGTCTTCCTGCTCCTCGTAGATTTCGACAGGATCATAGAGATCCATCTCGTTTGCAGGCGGGATGTAAGTTGGGATGATCGTCTCGGTGCCCAGGTCGCCCGCGGCAATGTTCGGATTCTGCTCCAGTTCAGGCAGCATCATAGGCAGGCGCAGCCCCAGGTCATGCAGGCGGCGGCCTTCCAAGAAGAGCACCTCTTGGCGCATCTGGTAGAGCAAGCGTACGAGCTCAGTGCCACTGGCCGTAGCAATGTCGCCCTGTGTGACGGAGGTACCTGATGTGGCCGGGGTTGTGATAACACCGGGCCGGTCAAGCACAAGACCTTGTTGGAACGGTGCGCCCGGCTCAAAGGCAATCTTGATGCTGGAGGACTGTGGGCGGGGATTCAGGTTATTGTCGAGGCGAGCGTCGCTGTCGCTGAATTCAGTGGCCAAGCGGCTTTGGGCAAGGGCGCGTGCATCGGAGAGAAAGTCGCGTGCCGCATCGGGATTGCCCTGTGCAAGCGCGGCTTCGGCCTGGATGAAGTACATCTCTTCAGCTTTCGCAACCACAATGCCATCGTCTCTTGCGGTATACTTCGGATCCAAGAAGTCGAGGCGCGGGAGCGGCTGCATCTCTTGCAGTGCACGTGTAACCAAGTAGATGTGCGGGGCATTGACCAAGTTCTGCTCGTCAAATCCCTGCCCAATTACGAAATCGTCGTCGATTTCGATAGCTTCTTGTGCATAGTCGGGAGCCTCTTGTGGGTTACCTAATCCGCGATGCAGTCGAGCCAGAGCAGCACTTGTACGCAGCATGTTAGACCCGCCGCTGCTCAGGCTACGCGATTCCTGAAAAGCAGCTTCAGCCAGCGTGTAAAGCTCGGCGGCCGGGCGCGGCGTGTCATCTTCTTCGATGGGCACTGCCGAAAAGTTTTCTGCCTGCATCAGGAAGGCCATGCCGCGATAGTAGTGCACCAGAGCCACGTCGGCATCTAAAGCACCTTCATCTTCGGGTAGAATCTCCGTGAGCACATAATCGGCCAGAGCGCGGAGTTCCTGTAAGTTCCAGTAGCTCCCGGTGTCGGCGTCGCGGCTGTTGATAACCGCGGTGGTTGGCGTGATACGCTCGGGGAAGTCCATCGCGGTACCGCCAAGCCCGGTGCCGTTGATGGAGTAGTTGTCGGACGCAATTTCGGTGGTCACGACGGTGCTACCGAGTGCGCGGGCGAACTGGGCTTCAAGTCCGGGCAAGAAGACGCGCACCAAATCGGGAGCGTCTTCGAGATCGTCTTCGGTGGTTTGGGGATTTTCAACTTCAGTCGGATCGAGGAAGTCGCATCCCGTAACGGCCAGGCCCAATCCCACAAGGAGGACAGCCAGAGCGAGGGAGGCGAGGGAGTGATTCGAGGTCAACATAAGCAGTAAGAGGGAATTGCGTAAGCAAGAGAGCACCAACGCGCCGGACCTGAGCGGCCCGGCGCATATCAGACAGAACCGCGTGCAGTCAGAGCGTCACTTCGAGGCTCAGGCGCACCTGGCGGGGCGGCGAGAGCGTGATGCTCTGCGAGCCGCCCAACTGCAGGCCGCCGCCACTTGTGATCCCGGCGAGTTCTGGATCCACCAGGTCCTGGCGCGAGAACGTAAACAGGTTACGCCCGGCCAGCGACACCGAGGCCGACGACAACCGGAGCGGTTCGAGGAACGCGTCAGGCAGGCGATAGCTCACCGAGACCTCTCGGATCTTCAGGTAATCGCCATCTTGCAGCAGCGAGACGCCGTCGTCTTCGGTGCTAAAGAGTCCGAGCTCGTTGCCGTCCTCGTCGTACTGCGTGATTCGCTCGGCCCGCACAAGGCCGTTGAACTGTGCCCAGTGGCTGCCCCAGTCAAAAACTTCGGCCCCCGTGGCCCAGTCGGCCAGTGCAAAGACGCTGATGTTCTCGTTGATGGTGAGGCGGGAGGTGAACGAGCCGGTGTGGTTCGGATATGGCGTGGAGCCGGTGAAGCGCAGCTCCGCGGCATCGGGCAGGCCGTCGCCGTTGCTGTCGAAGGGCGTCGCGGCGCGCCAGGCGCCAATGGGCTCGCCCTCACTGATGCGCTGTTGTGCGCTTACTGTGGTGCTCAAGTTAAAGTCGGGCTCGCCCCCCATGTCGGTGATCTCGTTCTTGACGTAGCCATATGCGGCGCCAAGTGCCCACCGCACGTTGTTGCGTGCCAGCACGGTTACGTCAGCATCCACCTCAATACCGCGGTTCTGGATCTCGCCGATATTCCGGAGCTGCGTACTAAGTCCTGTAGCGGGCTGCTCCGGTACGTCGAAGATCGCGTCGGTGGTGCGAGCGGTATACACTGTCAGGTTCAGGGCGAAGCGATCATCGAAGAAGGCCCCTTCGAATCCACCTTCAAGCGTCGCGGTGCGTTCGGGACTCAGATTCACATTGCCAGGGTTGGAGAACCGTGGCGCAGCGTTTCCTCGAAAGGAGGTGGACTGGAACGAGAAGTCGCGTGCGAACGGCTCCGGAAACTTGCCGGTTTCACCGTATGCAGCGCGCAGCTTCATTTCGTTGACGACGCCCCCAAAGGTGCGGGTCCAGAAGGATTCGTCGGACCGCGGTTTCGCCACACCGAGACTGGGGTAGGCTTGCAATCCAATGTCGGCCCCGAACGCACTGTTGCCGTCAAGGCGCAAGCCCGCGTTAATAAATACGCGGTCGTCAATGCCAATCTGTTCGCGAGCGAACACCCCTCCGTTAAAGATTTCACTCTGTGTTTCTGATGCGATAACGCTTCCGGCTTCTCCGAAGCTTTCCGATCCTGGGATGAGCGTTTCGCCTTCCCCGAAAACGGTACTTATTTCCTCGCGAAAGCCCTGTGCACCAAACGTGAAGTCGGAGGTGATGCGTCCCTCACGCGGGTAGCTTACCGTACCCACGTATTCAAGCGTAATCGACTTGTAGTTTCGGTCAAAGCGCGTGAGTAGCCCATCTTGGTTCCCGGTAAGCGGGTCCGCAGCCGATGGGTTGCGGCGACGCTGCTCATTCACGCGGCTGTCGATACCCGCGGTGAGCTTCGAGCTAAAGAGGTCTGAGGGCGCATACGTGCCCGACGCCGAAAGCGTAAAGCGGTCTACGCCTTCTTTAATTGTGGGCAGCAGGAACAGCTCCAGCGCTTCGTCGAGCGTGCCCTGGCCCGAGAAGAACTTTGCATCTCCCACTTCGAAGGCCGTAAGCGGATCGGCGATAGCCGTGCCGTTATTTACACGCGAGAAGTTGGAGCGCGTATATGCTCCTGAAAAGTTGACATTTAAGTCACTGGCCACCTCAGTCTGCACATTGCCACGCAGCGCGTAGAGCGTGTTCTCGTTATTGGGCTGCACGCCCGTGCCGTTCTGCACGCGTCCGCTTACATTGTAGGTAACGGACTCGCTTCCGCCTGATACGCCCACGTAGTAGTTCTGGGTGTAGCCGGTTTCCAAGATCTCGTCGGCAATGAAGCTATCGCGACCGAAGTCGGGGTCGTCGGGATCTTCGACCGCACTGGCAAAGGAAAATCCCGTATCGCGGAAGAACTTCGTGACCGGGAAGTCCACCCCTTGCTCCGTCCGGAACGTGACGCGGGGTGCGCCTTCCTGACCACGCCGCGTAAAGATCTGAATCACACCGTTGGCTGCGTCGGATCCGTAGAGCGTGCTCGCCGCACCGCCTTTCGTGATCTCTACCCGCTCGATGTCGTTCGTAAGCAGGTCGGAGAGCGCCGAGGTCGACTCGCCGCCGAAGCTCAGGCTCGTGCCCGAGTTGTTGTCCACGCGCACGCCGTCGATGTAGATGACGGGCGTTTGGCTGGCGAATACGCTGGTGATGCCCCGGAAGTTAATGAGTGCGCCCTGCCCCGGCTGGGCCGACTGCGAACGAATCGAGGAGCCCGGCACGCGCCCTTGCAGCAACTGGTCGATGGAGGACACCGGCGCTTCTTCGATGTCATTCGCCGAGATCACGCCCACATCGGCCGAGAGCTTGCGCCGCTCCACGCTCTGTCCGAGTCCGGTGACCACGACTTCTTCCATCTGCACGAGGTCTTCGCGCATTGTGAAGTCCTGGATGGTCTCTTGCCCGGCTGTAATGGTGACGGTGGCGGTTTCCGTCCGAAACCCGACAAACTGCGCTTGTACCTCGTAGGACCCTGGCGAGAGTCCCTCAATTCGGTATCGGCCCTCGGCATTGGTGGCTGCGCCCTGATTTTCAGCAGGGATGAGTACGTTGACGCCCGGCAGCACATCTCCGCTGCTGGAAACGACGTCTCCGACGAGGGTGCCCGTTCCGCTCTGGGCCTGAGCTTCGGTCACTACTACGCTGCAGAGCAGCGCCAGCAGGCCGATCAGATACCAATACGAGTTCATAGCGCGAGGGTCTAAGTCATAGAAAGCAATGCGTGAATACGCAAATACACCTCGAAATCTGTGTAACAGATCGATAACACGCAACCGCTGCGTCCGCTTTCTATGAATAGGAAGCGCTTACATATTATTTGTTAGTTGTTTCTTCACTAAACAGACGTTATGTGTGGCGCCACACGTATTGGTTCTTGCTACTCAGCAACCTCTGCTGCCTGAGCAGACGCCTCGCGCAGTTCGCGGAGTCCGGTGCCGTAAAACGCCAGGCAGAGCGCTCCGGCCCCGGTGTAGAATATGAGTTGCGACGCATGGGTGAGCACGGCGTACGACGCCGCTGGGGCCTCGGGCATCTGGTACAGCGTAGCCAGCGCAACAATCGTGATGTAGTGAAACGATCCGAGTCCGCCGGGAGCAGGCACGAGCAGCCCCAGCGCCCCGATGGCCATGAGCGCCCACGCGTCTGCCAGCCCGATGCCGTAGGGCGCGGCAATATGAAGCATCCGGAACGGGATGTACGCCATGAGCAGGTAGCCGCCCCACATGCCCACGGTGGTGGCAATCACCGCCCACGGATGCCGCGTGGTACGCACGGTGTCGAGCCCATCCCAGAAGTGGCGCAATACCGGACGCACCACCAGCCGGTACCAGGCCCGTAGCCGCCGTGCTACATGCGGCACAAACCATGCACCCAGCATGGCTCCACCCGCAGCAATGCCAACAGCAACTGCGCTCCAGAAGGCTACGTCTTCTGTCCAGGGCGGCACCCGGAACGCGGCCTCTTCGGCCAGCGTGCCCAGCCGACCGCGCACGTACCAGAGCCCGGTGCCCAGGGCCAGCAGCAGCACCGCCGTATCCAGGATGCGCTCTACGACCACCGTGCCCAGCACGCTGCTGAAACGAAGCTGCTGTTTGAGTGCGAGGTGCCCGGTACGTGCAAACTCGCCAGCACGGGGGGCAATGTAGTTGGCCATGTAGCCAATCATAGTGGAGGCAAACGCGGTCATGAATCCAACAGGCCCCGGCGTAGCGCCCTCGCGATAGGCGCGGTCGGGCAAGGTCTGCAATAGCAGTTGCCACCGAATCACCCGCATCACGTTGCTCAAAATGACCAGCCCCACAAGCGGGATGAGCCACCAGTAGTTGGCCTCTTGAAAGGCGGTAGCAAGCTCCTGCATCGGAATCCCGCGAAACGCCAAGTACAGCAGTGCGGCAGCAAGCACCAGACTGCCGCCGTTAAAGAGCCATGTGCGGATGCGTTGCGCGTTCATGGAGGTCACTGGGCAATGCAAGGAGCAGGCAAATGGAGTAGGCTACGCATCGTCGCGCAGGTCGACCACCTCGGCTTCGGCAGGCGGCTCGAACGTGAACAGGTCGTCCGCAAAGTCAGGGTTCAGTGCAATTGCGTTCAGGCGGATGCGGATGTGCGTACCGCTGAAGTCGGTCAGTTCCAGCTGCGTAATGACGGTGTCGCGCTCGCGCACCCACAGCACAAGCGTTTCGTAGTCGGCCTGGTCATCGGTCGCCTGCAAGGTGAGGCGCCTCGTGCCGTTGCTGGCCGATTCGCTGGATTGTAGGGTGAACGCATCGCTAAACTGCGCAAACAGCGTGGTAGGGCGCGCCCAGTCGCCGTCGTCGGCCTCGGCATCCGATACGATGACCTGCCCGCGCATCCGGTTGTACACATACGTCGTAGTCGGATTCGACACGATGGTCTGGCCGTCGCCTTCTACGCGGAACGACTCGGGCGTGGCATAGAGCATACCGGTGCGCTCGGTGGTGCCGTCATCAAGCGGCGAAGTCACCGTTTGCTCGTACTCGGCACGCAGCCCATCTAACGTATCGTAGCGATCTTGCACGCGGGTCAGCCAGTCGGCCTCTGACTGCGCATGCACGGCAGGCGCTCCAACAACGAGCAATGTTACTACAAACAGGAGGATCGAGCGAGCCATTATCGTATCAGCATCAGGAAACGAGCACAAAACAGGGATGCACAGAACGCATTTTGACGTGCATCTCGTATGGGGCCGGGAACGCCCGCCCGCCTTGTATATTGGCGGATGCGTGTGCAGTTGCCTGTGCTCGCACGGTTCGCCGATGGTTCGCACAGGACCTGTCGCATTCGCTTCCATTCGCTTTGATAACGCGGTTCTTATGTCTTCCGTAGATCGTTCTGCCGATGCCCTGCGCCGTGCCCTGCGCACCATTCCCGACTTTCCGGAGCCGGGGATCCAGTTTCAAGACATCACCCCGCTACTGGCCAATCCTAATCTGCTTGCGCGTGCTGCGGATGTGCTGGCAGCGCCTTTTGCTGATGCTGGTATTACGCAGGTGCTGGGCGTTGAGTCGCGCGGGTTTATTCTGGCCCCGCTTATTGCCCAGCGGCTCGGGGCTGGATTTGTGCCCGTGCGCAAGGAAGGAAAGCTACCCCACGACACGATTACGACCTCGTACGAACTGGAGTATGGCACCGACACCGTGGAGGTACACGCCGACGCGCTGAATGCCGATGACCACATCCTGATTCATGATGACGTGATCGCCACGGGCGGTACGGCCGCCGCCACCGCGCGCCTGGTGGAGCAGACGGAGGCTGCACTTGCCGGGTTTTCGTTCCTGATTGCGCTTGCCGACCTGAATGGACGCGATGCGCTTCCTGCAGATGCAGCGGTGCATACGGCGCTTCCGGTGGCGGGTGCGTAGGATACAGGTCACCGGGGCATAGCCAGCAGGTGCGAACCGGCCAGCAGGTAGAGCGAATCGCGCGAAGCGGTCGCTGATTGCAGCGGGGCCGCAGCTGTGGGCCAGCGCCAGTGGCGGCGCAGTTGCTGCGTCTCGGCGTCTACCAGCGCAATGGCGTGCGGCTGCACCAGTCCAACAGCGGCTCCCGAGGCAAAGCCATCCACGAAGCCGCCCTCAGCGTGGGCCTGCAGGCTACGGTGCGCAATGATGCTTCCCAGCGCATCGGTGATGAGCACGCGGGGCTGCTGGGCCTCCAGCACCCACAATGCGCCCAGCCCACTGCGCACCAGCGTCTGTGGACGCCAGTCGCGGAAGTGGGTGTCGAAGGCGTCGAGGCGACGCACAACCGCGCGATCGCGGTCGAGGTACCATACGGCGGGCGCATCGGATTCGAGGACAATGAGTCCGCTGCCAGCGGTGGACTGCACCGCGCGGGGCCGTCCGCTGCCCGTGGGGGCGCTGTTGGGGCCGCCGGGGGGATACACCGGAGCGAGCGTTTCCTCGCGGTACGGAATGGGCAACACCTCCAGCGCTCGCCCCGACGCGTCCAGGCGCTGGATGCGTCCGTTACCGGTGTCGGCAAAGAGAAGGGCCTGCCCGTTGGTCGGGTCGAATCCGGCGGGACGGCGCAGCTGTCCGGCATTGGCGCCGGCCCCGCCAATGGTGTACTGCTCTGCACGGTTGGCGCTCAGCACGTGCAAGCGGTGACGCGGCGATTCGAGCACGTAGAGGCGTCCGCGGGCATCGCGGCGCACGGAAGTGGGCGCTTCGAAGGTGGCGAGCGTGTCTATGGCGCTGAGGCGGATGTGCAGGGTGTCGGCTCCGCGCGGCAGGGGCTCCGAGCGCGTGCTGGAGGCGTGGGCGGCGGGCCACATCAACGCTGCAGCGAGCAGTGCGCCTATGAAGATGGCGGCTCCCCCCAACTCGGCGACCCGGCTACGTATCCCTCTAAAAAACAGTGCGGAAGCGCGGGACATGGGTATGTGAGATTGGGAGGGCATATTCCCGCACAGGCGAACGGAGTAACTTGTGCCGAATGCTTTCGTACCGTTCGCCCCATAGGCTTTCTTTTCGGATCAGGCGGCCATGAGGCCACTGCGGGCGATATCGCGACGTAGGGTCTTGCCATCGAACTGGATGGCATCGGCGCCGTCGTAGGCGCGTTCGACGGCGGTTTCGAGGTCGGGGGCGGTGGCTACGACGCAGAGGACGCGTCCGCCATCGGTGACGAGCGTGCCGTCGTCGGTGCGGCGCGTGCCTGCGTGAATGACGTGGACGCCCGGCATCCGCTCGGCCTGATCGATGCCGTCGATGGGCTTGCCGGTGTCGTAGCTGTGCGGGTAGCCCTGTGAGGCCAGCACGACGCCGACGCAGGATTGTGCGCTGGCGCGGACGTGCACGCCCGAGAGCGTCTGTTCGGCGACCGATTGAAAGAGCGTGGCGAGATCGTTGTCGAGCAGCGGCAGCACCACCTGCGCTTCGGGGTCGCCCCATCGGCAGTTGTATTCGACGACTTTGGGGCCGTCGCTGGTGAGCATGAGTCCGACGTACAGCACGCCCTGGTACGGCGTACCGTCTTCGTTCATGCCTTTGAGCGTGGGCTCAACGATCGTGCGGCAGACGGCAGTGAGGGTGCTTCCGTCAACGAGTGGCGTAGGGGCATAGGCGCCCATGCCGCCGGTGTTGGGCCCGGTGCCGCCTTCGCCAATGGCTTTGTGGTCTTGCGAGGGCGGGCAGACCACGTACTTCTCGCCGTCGGTGAGCACAAATACGCTGGCTTCATCGCCCTCCATAAACGCTTCGATGACGACTTGGTCGCCTGCTGCGCCAAAGTCGCGGTCATCCACGATGCGGTCGAGGGCGTCGTGGGCCTCCTCGCGGGTGGTGCACACAAGCGCGCCTTTTCCGCCCGCCAGTCCACTGGCCTTCACGACCACCGGCACGGGCTGGTCGGTGATGTAGGCGTGGGCCTCGTCGGCCTCGTTGGCGGCGAATGTGCGGAACGCAGCGGTGGGGATGTCGTGCTCCGCCATGAATGCTTTGGCGAAGGCTTTGCTACCTTCCAGGCGGGCGGCAGCCGCGCTCGGGCCCATGACCGGATGCCCAGCGGCGCGCAGGTGATCGGCCAGCCCGTTTACGAGCGGCGCTTCGGGGCCGATGATGGTGTAGTCAATGTCGTGCTCGGTAACGGCGGCCTGAACCGCATCAGCGTCGGCAGGGTCGAGCGCGAGGTTGGTGCCGACCTGAGCGGTACCCAGATTGCCGGGCGCGGCCACGACGCCGTCGCACGAGGGGCTATCAGCCAGTGCACGACAGAGCGCATGTTCGCGTCCGCCGCTTCCGATGACAAGAACACGCATGGAACGGGGCTTTTGATGAAAGTAACACAATGCGGTGCGTTCAATTTGCTAATATAGGATTGCGCGTGCATTTGTGCAGGGACGCTGCCCCGCACGCGGTTGAAGTTCTCTGAATATGTGCTGATGTGCCTGTGCGTACTTACGTGGTTGCCGTGATTCTTGTCGGGTGGATATGCAGCAGCGGCGTTCACCCGCCGGTGTATGCGCAATCTACTGAGCCGGATGCGGAGGCGCCGGAGGCCTCGGTCTGGGTCAATCCGCGCCCGTACCCGGCTAATTTTTGGGGCCCGCGCACCGGCATCGGACTCGGCGCCGGGCTCTCCGTTCACAACCTGGGCCGCGCCAACAGTCAGGGGCTTGTTACCGCGCTGGTAGGGCGCTATCAACAGGTGGGCACGGTGGCATGGGCGCCGCAGTGGAGCCATGACCCGTTGGGCTTCACGGTGCTGGAGAGCCGCGCCTTTCACACCACCCGCGACTGGTTTTACGGCATAGGCCCGTTTCCGGAGGACGACACGCGCCTGGAACTGCACCGCACGCAGCTGCGCGGCGGCGTGCGCGGACGCTATCTGCCCTTCGGATCCGACCGGCTGCGGCTTCATGTGCAGCTCCACGTCGTACACGACCGCCTCTACGATCAGCGCAACGATGATGACAATGCCTTTCGGCAGTTGGGTGCGCGGTCGCAAGCCTATCTGCAATCGTTTGGGCGAACGCGCACCGGCTCCGTATCCGCCCGCAGCCTGACCGGTGTGCGTCCGCAGTTGGGACTCTCATACGACACGCGCAACCAGGAGCACGGGCCGCGCCAGGGGCTGCTGATTCACGGGCAGACGGGGCGCTACCTCGATATTGAGGGCGGCGCATCGTTCTGGACCCATGAGGTCGACCTGGCCGGGCATGTGCCAATCGCACCCACGCACACGCTCGACTTTACGGCCAACGCACGCGTGGCCCGCAGCGCCAGTAATCGTCCCATTCCGCCGATGTATCTGTCGCGGCTGCAGGCCTTTCGCATGCCCGGCGTGGCCCGCGGACGCTTTGCCGACCGCGACCGTCTGCTGGTGGGCGTGCGCTATCGCATCACCCGTACCGCAGGCAATCTGCTGGATGTGGAGCCGTACGTTGGCGGACATGCAGGTGCCGTCTACACCGATGTGTTTGAACAATTTACGTGGGATGCGACCACCGAGCGCACGCCCCCCCGTACTGCTGTCGTGCCGCCACGGCTAAGCGCGCATGTGGGCCTGCGCATCGCCCCGCGGTTTCGGGATACAACGTGGATCGATGTGGCTGTGGGCCTGGGTCCCGACGGCGTAACGGGCGTGCGTCTCGCCTTTACGCCCACGTTCCACCGCCTGCGCCCTGCGCATCACCGCGACCAGTGGTAGCAGGCTGTTCTTCTGCCAGCGCGCCTAAAACGAGAGGCTGTTTCTGGCCGCCTGTTCACTTTCGTGCTGCGTACGGGCGGATTCGGCGTGCGGCTGCAGGGTATCGGGGAGGCGCGCGGTGCCTTGCACCTTTTCGTGCTGGACTCCGGCATCCGCGCTCCATGTTGCCACCTCGTACCAGCCACCTCCGTTGTACGTGAGGGCATAATCAGTGCTGTTGGTTTGGAGAACGGGAGGACGCAGCACCGCCTCTGGATCGCGCTCGGCGCAGCGCAAGAGCCAGGCAGCAAGCAGTGCCGTGTCGGCCTCTTCGTGGAGTGCCCGCTTCACCAGAAACGTAGCGACGGGCGCGGGAAGCGGATCATACCGGTGGCGGAGCGTGCTTAGCACAGCATCGGCGGTGTCGTGCGTGGCCAACGTGGTGCAGGCAAACGCCCAGATCGCATCCCCTGCCGCCTCGTAGCAGGTTGCAGCGCGGTTCCACGCATCAATACGACGATAGCACTGCGCCGCCGCACGGTTGTCTCCTGCCTCGCGGTAGCACCGTGCCGCGTCGGCCCACGCGCCAATGGTACGATGGCAGGTGGCGGCTTCGGTCCAGGCATCGGCGTTGGCATAGCACGCGGCGGCCTCTTCCCAGTCCTTATTCTGCCGATGGCACTCCGCCGCATCGAGCCAGGCGTTGGTGCGGCGATAGCACTGCGCCGCGCGAGCCCACCGCTGGCATGCCCGGTAGCAGGCTGCCGCATCCCCCCACGCCTCGCCCTGATAGTAGAGCCGGGCAGCCTCGGCCAGCCGGTCGTGCGAGCGATAGTACGCCGCGGCCTCGCGCCATCGCCCCGTCTGCGCCGCATGCTCGGCGGCCAATGCCTCGGCCTCGTCGGTGCGCCCGGCTTGTCGAAGCAGGCGGATGCGCAGAGGCGTGTCGCGCTGCCCAATGCCATAATCCAGCAAGAGCGCAGCCTGCGTATCGGTTAGCGCATCGTCGTTGTGCCAGGGCGCGGGGGCGTCGGTGGGCGGCGTAACCGCATCGCCATTGGCGCGCGCGGTGAGCACCGCATCCAGCCATTCACAGAGCACGGCCCACGCCTCGTTGCCGGCCTTACGGTAGCACTCCGCCGCTGGCGCCCAGTGCTCGCGGTCGCGGTAGTAATCAGCGCGGGTACGCCACTCTTCTTGCGACGGATCGCCCGCCCAGGGGGCTCGGAACTGCTTCATGGTGTTCACGGTGCGCGCCACCGCCTCCTGCGTCCAGATGGACCCGGCAGGATGCGGCTCTGTGACCACCGACACGCTCTTGCGCGCTCGGGTGGCGGCTACGTAGTGCATGCGCAGCGTCTGCCGGTTGGTCTGGCGCACAGCCTCGCGCTCCGCCGGTGCCGCTCCCGGACGGTCAATGAGACGGTCGGGCAACTGATAGAGCACCACATGGTCGGCTTCGAGGCCCTTCGCATCCGCAACCGTCCACACCAGCGGATGGCCCCACGCCTCGCGCAAGCGCGCAGCTTGTTCCTCGCTGTTGGTCAGGATAAGCACATCCGGATGCGCCTCGGCCAGCGTCGTTTCAACCGCATCGCTGGGCGCGGTACGCACCGGCGGCGGGCCCGTGGCGCGCGCCTCGTCGGGGTTGAGGGCGACAACGTCGGCCTCCTCCGCCTTCAGGAGTTCGGCCAGCGCCTCGGGCAGGCGCAGCGTAGGGGCGCTGGCGCGGTATGAGCGGGTGAGTGTGTACGGCTTCGGCGGATCCCACCCGCGCTCGTGAAAGATGGCCCGTGGCATCCGCCAGCCAAACCCGGAGCCGCCCAGCCCCTGCGTCGGGTCTCCCGCCAGGAGCATCTGAGTGCGTGCCCCTTCCCGCAGCGTAGCCAGCGCCACACGCAGCTGCTTTTCGGTGAGGTCTTGCACCTCGTCGAGCACCAGCGCGTCATAACGGCGCGGCTTGGCCCCACTCAGCAGCCGCCGGAGCGCCTGAGTGGCAATGTCTTGGTCGTCCAGGCGGTTGTCGCTGCGCAGCGCATCCTGGTACTGCTCCGCCAGACGGTACACCGCGTTGCGCTTGCGGCGCGGCACCGCCGACCACGTGCCCGGCATCTCATTGCAGTAGATCGTTCGTGGCAACAGGTTGCACACGTCGGTGTCGCGCGCCGGGGTTTTTTGCAGCGGTAGCATCCCCTTCACCACCGCGCGAATATCGGTTGCAAAGAGCTGCTGCTCAGCGCTATTCAGCGGATGACGTCTCAGAAAATCACGCAGCCGGTCGGTGGGTACCTGATAGTGCTGCAGATCTGACACGCCCATGCCCATGGTCTCAGCCGCCAGTTCGCGGTAGGTCTTAAAATCGACTGGGGCCGCCTCTTCGGGACGGAGCGGTAGCGCCGCGTACAGATCACGGGCGTGGGCTACCAGCCGCGGGTTGTGCGTCACAAACGCGATGTCGGCCTCCGGGTCGTTTTCCTGGATGACGAGCAGCCGGTACAGCGCGAGCGTCGTCTTTCCGCTCCCCGCCGGTCCGTTCAGGAACGTAGGAAGCGGCTCTTGGAGCAGACGCACCTGCTCATCCGACAAGATCAGCTCAGCAGGCACCTCTTCCGCTTCGGCCCACTCGGCAAAGGCGACCGGACTCTCCAGGTACCACGGCAAGTTTTCGGGCGGCGCGCTGAGCGTGCCCTGGTACTCAGCCGAGAGCGCGGCGTAGGCGTCCCAGCGGTTGGTTTCCGGGAAGTCGCGCTCGATGGCGTTGAGGTCAGCGGCAGGGTTGTCGGGGGGCAGCTGGGCCCACTCGCACGCGTCGATTTCGTCGGCCACGATCCACTGCATGGCATCGGGCACATCGAACGCTTTGCGCTGCAGCACGCGGGGCACATCGTCGTGGTCGAACACGACTGTCCAGCAGTGCGCAGTAAGCACGGGCTTTTGCGAGTGGCGGTCGGCGTGGCGTCCATATGTAAAGAGCAGGCGGGCGGCCTGGTTGACGCGGGCCTCCCACACCGCTACGCTGGGCCGCGACTGCAGCTTCTTGACGCGCAACCCCCCGTCGAACTGGCCGTGGTGGATCTTCTCCAGTGCATCCAGCACCTGCTGGCGGGGACGCTCGGGCAGATTGCGAAGCGTCTCAACGAGATGCGATGAAAGGGCGACCTGAGGCATTGGAAACGACCGTTGGAGCAAGACAGCGGACCCTGCGCCCCGATGCGGCTGTGCGGGCGAACGGCTGCACGGCGTACATCATAGCGAACGCGGACACAGCGGGCGTTCGTTCTGTACGAGCCGAGGGCCCGGATATGATCCCTCATGCGCATAGCGATTGCTGTGCAACCGGGTCAACATGCGTGTAGGGACACGGCACGCCGTGTCCCTACGTTCTGCATGTCAGCTTTGAGGAGAGCGCCCATCAGTAGCCTCCGCCTTACATATTCCGGCGATAGCGCCCGCCCACCTCGAAGAAGGCGTGGGTGATATCCCCAAGCGAGCAGACCTTCACCGCCTCCATGAGTGCGTCGAACGTGTTGCCACCCGAACGGGCAGCGTCTTTCAGATTCGCCAGCGCCTCATCAGATTTAGCGTCGTTGCGTGCCTGAAAGCCGTGCAGGCTGCGTAGCTGGTGCTCTTTCTCATCGGTCGAAGAGCGCATCAGCTCCACCTCCTCGTTGTCGATGGCGCCCGCGTCGTCTTCATCTTTCAGGAAGGTGTTCACCCCGATGATCGGCTGCTCGCCGGAGTGCTTCTTCTCTTCGTAGAGCATCGACTCCTGCTGGATCTTGCCGCGCTGGTACATCGACTCCATCGCGCCCAGCACGCCCCCCCGGTCATTGATGCGCTGAAACTCGTGCAGCACCGCCTCTTCCACGAGATCCGTGATCTCCTCGATGAAGTGGCTG
>CAJXLX010000055.1 GCA_913056335.1 uncultured Rhodothermaceae bacterium
GATCACTTCTCACAATCCTTTACCCGCTCGCTTCCGCAGGCGTTCCTATGCGCATCGCACTGCTCGGCGGCACCGGCGACCTCTACCAGACCACTGCCGATCACGGCGTGATGATGGAGCCGCTGACCGCCGAGCAGATCGAAGTCATTCGCGGTCCTGCCGGACTCCTCTACGGCTCGCAGGCGCTGGGCGGGGTGGTGAATGTCATTCGCAACGACATCCCGCGCGTGCAGCCCGATGCCATCACCGGCATGGCCACTACGCAGGCGACCTCGGTGAACGAGGGCCTCGCGGGGGGCGCTACGGTCGAGGCGCCTGCCGGACCGCTGGCGCTGCGGGGCGAGCTGAGTCTGCGCGATGCCCGCGACACGCGCACTCCGCAGGGCGATCTGCCCTCCACCGACCAAACGGTGCTCAACGGCAGTTTCGGCGGCAGCTGGCTGCCCGCCTGGGGACTGGTGGGGGCGTCGTATCGCTACTACGATACCGTGTATGGCGTGCCCGGCACGTTCAACGGCGAACTCATTCCAGGCGCGCATCCCGGCGGCGTAGACATCGAAGCCACGCGCGAAACAGGCCGCCTGCGCATCGTCTACGACCGTCCGCTGCTCGGCTTCTTCGACCGTGTGGAGGGGGATGCAAATCTGGTGCGCTACGGCCACACCGAGATCGAGCGCCGCCGCACCGATGCGCCCGACATCATCGGCACGCGCTTCGAGCAGACCTCTGGCGAGATAAACCTGACGGCGCGCCACACCCACGCGCCCCACGGACTCCGTCTGGAAGGCGCGATGGGCCTTTCGTGGTACGGGCGCGACCTGACATCGGGCGGCGTATCGCCGGGTACGCGTTCCGGGCGAAGCGGCACGGTGGCGGCGTTTGCCTACGAGGAGGTGGGATACCGCGCCGTACGTCTGCAACTGGGCGCGCGCTTCGACTACACCGAAACATCCACGCTCGACCAAAGCGACATTCGGGTTCGTACGCGCGAGGGCAATCGTATCACCAAGCCGGTGCAGAACCGCACCTTCGGCAACGCCTCCGGCTCGCTCGCCGCGCTCTACAACCTGTCCGACGCGTGGACGGTGGGCGCGAGCCTGTCGCGCTCGTTCCGCAGCCCCGCCATCGAAGAGATGTACTCCGACGGGCCGCATCTGGCCGACTTCTCGTTCGACATCGGCACGCCCGACCTCGCATCGGAGATCGGGCACGGCCTCGACCTGTTCGTGCGCGGCAACACCCCGCGCCTGGAGGTGGAAGCCGCCGCATACATCAACCGCGTCAACGACTACATCTTCTACGCGCCCACCGGACTCACTGTGTTTGTGGATCGCGAGGGCGATCTGGGGCGCATCACGCCGGTCTTCGAAGCCGAAAACGCCGATGCCACCTTCTGGGGTGGGGAAGGGCGCATCCAGTACGAACTGCTGCCGCACCTCATTGCCGACGTAACGACCAGCTACGTACGGGCTACGCGGACGCAAGACGACAACCCGCTGCCGTTCATCCCCCCGCTCACCACCGATGCTGAGCTGCGCTACGAAGGATCGCGGTTCTTCGGGCACCTTGGCATCAAACGAACCGCCGACCAGAACCGCGTGCCCGATCCCGTACAGCGCGGCGGTACTGCCGAGCGTCCGCAGCCGCCCACCGATGGCTACGTGCTGTGGCGTGGCGGCGTAGGAACGACCTTTTCGACGCACGGCACGCAGCATCGCATCGCCCTGCAGAGCCAGAACCTGACCGACACGACCTGGCGCGACCACACGTCGCGCATCAAAGACGTTGCGCCCCAACCGGGGCGCAATATCAGCCTTACGTACCGCGTCCAGTTTTGACGCGGCCTCTGTTCATAACCCAACCCAACCAGCTATGAAAACGACCACCCCATTAGCAAAATTCGGATCGCTACTGGCGCTCGCCCTGCTTCTGATTGTAGGCAGCGCGTGCGACTCCATCGTAGGAAGCGACGACGATGACGATCACGACGACGATGAGCACGGCGAAATGGCGCGGGTGCAACTCGAAACCCGCGACGGCACCGGCACCGTCGTTGCCACCTGGACCGACGAAAACGGCTGGGATACCGATGCCCTTACCGTTGCCCTGAGCGACGATGGCGACCATCCCGTGTGGACCGTCCGCATGTTTGAGGAAGACGGCGACGAAATCACGCTCGAAGAGGGCGGCGAGTTCGAAGCGCGCTATGCGGTTGATAGCGAAGCACCGCAAGACATCATCTACTTCGATGGATCCGGTGAGATCGACTTCGAAGGGGCCGCCGCTACGCTCTACGGCGATGAAGGCGAGCTCTTCCACGGCGACCACGTGCACGTGTATCCGCAAAGCGCAGGCACCACGCAGGTGCGCTTCCTGCTCTGGCACGACAACCACTCCGACGACGACACCGCCCTCATCGATCTGACGGTGCAAGAATAAGCGCTCCGCGCACTGTATCCATACGAAATTGGGGAGTGGTTAACTGCTACGCGACTGTCCCTAATTGGCATACCACCACAAGCATCATCTGCGTCCGACGGTCCCCCGTCGGACGTGTGGACAAGGACGCTTCTGCGTCGTTGTGGATGAGAGCATTCGCAACACACCCTACCCAAAAATAGACACGCGCTCGTGGCAAATTCGCTGCGGGCGCGCTGTTGTTGATCACAGGTTCACAAAACATTGGCAAGTGGGATTCGGAGCGGGTGAAACCTCAAAGTTTGGACTCGATCTAAATAGATGAATCATGTCCGCTCCAACGTACCTTTAGCGCCTTATGCAGTCCGCTCCGTTTGACACATCCACACTTTTCGAAACCGAGCGCGGCCACGTAGCCCAGGATACCGAAGGGCGCGTGCACGTCACGTTCGACGATGTGCAGCTGGCCATGAGCACCGAGGGCCTGCAGCAGGTGCATCAGAAACTGCATGCGCTGTCGGGGTCGGTAGCCGGATGCGAGTGCTCCAGCGGCTGTCGCTGGCAACTGCGCGTGCCATGCACCAAGCAGCCTGTACTCGTGCTGAACACCGACGAGATGCGCGCCCTGGCTACGCTCATCGGCGGCGCGACCACCATGATCGAGCTGGATACCATCTTGACTGACGCCGCTATCGACTGGGCGTAGGGTCGTGCCCGTTGCAATGGACGTGCATCTCCTCAAATCAAAAACGCCTCACACAGCGCCACGTACGGGCACGCTGCATGAGGCGCGATCGTCGCTTCCGCACGGCTGAGCCGGCAGATGCGACGAGATTTCAGTTCAGGTCTCTACTCAAGTTGTAGGGTGTAGCACTCACTATCCAAAGCCTGCCATTCTGTGGGGCAACACGACTCCTCTGCGAAAGCGAAACAGTTGAGACAAGGAGATTTTTCGACTCCTGCCGACAGCGGTCGGCATATGCTCAAAATGACAGCTTGGTGGATGTCAACTTGGAGTCTCTACTGAAACTGCGGATCCACGGGCGTTCCGGCCAGGTGGTTCACGTAGTTGCTGATGGTTTTTACGCCGATTAGGCCTACGATTTCGTACAGCTCGGCAGTCGTAAGACCGGCGTCTTCGAACTCGGTGCGGTCTTCGTCGCTAAGCCAGCCGCGCTTGCCCAGGATGCGTTTCGTAGCGCGCGCCAGGAGACGCTGGCGTCCTTCGCTGGGCAGGCCGCCGTCCACCAGCTCTTCGATCACGTCGGCATCGAGTCCGGCCTGCGCGCCGGCGGCACCGTGGGCTTTGGTGCAGTAGTGGCAGTCGTTGTATCCTGAGATGGTGAGGATGACCAGCTGCTGTTCGGCGGGGGTGAGCACGCCGTTGCTCAGGTGGCCATTGGCTTTCAGATACGTTTCAGCGACGGCGGGATTCTCCGAAGCCAGTTCGTCAATGAGGTTCGGAACGAAGCCGAATGCGTCTTTCGCGGCATCGCGAACGGCATCGGCATGATCTACTGTGGACGTTGCCATATCAGTATGAGAGCATTGGTTACAAAGTGTATGTGACACGCCGCGATGTTGCTCGCATGCGCATTTTCTTCGTACCGACCAACGTGCTCCCGTTACACCGAGTGGTGCAACGAGGTCGTTATCTACGTGTGAGAAGCTGTGTGTTACCCAGAGCTCATTCCGGGGCTATCATCCTGATTCCGATCCGGAAGTACGCGTTTAGCGACTTGTAGCCCGGCAATCTGTAGCCTGGGACGGGGAGCGCAGCGGACGTCCCAGGCGCTGGGCCAAGTCAGCGAGGCAGAGCCCCTAAACAGCCTGCGTCGCACGGCGGAGCCATGCGACGAGAGGGGTAATGACATTCGTGAGCCGCAACTGCGTACGTCCTCTCCCTCAAACCAGCAAAAATCTTCACGGATGGATCATTCCCGAAATATGCACAGCGCGTCGCATTCTACGCATGTGCGTCCTATGTTGGGGAAGCCGCTTGCCTGTCTCATCCCCCTTGCTCTGCCATGCCTGCCGACGACGCTACCGCGCATCCCGATCTGCTCTTGCACGGCGGAACGGTGATCGATCCGTACGCCGAAACCGCCACCCGCGCCGATGTGCTCATCCGCAACGGAGCCATCGACGCCGTATCTCCTGATTTGCAGGCCCAACTGGAGGACACCGTGCCGCGCATCGACTGCACCGGGCAGTACATTTCGCCGGGCTGGATGGATATGCATGTGCATCTGCGCGAGCCGGGCTTTGCGCACAAAGAAACGATCGCCTCGGGCATGCGCGCCGCGGCGTTTGGCGGATTCACAGAGGTCGCCTGCATGCCTAACACGAACCCGCCACTCGACACAAAAGCATCGGTGGGATTCGTGGTGCATCGCGCTGAAAATGGGCCGGTTGCCGTGCATCCCATTGGGTGCGTCTCGAAGGAACGCGCGGGCAAAACTCTGGCCGAGATGGCAAGCATGGCCGAAGAAGGGGCCGTAGCGTTCAGCGATGACGGCGCGCCCGTGTACAACGCCGGACTCATGCGCCGGGCGCTCGAATACAGCACCATGCTCGATGTGCCGATCATCAACCACATGGAAGAGCCGTCGCTGAATCCCGATGGCCACATGCACGAGGGCGCGGTGGCCACGCGGCTGGGGATACCGGGCATTCCGGCCTGCTCCGAAGACGTGATGATCGCCCGCGACATTGAGCTGGCGCGCCTTACGGGCGGACACGTCCACGTGGCGCACATCGCCACCGCACGCGGGGTGGAACTGGTGCGCCGCGCTAAAGCTGATGGGATTGAGGTGACCGCCGAGGTCTGCACGCACCATCTGGCGCTGACGGATGACGCGGTGGAGGCGTCGGGGCTCTCCACGCATACGAAGATGCACCCGCCGCTTCGCAGCGCAACCGACGTATCCGCCCTGAAAGCGGGCCTGGCGGACGGCACCATCGATGCGATCTGCACCGACCACGCGCCGCACGCGCCTCACGAGAAGGATGTGCCGTTCCCCGAAGCGCCCAACGGCATTCTGGGACTGGAGACCGCGTGGGGCCTCGTGGGGCGGGAGCTATTGCAGACGGGCGTGTGCTCACTCATGCAGGCCGTACAGGCGCTCACCGTGGCGCCGCGTCGCATCTTGCGGCTGCCTGCGCCCACGTTCGAGCCGGGGGCCACGGCCAACCTCACGGTGTTCGATCCCGACACAGAGTGGACGTTCACCGAGGCGCATATCCGCTCGAAGAGCCGGAATACACCGTTTGTGGATACGGAGCTTATTGGCAAAGCCCACGGTATCTATCGCGATGGACAGTGGGTTGCGTGCGACGCGGTGCCCGCTCGATAGCGGCCGCGCTACGCATCCGCCAAAGAAAGGCGCTCGGGATGCGTGCGGTCGAGGATCAGCTTGAGGGTGATGAGCAGCAGTACAGCGGCCACGGGGATGAGCACCTGAAACGTGGTGATGAAGAGCGACGACACCTGCAGTCCCAGAATGAGCACGATCGCCGGAGCGCAGCAGGCCCCGCCCGCCAGGAGCGCAGGTAGACTGGCCAGGATGCCGGTTGAACGGTTGAAGCTGCACGCACTCGGCTGATTGTACGCGACGTACGTCACCATCAGGTTGAGGGCCGCCAAGAGCGAGAGCACGCCGCCAATCAGAATGTTCAGCGGTGCGATGAGCACGGTTATGCCCGGTAGCGTAAGGCGCGCCACCGCCTCGAATGTGAACGTGCTTGTGGGCTCAAACATGCGCGGCCATTCTACGGCGGCAAACTGCACGCCGGAGCCTCCGAGTGTGATGTCGCGGAGTGCAACCAGAAAGAGCACCAGGTACGCAGCGCCAATGCCCAGCGCCATGCGCCGGTAGCGGGCCACGCGAAGCAGGGTGATGAGCGTGCGCCAGGCGTTTCTCATGGCAGAGTCACGGGAGGTAGTCAGACAGCGTGTAGCGACGAAGAATCTCTTCGGATCCAGGCGGAAGCAAGGGGGATCGCCGTCGCCCTCCGGCCTGATTTCGTCGTTTCCAGAGAGATTACGCGGTGGCGCTATTAGGATAGAACGCGTTCCACGCAAAGAAGAATGCGTCGACTGACATAAGCTGGCGCAGGGGCAGGTCGTCGGGTGCGTACATTTCGCCGTCTACCTCGTAGCGACCGTCGTCGGTGGGCGTGATGCGGGGCGGGTCGCTGCTGTGGTAGATGACGCCGGTATGAAAGCGGGCGTCGTACACGGCTACAAATCCCTCGGCGCGTAGCACGTGCTCGTTTTTCAGGTCGTCGAGCACGAAATGCACGCTTTCCTCAGCAGTGCGAGCCCCTACGACCATCTCTTTGGGATGGTGCCGGTCGGATTCTTCCATAAGCGGAAAGATCACCTCGCGAGCGCTGTAGTAACCGCCCGTCGGGTTGTAGCGCCCGTACGGATCGTTACTGTAGTTACGCATGTGGCCGGTGTCTTCGCTCAGCACCTGCGTGTTGGGGTACTGCGCGCGCCACTGGCCCCAGGTGGTCCAGATAAGGTCCACTTCGTCGAGAGATGCGCCGGCATGGTCGCCCGTAAGGCCGGTGGCCGCGATCTGTGAGAAATAGCTCTCGGTGGCGCGGTCGAACATCACAAGGTTGCTATTCAGCAGTTGGCCGGAGACGCCCAGCGTTGTATCCCCGCGCTTAAACCCTTGTGCAGTAGCGGTTAGCGGGCAGTAGGTGACCGCCACGTTGAGCCCACCCACAGCGTCGTTTACGATTTCGTTATGCACCAGAATGTTTTGGGGATACGCCCGTGCTTCGCCTCCGTGGACAAACCCGATGATCATATCGCCGTCGTCGAGATCGGCACCATCGGCATCGACAAACTGCGGGTCGTTGATAGCGGGAATGCCATCGGGTGGCGGCCCGCCCGACATCATGAAGTCGGTGTACGCCGACAGGTTATGATGCAGTACGTACGGCGTCTTGGCCAGCGGGAGCGCGGGGTCGGGCGCAGGGGGCGAGGCTTGTGTGGTCAGCAGATAGAGGCCAAGGCTTGCCAGCAGTCCGGCAGCGGATATAAAGACAGCACGAGAAGACAACATGGCAACACACCGCGAGCGATGAAGGGATAACACGCGTTGGGTAGTGCCGCTTGCGTGGTCTTGCGTTACAGAGTGAACATACAAAAGCCGCCGCCTCCCCAGCAGATACAGAGGAAGCAAGCGGCTATACGTCAAGACAGTATGTGAAGGCAGCCGTTACCGCTCCACGACAATCTCGCGCTCGGTGTAGTTGAACGGGCCCGGCACGCGCTCGTCATTTTCATCGAGCAGTTCGAGGGTGAACGTGTAGGTGCCGCTGTCGAGGCCCTCCACGAAGGCCGGAGTCCATTCGTGCATTGTGAGTTCGGCGACCGGCTCGTCAGACCCCTCTTCTTCGATGGTGTAGTGCGCGCGGTAGCCGTCTGCACTCAACTCCACATTGTAGAGGTAGAAGTCGAGCATAATGCGTTCGGCCCCGTCGCCGCTGTAGGTGCCTTTCGGACGGCTGTAGATGATGCTGGGGGCTCCTTCTTCGAGCGGGAATTCTTCGCTCTCAGCCTCCTCGCCCACATAGAAGTTCACGACATCGAACGCGTCTTCGCTCTTCACGCTCTCGTGGAAGGAGCGGCTGGGGAAGACAAATGCCGAATATGCGCCGGGCTCCAGTTCGCCAAGGCTAAACGGCTCCGCATCGGTATTGTAGTTCGCAAAGTACGGGTCGTTGTTCACAATGATATGCGTGTGCTGGCCGTTGCCGGAATTCGCCAGTTGCTCGCGGCGGGGCACCTCGGTCTGCTCGCCGGGCGTAAAGTTTTCGATAGCCACCTCAACGTTCACCTCTCCAGAATCGAGTACGGCTCCAGGAGTAGGTGCTTCAAAGCGGGCGGTCGCCCCTTCAATAGCGGGGGCCCGCTCGCCTGCTTCCAGGGTTACGGTGCTGGTGGTGTCCACGGTGCCAGATGAACTCTCATTGGACGCCTCACCACCGCATCCAGTAGCTAAGAGCAAGGTGGCAGCCCCGAGGGCCAGCAGGTATGTAACGCGATGTGGAATAGAAAGCATAAGTCGAGGACGCAATAAGCAAAAAAGGATGGCGGGGTACTTCATTCACTGTTGCGTAACAGCACGCGGCATGCTGCCGGTTCCGTGAGTTGCGCAATCGTGAGATGTTAGCGGCTACACTCGCACAACGGAAAACGTGAATCCCTGAAAGCGCCATGCGAAAGAGCGCTCTTCGGTGAGGCCGGTGTAGAGCATAGTGCACAATAGAAGGATATGGAGGCAAGGCGCTACCTTGGAACACTAATCAACTCAAAAGTTATACAGTATTGCTTGTAGACATGCATTACCTCAAACGCATCATGATCATACCGCGCCTGTATTTCATTGCTGCCTGCGTGTTTGTACTGGGAAGCCTTCCGAGCGCCCAGGCCCAAACGCCCGACACGCTTGCGCTATCGGTACACGAAGCCGTTGAGCGAGCACAGGAGCAGAACTACCAGGTGCAGACGGCCGCAGCAGAGACAGATGCCGCGCAGGCTGGGGCACGCCAAACGCTGGCGACGTTTCTGCCCCAGGTGTCGGTGTCAGAGAACGCGACATCCACTACGGATCCGCTCAACGCGTTTGGTTTTCTGCTGAAGCAGGAGACCGTTACGCAGGCTGACTTCGCCCCCGCGTCGTTGAACGATCCCGATCGCATAGACAACTACACCACGCAGGTTACCGTGCAGCAGCCTGTGCTCAACCTGGACGGTCTATTTGAGCGCAGGGCAGCTACGCGACAGGCTCAAGCAGCCGAGCTTGGAACGCAGCGCACCGCCGAAATGGTGCGATTCCGGGTGCGCAGGCAATACTACGGGCTGGTATTGGCTCATGAACGCGAGTCGGTGATTGCGGCGGCGCTACGGGCGGCACGAAGCAACCAAGACCGCGCTGAAGACCTCTTCGACCAGGGAATGGTCACCCAGGCTGATGTGCTGGCCGCACGGGTGCGCGTGCTTGAACTGGAGGCCGATCAGACCGAAGTGCAGGCGGCTGTTGAGGATGCTTCTGATCAACTCCGGTATCTACTTGGCATCACCGAAAAAACGCGTATTGCTCCGACCGACGAATTGCCCGACCCCGTCGACACACCCTTGCAGATCGACGTGCAGACGGTGAATACCGAGCGCTCCGACATGCGTGCGCTACGCTTGCAGCGCGATGCTGCTGCGCAGCGTGTGAAGGCCGCGCGTGCCGCGTTCCTCCCCACGGTGAATGCACAAGGCGGATATCAGTGGAATGACACAACACCGTTCGGCACCAAAGGCCAGAGTTGGACTGTTGGTATATCGCTTCAGTGGAATGTTTTTGGCGGATTCAAGCAGATCGGTGGGATGCAGCGGGCCCAGGCGAACGAACGTGCGTCTATGCTCGCTGTGCGCGACCGGCGGTTGCAGACCGAGGTTGAAATTGATGCGCCCCTGCGCGCACTAAGCACTTCGCGCGAGCGCATTGCGCAGACCAGGGCAGTGGTCGAACAAGCGCGCGAGTCGTTCCGCCTGCGCTCCGATCGGTTCGAACAGGGAATCGAGAGTACCACCGATCTGCTTCAAGCCGAGGCCCAGTTGGCCGACAGCCGTCTTGCAGCCCTGCAGGTGCAATACGCACATGCCACGAACCGCTTCCGGCTCGAACTGCTCACCGAACGCTCACTGCGCTGATTGCTGCTAACCGCCGCTGCGCGCGCCCTCACGCTTCCGCTTTCTTGTCGCCTATGCTTAACATGCTCCCTCGACTTCGCATTCCGTCTGCTATGCCCCAGCCTTCCCGCTTCTTCGCACCGCTTTTGATCCTCATGCTGTCTGCCAGCCTGGGGGCATGCGGCAGCGAGGCCCCCGAGGTGTCTTCCGAGCAATCGCCTGTAGCTGTACAGGTGGAAACGCTAACGGAAACCACCCACCCCAGGCAGTTCGAGTACACCGGCACCGTAGCCGGTACCGAGCGCATTCCCCTGAGCACGCGCCTAATGGGCCGTGTTGATGCGGTACTGGCTGAAGAGGGTACGCAAGTCCAGGAAGGACAAGTGCTTGCGCGCATCAGTGCCGATGGCATGCGTGCGCAGCGGCGTCAGGTTGAGGCCCAGAAACAGGAGGCTGAGGCGGCCCTGCGCAATGCACGCACGCAGTTTGCCCGCCTGGATACGCTGCTGCAGCGCGGAAGCGCCACCCAGCAAGCCTACGACGCCGCTGAAGCGCAGTATGAACGCGCTCAGGCACAGGTCGAAGCGGTCAACAATCGCCTCGATGAAATCGACGATGCGCTCTCGTACACCACCATCACCGCACCTGCAACGGGTACCGTGGTGGAAAAACGTACCGAGCAAGGCGCCATGGCCGCCCCCGGACAGCCGCTGCTGATGCTGGAGGTAAGCGGCCTCTTGGAGGTGCGCACGCAGGTGCCCGAGCGTGCCATCAACCGAGTGGCCACGGGCGACACGGTGCGCGTAGTTGTACCGGCTCTGGGCGATACCCTGAGCGGACACATCAATGAGGTGAACCCCAGCGCGAACCCGGCCAGCCGGCAGTTTCGCATGCGTGTGATGCTGCACAGTCCGCCTGCATCTGTAAAGTCGGGGATGTACGCGCAAGTGATGCATGAGTCGGGGGCTGAGCAGCTGCTTACCGTGCCTACCGAAAGCCTGGTTGAGCGCGGGCAGCTCACCGGGGTCTACACGGTGACCGACGATAATCATGCGCTGCTGCAATGGGTGCGCACTGGTACGCCGCGCGGCAGCCGCGTGGTTGTGCTGGCAGGGCTGCAGCCTGGCGATCGCTACGTGCGGCGCGCTGAGGGCCGCCTGCACGACGGACGCCCCGTTACGATACAGAATGCGACGGTGCAGGACTAACACTGTGTAGGATTAACACCGCGTTTCCCGCTGCCGCTGCTTGCTCACGCATCCCCTTTATTGCTACTGTTATGGCTACCCAAACTGGTTTGGCCGGGCGTCTTGCTCAGCCATTCATCAACTCGAAAATCACGCCGCTGCTGATGGCGGCTTTCCTGGGCATTGGTATCTACAGCGTGTGGCTTACGCCCAAAGAAGAGGACCCGCAGATCGAAGTCCCCATGGTCGACATTTTTGTGCAGCAGCCCGGGGCGACCCCCGAGGAAGTGGAGAGCCGTATCGTGGAGCCCTTAGAGCGGCTGCTGGGCAATATTGAGGGTGTGGAGTATGTCTACGCAAACGCAATGCAGGGGCAGGCTGCCGTCAGCGTACGCTACTATGTGGGGGAAGACATTCCGCGTAGCCTGGTGAAGCTCTACGAGCAGATCTTGAAGCGCATGGAGCAGATGCCGCCTGGGGCCTCCATGCCGCTGCTTAAGACACGCGCGGTGAACGACGTGCCCATCCTCTCGCTTACGTTGCACAGCGATACCTACAGCGACTACGAACTCCGGCAGATGGGCACCGAACTCGCCTCCGAGCTGCAGCGGGCCGACGGCGTGGCTGCCATCGACGTCATCGGCGGACGCAAGCGCACAGTGCAGGTCCGCATCAATCCGAACCGGCTGATGGCGTACAACCTTGATCTGCCTGCGATCGCCGAGCAAGTGCAGGCCGCGAACAGCCAGCTGCAGTCGGGGTCGTTCCGGTCAGGAAACGCAGAGTACCTGGTGGAAACCGGCGCGTTTCTGGAAACTGCGGAAGACGTACGCAATCTTGTCGTTGGCGTCTACAGCGGACAACCGGTCTACCTGCGCGACGTGGCCACCATTACCGACGGACCGGGCGAGCCCCAGCGCTACGTGCAGTTTGGATATGGAGCCCACCATCATCCGGACGCTGCAGGCGAACCGGGCGAACCAGGCGAACCGAGAGAGGCTGCTTCCAATGACGCCCTTGCCACGTATCCCGCGGTTACGCTGGCACTGGCCAAGCGCGACGGCGCCGACGCGATGTCGGTCGCTGAAAACGCCCTCGCCACGCTCGAAGAGACGCGCTCTACGCTCCTGCCGAGCGACGTAACCGTAACGCAAACACGCAACTACGGCGCCTCGGCCTCCGACAAGGTGAGCGAGCTGTTTCTGCACCTCATCATTGCCATTCTTACCGTAACCGTGGTTGTAGGGCTGTCGATGGGCTGGCGCGGCGGGCTTGTGGTGTTCCTCTCGGTGCCCATCAGCTTTGCGCTCACGCTATTCGTGTACTACATGTTTGGGTACACGCTGAACCGCATCACGCTCTTCGCGCTGATTTTTGTAACGGGCATTGTGGTTGATGACTCGATCATTGTGGCAGAGAATATGGAGCGCCACTTTAAGATGCGAAGGCTGCCATTTGCCCAGGCGGCCATTGCAGCGATTAACGAGGTCGGCAACCCAACCATTCTGGCGACATTCACCGTCATTGCGGCAGTGCTGCCCATGGCGTTTGTCTCGGGCCTGATGGGTCCGTACATGAGCCCGATGCCTATTGGCGCCTCGCTTGCTGCGCTCTTCTCTCTGTTCGTTGGGCTCACCGTCACGCCGTACCTGGCATACCGCCTGCTCGACACGAGCCCCGCGGATGAGAACACCCCCAACTACAGTCTCGAAGACACCACCATCTACCGCTGGTACACCGCCTCTATTCGTCCGCTGCTTGAAAACCGTACGTTGGCATGGAGCTTTATCGGTGGCACGACGGTGTTGCTGCTGGCCTCGCTATCGCTCTTCTACTTTCAGGCAGTGACCGTCAAGATGCTGCCGTACGACGACAAAGACGAGTTTCAGGTCGTCATTGACATGCCCGAGGGCACGCCGCTGGAGCGCACATCTGCTGTTACACGCGAACTGGGGCTCTACCTGGCACAGCGCCCCGAGGTTGTTAATTATCAGACGTATGTGGGGGATGCGTCGCCTATCAACCTGAACGGGTTGGTGCGCGGATACGACCTGCGCTCGGCGCCGCACCAGGCAGACATTCAGGTGAACCTGCGTAGCAGCGATGAACGGGATATGCAGAGCCACCCCATCGTTAAGACCATGCGCCCAGACCTGCAAGCGATTGGCGCACGCTACGGCGCAACCATCAAGTTAGCCGAGGTGCCGCCAGGGCCGCCGGTGCGGGCTACGCTTGTGGCCGAGATCTACGGTCCCGATGCGCAGCAGCAGCGGGCCATTGCCGAGCAGGTAAAAACGCTCTTTGCAGAAACCGACGAGGTGGTCGATGTAGACTGGACGGTGCAAGCCGACCAGACGCGCTACACCTTCGCCGTTGACAAGGAGAAAGCCATGCAGATGGGCGTGCCTGCGCAGCGCATTGCCGAGGCGATGCGCATGGGCCTCAGCGGGGCGGATGTGTCTACGCTGCGCGTGGGCGATGCCGATGACCTGGTTGGTATTGAGGTGCGCCTGGGCGAGGCCGAGCGCTCCAGTCTCGACGCGCTTCGCAATATGCCGGTGCAGACGCAGGCCGGCGACACCGTGCCCGTTGGCAACTTGGTGCAGATCAACGAACGCACGCGCCGCCAGCACATCAGCCGCAAAGATCAGCAGCGCGTCGTGTATGTTACCGCCGACGTGGCGGGCGAGGTGGAGAGCCCCGTCTATTCAATGCTCGACGTTGAGGAGCGCCTCGATGAGGTCGAGATGCCTGCTGGATATGACCTGGCAACCCTCTACACCGGGCCGCCTACGGTCGACGATGCATACTTCCTGAAGTGGGGCGGCGAGTGGACGATCACCTACAAGGTGTTTCGCGATCTGGGGATTGCGTTTGCGGTGGTCCTGCTCATCATCTATATGCTGATTGTGGGCTGGTTTCAGACGCTGACTACGCCCATCGTGATGATGGTTGCTATTCCGCTGTCGCTCATCGGGATTGTGATTGGGCACTGGGTGATGGGCGCGTTCTTCACTGCCACCTCGATGATCGGGTTCATTGCCCTGGCAGGGATTATGGTGCGCAACTCGGTGCTGCTCATCGACTTCATCGATATTCGGCTCGACGATGGCGCACCGCTCAAGCAGGCTGTTATCGAAGCCGGAGCCGTGCGTACGCGCCCCATCTTGCTGACGGCAGGCACGGTGGCTATTGGCGCCTTCGTAATCATTCTGGATCCGGTGTTTCAGGGACTCGCGATCTCGCTCATTGGCGGTGTGATTGCGTCGACCGCGCTTACGCTGCTCATTGTGCCGCTCATTTACTACATGCTGGAGCGTCGCAAAGCGCCTGAGAACCGGGGGCGCGATGGCGCAGCCGCGTCTGGCGCAGCGCCTACCAGTGCGTCGGGCCCCGCGTCTGCCCCCAATGCGACAGGAGCCAATGCCACGACCGATACCGCTGATGCCAACGGCGCTGACCCCGAGGATGCTGATGACGCTCTTTCTGATAGCAGCCCGCCGCCCGCATCCGCCTAACTAACTGCTCTTTTGAATGAACGAATGCCTGCTATGAAGCTTGTAGCCGTAATGAGCATCGACACGTACCGCGACGACCTGCTGCGCCTGTACCGCGACCATGCGATTCGGGTGTTCAGCGAGATCGACATTCGCGGCCACTACCACGACGATGAGTCGACCGCCGCCGACATTGGGTGGTTCGGGCGCTCAAATCACCCGGCGTACTCTATGCTCACGTGGGCGTTTGTAAGCGATGAGGAGGCGGGTGCGTTTATGGAGGCCATTGCGGCGTTTAACACAACGCACGACCCGGACCATCCGGTGCGGGCGTTTCAGATGGATGTGGAACGCGCGGTGTAGCCCGTCACGCTTCGGGCTTGGTCCAGATAAGGCGCACCACGGCGGCCTGACCGCTGTGGCCGGGGCCTTCGCTGAGCGGCACGATGGGTTCGGTGAGCAGCTCGATACCGGACTGGGGAAAGGCATCGCGCAGGTCCTGGGCGGTGACCATCATCTCGACATCGGGCGGGCCGCCGCTGGTGTATCCGTCGGTGCGCTGCTCGGGGCGAAACCACTCGGCCACGAGCGTGCCGCCGGGGGCCAGGCTGGCCTGCATGATCTCGTAGAGGCGCGGCTGCCACTGCACGGGCAGGTGCACGTATGTGGCCACGAGGGCCTGCCAGGTGCGATCGGGCGTCCACGTGGTCAGGTCGGCGTGGATGGTTTGGAGCGCGGTGCCCTGCTCGGCGGCCAGCCGCTCGGCTTTCTGGAGGGCGCTATCCGAGTAGTCGAGCAGCGTGACCTCGCATCCGTGGGCCGCCAAGTATACCGCGTTGCGCCCTTCGCCTCCGGCCACGTCAAGCACCGTGGTGCCGGGCGATAGGCGGTCTTGCTGCGTGGCTACAAAGTGGTTGGGCGCCGTGCCATATACGAAATGATCGCGGTCGAAGCGGCTGTTCCAGAACGAGGGATCCATGTAAAGCAAATACGTAAGGTAAAGGGATACAGGGCGGGGCGATGTTTAGCTGGTTCACCCCTCGATGCTTCGATAACCCGACAGAGCATGCGAAGTTGGTGTCATTCGCCCGAGAAGAGTTCGTCCACGTCTACCTCGATATCGGTGGCCGGGTCGGTAAGCGTGCCCCGGTCAAGCGTGCGGGGCTTTGCGTTGTCGGTGTATACCGTGACGGTTTGCATGGCCGGCTGTACGAGCCAGCACGATTCTACGCCGGCATCCAGCATGTCGTAAATCTTGTCGGCTACGTCTTGTGTGCTCTGCGACGGGCTTACGATCTCCACAGCTAAAAGCGGCGGCTCGCTAACCCGTGTGGTGTCGTGCGCAAATGTGATCTTGCGCTTCCGAAACACGCACAAGTCGGGCGTTAGGCGCACATCGCCCAGCTGGAGCGTCAGTTCGCTGGCAACGGTGTATTCGTCGCGATGCGGGCCAAAAGCGAGAGAAAGGAGAAACTGAAGATGACCGTGGTTGAGGCTGGGCAAGGGCTTGCCGCGTTCTTGTTCGTAGGTGCTGGTGGATGCAGAGCGTGCGTCTTCAGCGTGCGCTGCTTCAGACAGCGATTCTGCGGGCGTACGGGGCGCGTCAACATCGGGAGCAGGCATGGGGCGCGTTCGGCGAATCGAAAGAGGACTCCGTAGGGCTACATGTACGCAGTAGCGTCGTGAAGATTCCGTGGGCACGGCACGGGAAATACCGATTCCGATAGCTGGCCCCTGGTTAGGGCGTTTCGCCACGCTCACGAAGCACGCGTTGCAGCACCGAGTCGGACTTGGTGACGCTGCGCATGCAGAGGCGCGCCGTGAGGCGAATCTGTTCGGCCTCCGAAAGGTCGGCGTGCGTGCCCTGGCGCTGCATGCGGTCGTGGCGCGCGTGGTAGAGCCCGACAGCCGCTGCTACCGAGATGTTAAAGCTCTCGGTAAAGCCATCCATGGGGATGATGCAGGAGACATCGGCAGCGTCGCGGAGCGTCTCGGACACGCCGTCGCGTTCGTTGCCGAAGACGAGTGCGGTGGGCGTGGTAAAGTCGAGCGAAGCAATGGGCACGGCCTCGTCATCCAGATACATAGCGGCCACCCGGTAGCCCCGCTCCTGAAGATGCTCGACACACGGCACGGGAGCATCCCACTGATGCACATCCAGCCAGCGCTGTGCGCCCTTGGCGGTGCGCTCGGAATGCTTGTAGCGTCCGCCCGTGGCAATCACGTGTAGATCCTGATAGCCCATGGCCTCGGTCGAGCGCATCACAGCGCTCACGTTACCGGTGTTGACCACGCCCTCAATGACCGGCACCACGGTACGCGTGCGCTTGGCCACAATCTGGCGGATGCCGTTCAGGCGGCGGTCCCGCATAAAGGGGCGCAACAATTCAATGATGCGGCTTGGGGCCAGCGTATAGTCGCCCACCTGCAGCGGGGCTGTAGGTTCGTCGGGCCGCGGCGGATGATCGGGTGCAGCATCGGGCCCAATGAGCTGATGCATGGCGTTGCGCGCTTCCGGTGGGGTGGACTCAGGCATAGGCGGTAGAAAAAACAATCGATACACGTGCCTCTGTAATGCACTGTGGATACGATATGTCCACGCTTGCTCGTATATTCCGCATGGTGTAGTGAATGTTACTCGCCTCCCTTTTGACTCAACCCACGAAATACGATGATCTATTCAGTTCGCATGGCACTCCGCACAGTTGGAATGAGCTTGCTTCTATGCGTGGCTACGGCCCAGATAGGGGCCCCAACATGGGCGCAGTCGGCGGCCAGTATTATCGACGAGGCGGATGCTGCGCATCAGGCCATGGCACAAGACATCCGCTCATTTACAGTAGAAACTGAGGGCGAGACGAACCGCTACGAGCGCAGCGAGGAAAACGGGCGCTACATCTACCGCATAAGCAACGCCAGCGGCCCGGCCAGCGCCGATGACATGCCTGTGATGGGCTTCCTGGACGAGTCGTACCTTCAGGGATTGAAGGAAGAGGCCGTGTACGAGGGCACGGAGTCGATCGACGGCGTAGCGACGCATGTGCTATTTGTCGAAGACCCGAGCCGCCTGGAGTCGTACGCCAGCATGGAGGGGCAGGAGTTTCAGGGGCTGGAGTCGATGCGCTTCTACCTGCGTACCGACAACCTGATGCCCGCGCGCTTCCTGTTCAAGGCGGTACTGCCTGAAGACGCAATGGAAGGCGCCCCGTTTCAGGTCGGGCCAGGACCGATCACGTTCCAGGTAGACTTCCGCGACTATCGGACCATTGACGGACTGGTGTATCCGTTCGTAACAGAGATGCGTAACGACATGATGGAGCAGATGCCCGAGGAGCAGCGCCAGCGCATGCAGCAGATGCGTGCCCAGATGGAGGCGCAGATGGAACAGATGCCGCCCGAGCAGCGCCAGATGATGGAAGAGCGGATGGGCGATCAGTTTGCGCAGATGCAGGCCATGATGAGCGGCGAACCCGTGCGCACGACCGTGACCAATGTAACGGTGAATGAGTAACAGTCTCGGTCTGCCCTGATAACCTGTGACTGTTGCGTCACGCTTTCTATGCGCAGCGATCAACGACAGCCGCGCTGTCGTTGGGGCTGCGCGTTTTGTATGGCACCTGCGTAGAAGCACGTAACGCAGATGCCAGAGCCAAGCAAGATATGGCCAAGCAGGATGTGAGGAGACTACGTGCATTCGTACTCGTGACTTTCGATCCAGAGCCCCAACGCATATGACCTTGACTAACGCCGTTGCCCTTGTGACCGGAGCCAGCTCCGGGCTGGGACAAGAAATCAGTGTGCAGCTCATTGAGGCGGGTGTGCAAGTCTTCGGACTCGCACGCAGCACCGAGCGCCTGCAAGCGCTGCACGATACATATGGCGATGCCTTCATTCCGTGCACGGCCGATGTACGCGATCAAGACGCCATCAACGCGGTGTTCGAGACGATTAAAGAGAAGGCGGGGCGCCTTGACATCCTCATAAACAATGCAGGCCTGGGCCGCTTTGGCCCGATCGATGAGATGGCTGTAGAAGACTGGGATGTACAGCACGATACCAATTTGCGTGGGCTGTATCTATGCACCCGGGCGGCGGTACCTATGATGCGGGCCCAAAATGAGGACAGCGGATTCGGCGGCCACATCGTCAACATCGCATCGATTGCTGGGCTGATTGGCAATCCCAATATCTCCGCGTACAACGCAAGCAAGTTTGGGGTGCGGGGGTTCAGCCAGGCGCTGATGAAGGAAGTGCGGGGCGCAGGAATTCGTGTGTCATGTCTCTACCCCGGTTCGATTGAGACTGACTTCTTTGAGCGAGCAGGCGTTGATATGACCGAGAACCCGCTACGGGCCGAAGATGTAGCTGCCACGGCGATGCATGTGCTGCGGGCTCCTGAAAACCATCTCATCTCTGAAGTGGTCGTACGCCCATTGCGTCCGCGTAATGACATGTAAGCAATCGGACTATCTAATAAGAAGAGGAGCGGCTCAATGCTAAATGATAGAAGGAATGGGCCAGTAGCCGGAGACTGGGAGTGCCCCGGCGCGGACGTCTCCGGCGGAGGCGAACGCAGGAACCTGTCCCGACTGCTGTCGGGACCGTTCGCCTCAGGAACGGTTTTTTTATCGGGGGGCGATCACTTCACGTCTACCCACTACCATAAGAAGCCGACGAGCCCCTTGTGGTATTACTGCAAGGGGCGAAAGGCCTGTGTGAGTGGCGCATCGGAAGACCCAATGGCATCAAGGAGGGCATCGGGAGTCATCGGATAGCGCCGTTCGGTGCCAGCACGAATGTCGAGCGTGCGCTCGGCGGCGGGGAAAAGGTATTGCCACACAAATTGCTTTGAGGCCCAGGGAAACTGACGCACGACTTCATCGGGCACGTCGACCGTGCCGTATCCGGCGGCAAGATCGCGGTCGTGCAGATCGCGTACGTACGCGCGTTGCTCGCGAATCGGCTCTTGCAACGACTCAGGGAATGAGACACTGCGATCTGCACAGCCGGTCGAACTCGACACGAGGATGGTGCGCTTGGCGACTGCGACATCTCCCACGCGTAGGCGTAGTGCCTCTTTTAAGTTGAGATCGGTGTAACATACAACGAGGGCCAGCACACGCTCAGGCCCGTTCAGTTGCGATACGATCTTGCGCTTCTCTTTGTCGGTAAGCGTAGCCAGGCGATAGCCGTCGCCGCAGACCGTTTGGCGGAGCAGACGCTCATGATAAAAGACCAGCGCCTCTGCTGCGCTCTGGTAGGTAGATTCATCAGAGTGGGGGCTGTCGCGAATCTGGGTAAGGAAGCGTTTTACATATGCGGGGCGCGGTGCTCCCAAGCACTGGCGCTTCAAGTAGTCAAGATAGCCCTGAATCCAGGTGCCGTATAGCGTGCGCTTCCGTTCGCTGAGTCCAGGGGCACGGTCGAGCTGAGCAAGTGCAATAGCTGGCGAAGAAAGCGCCTGGGTGTCGGGAGACGGGACAGCAAGCGCCTGAGAAGGTTCGTCGTCTTGGGACCGGGCGTGAGGAGGAGCGTCTGTAAGGGGTTCTGGCATTACAGTAGACGTCGAAAAGTTGATG
>CAJXLX010000056.1 GCA_913056335.1 uncultured Rhodothermaceae bacterium
TAGAACTCAATGCCGAGGTCGTCGAGCTCCGCTTCCCAGAACCATCCGACATCGTTGGCGGCCTGCGTGTGGAGCGCATCGAGCGAGGCAATGCCATGCGCATCCATAAACTGCTGCAGGTTGGAGTTAGCCACCACCTCAGGATCAGGGGTCCACACGATCTCTTGCTGAAACGGAAACGAATCGGCGGAAGCGCTTTCAATTGCCATAAGCACAAACGGAATGCATGAATAGAACAAGGGGGATGCCGAATGCGCTGCGGTGGAGCGAAACACCGCGAGCGCAACTCAATCACAACGTGTATGATACGAGGAAGTAGCGACCATAACAAGCCCAGGCGTAACTGCAACATGCGTGTAACAGCGCGGCGCGGCATGTCAAGAATTGGGCATGAATCCAACTTGCTGCGATTAAAGAGACACTTTCGGCAGGCACGCGTGTAAAGAAGATCCGAGACGACGATTCGTCTGCTTCGTCGCCGTCTACCTTCATTTGATTTCCTCCCTTTAACGTGGCTGAACAGGACGCTTCACCCTCGCGCGATACGTCCCGAGACCAACCGGGTGCCGATCGCTCCAATCAAAAGAAATCGCCGAATAAAAAACGAACGAGTGACGATGGAGGTGGCTCGCCGCTTGGCTCGGTCGCATTTATTGTAGCTATTGGGTTGGGGCTTCTCCTGGCCTGGAGCTATTTCGGCGGCGGGCGTGCCGTAGGACCCGAAATTAGCTATAGCGAGTTTCGCACGCAGCTTCGTGCGGGCAACGTCGAACGTGTAGAAGTGGTGGGCGATGAAATGAGCGGAGCGCTGAAAGAAAGCGCAATGCGATCGACCGCACAGGGCGACTCGACGCAGTACCAGGAGTTCGTGACCTACATGCCGTCGTTTGGCGACGATCGGCTCATGGAAGAGATGGAAGAAGCGAGCGTCGAGGTCGTGGCCCAGCCGGAAAGCGACTTCCCATGGGGGCTGGTCATCATCGGGCTGCTGCCTATCGTTATTCTGCTTATCATCGGGTACATTTTCCTGCGGCGCATGCAGTCGCAAGGGCAGGGGCTGTTCTCGGTACGCAAAAGCAAGGCGAAGCTCTTTGACAAGGGCGAAGAAGAAACGACCTTCGACGACGTAGCGGGTGCTGACGGGGCGAAGGAGGAGCTGGAAGAGATCATTAAGTTCCTGAAAAACCCAGAGCACTTCGAGAATCTGGGCGGCAAAGTGCCCAAGGGCGTGCTGATGGTCGGCCCGCCCGGCACCGGAAAGACGCTACTGGCCCGGGCCGTAGCAGGAGAGGCCGACGTCCCGTTCTTTAGTGTGTCGGGCTCGGACTTCATGGAGATGTTTGTGGGCGTAGGGGCCTCGCGTGTGCGAGATATGTTTGAGGAGGCCAAGAAAAACGCTCCGGCTATTATCTTTGTCGATGAACTGGATTCCATTGGCCGGCAGCGTGGAGCCGGTGTGGGCGGTGGCCATGATGAGCGTGAGCAGACGCTGAACCAGCTTCTGGCCGAACTCGACGGCTTCGAGAAAAGCGAAAGCGTCGTCGTGATGGCCGCTACCAACCGGCCCGACATCCTCGACTCGGCGCTAACGCGCCCGGGCCGCTTCGACCGGCAGATTACGGTGCCGCTGCCCACTCGCGAGGCGCGGCGTGAAATCCTGAAGATCCACGCCAAGAACAAGCCGTTTGAGGATGATGTGGATCTGGATACGATTGCATCGAGCACGCCCGGATTCAGCGGTGCCGACCTGGAAAACCTGCTCAACGAGTCGGCTCTCCTGGCGGGGCGTCATGGGCGTAAGGCCATCACCAATGCCGATATTGAAGAGGCCCGCGACAAAGTCATCATGGGGCTTCGCCGCGAGGGTGTGGTGCTTGACGAGGAAGAGCGCCGCCTGCTGGCCTACCACGAGGCCGGGCATGCCATTGTGGCTGCCGCCCTCCCCCACGCCGACCCAGTGCACAAGGTCACCATTGTGCCACGCGGACAAGCGATGGGCGTTACGCAGCAGATGCCTGAGAAAGAGAAGTACCTGTATCGTCGCGAATACCTGCTCGACCGCATGGCGGTCGTCATGGGTGGACGCGCTGCCGAGGAGATGATCTTCGATACAGCCACAAGCGGCGCCGAAAACGACTTGAAGCAGGTCCGCAAGATGGCCCGGAAAATGGTGCTCGACTGGGGCATGGGCGAGCGCTTTAAGCACATTGCCTTGGGCGATGAACAGGACAACGTGTTCCTGGGTGAAGAGCTGTCGCGCGGACGTGACTACAGCGACGAAACGGCCCGTGAGGTTGACGACGAGGTGCGCCAGATTACCGAAAACGCATTCCGACGTGCTGTCGACACGCTGGGGCAGCACCGCGATGCCTTCGACAAGCTCGCCGACCTGCTTATCGAGCGGGAAGAGGTGCCTGGCAAAGACGTGCTGGCCCTGCTCAACGGCGACGCTATCACGAACAATGGTGCTTCCAATGTTGCTGACGATGTCTCCGTCTCAGGGGCCAAAGCTGCTGATAGCGAAGTGACTTCTGATACGGAAGGCGACGGCGCCGCCCCCGATGCCGTTCCGGCTTCGAAAGGAGCTTCTGATGCGTCTGCGTCTGATGAGGCCTCTACAGATCTGATGGAGGCCGATACGGAGGAGCCTTCGAATCCAACAGGCTCTACAAATCCTAAAGCGTCTTGAGTTGGCGCAGCTTTGGTGGGCACTGTCAGATCCAGCCCGCATATCTTTGGAGCCCTTCTGCAGAGGATGCAGGAGGGCTTTTGTTATGATGCATCGATGTTGTAGTACAGAGCATGCAGTTCGCAAAATGGGCGCATGAAGCGACAAAAATGCGCTGTAGCCCGGGGACGCGTCAAGAGAAAAGCCGTAGGAGGAGCTGATGTGTAGGGTTTGGCTACGACAAATGTAATACACAGCAGGATTGTGGGAACGCAGTGATACACTCGTCGTGCGGTATGATACACAAACTATTCATTTTGCCATATTCTATCAATATGAGTTCTTCATTATCTAAGCGGGCGTGGAAAGAGAAACTTACCAGCGAACAGTATAAGATTGCACGCGAGGGGGGAACCGAGCGCGCGTTCACCGGCGAGTATTGGGATCATGACGGCAACGGCGTATACCGGTGTGTGTGCTGTGGTGCCGAGCTGTTCGACTCCACCACCAAGTACAAGTCGGGGTCGGGGTGGCCCAGCTTCTGGGATGTTGTGGATCAGGGAAATGTGGAGCTGCACGAAGATCGGAGCCTGGGCATGCGTCGTGTTGAGGTGACGTGCGCCTCGTGCGATGCCCACCTCGGCCATGTGTTTGACGACGGGCCGGAGCCCACCGGAAAGCGCTACTGTATCAATTCAGCTTCGCTCGCGTTCTCTGAACGTGACAACGCATCCAGCGGACACTCTGCCGACAGCAGTGCCGCTTCTGAGACTTGAGCGATGAGACTTGAGCGCCAGAAAGTGGCTTGCGCGCAGGGGACAATCGGAAGTGCAAACGTTCGTTTGCTGTAAGATTCAAGATAGGATGCCTTCTAAGAGAGAAAAGCGCTTGCAGAAACGACGTTGCGTCTGCATATTGCAAGGCAGTCTGCAAATTTGTTTCTGTTGATTCATCGCCTACCGGCCTATGGCTCTGTCCACCCCCCAGTCGATTGTTGAAGCGATTCGTGCGTGGGACGTATCGAACGACGCGCGCAGTACATACCTGGCTCCCACCATTAAGCGTTTGCAAGCCAAGGCTACGCCTGGGCTGAGCGGTCCGACGCCGCCTCCCGAACTGTCTCCTGAGGCCCTTGCGCAGTTCATTGACCACACGCAGCTGAATCCTACTGCGGGTCCGGATGCCTACGCGCAGTGCTTTGCCGAGGCGCGTAAGTATACGTTTGCCTCGGTCTGCGTGCCGACTGCGTACGTGCCGGAAGCTACAAAGGCACTGGCCGACACGACTGTCGATGTATGCACCGTAGTGGGTTTTCCACTGGGACACAGTCATCCTGAAGTTAAAGCGACCGAGGCCCAGTGGGCCTTGCAGCACGGCGCCAGCGAAATTGATATGGTTATGCACATTGGTGCAGCGAAATCCCACCAGTGGCGTCGCGTAGAGCGCGATATCCGCGCCGTTGTGAAGGCGCTACGGTCGGAGCCTGGACAGCCCCTCTTGAAGGTGATTCTGGAAACGGCGCTCCTGACTGACGCGGAAAAAGCTGTTGCTTGCTACGTGGCGGATCGTGCAGGGGCCGACTTCGTGAAGACCTCTACCGGGTTCAGTACAGGTGGGGCCACGGTTGAAGATGTTGCACTGATGCGTCATATCGTAGGCGAAAACCTTGGCGTAAAGGCATCTGGAGGGGTAGGATCCGCCTCCGACGTGGTCGATATGGTAGCACACGGAGCCACGCGCATCGGAGCCAGCGGTTCAGTGGGCATTATGGAAGGCGTAACCAACCCAGAAGCAGCGTACTAACCATTATCCTGGAGATAGACCTGTCGGTCGTAAACCTCAAGCAGGTTGCTGCATTTGAGACTGCTCCATCGTTCCTTATTCTGACGCATGGCTGTGTCCATTATGAAGCTTATCACCAAGCTTGTCATTGTGCCCGTTGTCTTTCTCCTTGTTGTCGGGTGTACCGGCCCGCAAGAGTCAACATCGCAGCCTGCGGATGACGCCGCTGAAGAGCAGCCTACTGCGCGTACAGCGATGTCGGTAGCTCCCTACGAAACCTTTGATGCGCGTCAGTTCGAGGCACAGCCGCCGCGCTTAAGCACCGCAGCTATCATTCACACCGTGCCGAGACAGCTCATGGAGGTACGAGCGGATCAGGGCGTAAAGCAGATTGTGGATGGCTTTCAGATCCAAGTATACTCGTCCGTCGAACGCGCCGCGGCAGAAGAGATGCGCCAGGAGGTGCAGACATGGTGGGAAGAAGAGCGCGATGAAGAGGCGGCTGCACTCTTCCCTGAAGGCATGCCCATCAACATTGAGTTTGGGCAGCCCTACTACCGTGTGCGCATCGGGGCCTTTGCTGAGCGCGAACAGGCGCTGGAGGCGTTGTCTTTCGTGCGCAACACGTTTGCCGATGCGTTCATTGCACGTGCGCAGGTCACGGTCACGCGGCGGTAGCAGATACGGCGGTTGGGCCTCGTTCAGAATTGTGCGCGTTGGTGATGAGAAATGACAAGGCTGCGCCTCCCTCCGCCTCCTACTGTCTGTCTTGCATATCGATAGCCTGCACTTCGAACGAACGTAGTATTAGCAGCTGTTGGGGCTATGACTGCGTAGCTTCCACCGCCATGCACAGACGTTCGTGTAGGGTATCTACATACGCCTCGTGGGTCGGCTTCATCAGCACGCTGCGCAGAAGGGTAACGGTGTCTGTGGTGGCGGCATACGTGGGGTGATGCGTGGTGAATTGGGCGCTGGGAACGGAGTACAGACTCAGGTACACGGGCGTATCCTGCTGCATGGCCCGGTCGAAGACCCGCTGGCTGCGGGCGCTTACCGCTTCAGTATGATGAGCAGAAGGAACGGGAAAGAACGTTGCGATGTCGGTTTCGGGCTCTACGTATACGGTGAGCGCCTCTTCCTTGTGCAGGCGCGCCGTCCACGATCGGGCCGCCGATAGGCACGCATTCACAATCGGACCGAGCCCCTCGTCTTCAGCAAGTGGAACGGCCTGCAGGGTGCACCAGAGCGCGCCCGCCGCCGCACCGGCCCGTGAGCATTCCAGGCTGATCTCGCCCAGATGCAGATCGTCGGAAGTGAAATACGTGTAGGGCGAGTCGTGGGCGTAGAAGCGGCCTACAGCCGGGTCGCGAAAGAGCACTGCGCCACATCCATACGGCTGGAGGCCATGCTTGTGCGGGTCAATGACGACCGAGTCGGCTTCGGGAAGCGCGTCGAAGGCGGCTTTGGTATCAGACGCGAGGGGCGGGGCGGTGGCCAGCCGAAAGAAGCCGCCGTAGGCCGCATCCACATGCACGCGTACGCCATGCTGGCGGCAGATCGGGAGAATCGTGTGGAGCGGATCGACCACACCGAGTCCGGTAGTGCCGAGCGTGCAGACAACGGTGCCAATGGAGCCGTTGGCCAGCGTAGCATCAAGCGCATCGGGGTCAATGCGGCCCCAGTCGTCGGTGGGCAGCGGCGCGGTGTCGGCACGGAGGACGTGGCTCATGCGGCTGTGCGTATAGTGCGCGCTGGAGGCGACACCAATGGCCTGGTCGGGGTGCGATTCGCGAGCCACGAAGAGCGCCTCCAGGTTTGCGATGGTACCGCCCGAGGTGAGGTGCCCCAGCGCATCCCCCGGAAACCCCAGCATGCGCCGCAGGGCATCAACGGTCTCTTTCTCCATTGCACTCGTGGGCGGACCGCCATCTAAGGCGTGATTGTTCGGGTTGATGAACTGGGCCGCCCAGTAGCCCAAAATTGCTGCCGGATGCGGCGGCTTCAGCATCTGTCCGGCATAGCTTGGGTGAAAGAACGGGTAGTTGCCGGTTGTCAGGCGGTCGAGGTAGCGTGTGAGCGTCGATTCGAGCGCATCGACATCGCATCCAACAAACGGATGCTCCGTATCCGACGCTACAGACGTATCGGCGTGCTGATCTTGCCACTCGGCCAGATGGGTACAGAGGCGGGAAACAAGTGGAAGCAGCGTGCGGGGGTCGTACATGGAAGCAGCGAGATCGGGCGAGAAAACAATGAGTTCGCGATAATGGAGAGAACGCGAGTATATTACGAAACGCCACCTTGCTCTACTCGTCATGTAGATACGCAGTCGCCTTGTTATCACTGAATACACAATGGGACGTATACTCGCAAACCGCATCCAGCAAACCAAGCCGTTCGACGGCCCTGCTCACGAGGCTATGCTCAATCTGTTTATTGCCGGGGCGCATGTGCGGCGGGCTATTGAACAGGTGTGCCGCTCATATGACCTCCAGTTCAGCCACTACAATGTGCTGCGCATTTTGCGTGGGGCACACCCCGAGGGCTATGCACGATGTGACATCATTGATCGGATGCTTGACCCCTCGCCCGATGTAACCCGGCTGATGGACAAACTCGAAGACCTCGGCTGCGTCGAGCGGCGCCGCAGCGAAGCCGACGGCCGTGTAACGTTGCATTTCATTACGGAAGCAGGGGGCGACCTGTTGCAGCGCATGGATCCCGACATCCAGGCGGTGCAGGATAGTTTTGCGGCCAGCGTGAGCGAGCGCGACCTGGCCCATCTCAGCCGCATCTGCGAAGGCCTCTACTCGAATATGCCGCATCCCGAGATGGACGAGTAGGGGGCCAGCGGGTTCACAAAGCACAACGAGTCCACGAAGGCCAGGCTGCCCCCACAAAGCGCAAAACGCCAAAGTGGCAACACGAAACGTTATGAGTTCGTTAGATACGTGTTGCAACACATCAATTAGAATGCAGGTATCTCTTTTTGGATTGATCGAACTCTTTTGTTCTTAAGCAGACCCCTAATTATGAGCGACTCCATCCGCGAAAAAGTAGACGACCTCAACGCTCGCATTCTTGAAGGCGACATCCTGGGTGCCTTTGAGGAATACTATGCCGAAGACATCGTTATGGAAGAAGACGATGTGCGTCGCGAAGGCAAAGAGGCCAACCGCGAGTACGAAGAGCAGTTTGTGAACGGCCTTACGGACTTCCGCGCCGCTGAAGTGAAAGCCGTAGCCGTCAACGAAGAAGACGGCGTGGCATTTGTGGAGTGGTATCTGGACTTCACGCTTGAAGGCGTTGGCGACGTAGAGCAGAAGCAGACGTCCGTGCAGTACTGGGAAGACGGTCAGATTGTGCACGAGAAGTTTTACAAGATTGGGTAGCACACCAGCTGTTAGATAAGCCCGAACAGCGCGGCACCGCCGCGTGATGCAAGCTGCTCAGGGTGTTGCCCGTATGGAATGCCCATAGCAGCTTGCGTTCGTCCCTCACGCGTCCCGCCGGTGAATGCTCACCACCTGGCGGGACGCGTTTTTTTGTTGGGGGCGCTTCAACTTCAATGCTGCATGGCAGAGGAAATAGGCCAGTAGCTGAATACAAAGAGCACCGTTCGGCACAGATGAGTGCCTCCCCTGCACCGTGTCCCCAAGAGCTCATCTCGTGTTACAACATCGAACGGGGCTGAAAGGCATCGAGGGTACCAATGAGATCGGTCAGTCCGTCGGAAAGCGTGTGCTGGGGGTGCCAGTTGAGCACCGATCGGGCTTTGTCGCCCTGCGCCACCAGATCTACATGGGTCTGCACATCCTGCTCGGTGTGGCGCACCGGAATGTCGGGCCGTGCACGGCGCACCGCCTCAGCCACCGCATTTACCGACGCGTTCTGTCCCACCACGTTAAAGATTGCAGGCTCTGCGGGGGACTCCGTGCGCTGGAGCACACGCTCAATAGCGCGGCTGGCATCGTTCACGTGCACAAAAGCCCGCTGCTGCGCGCCGGTACCGTGTACCGTAAGCGGATGCTGCACGCCCGCCAGGTAGGCAAAGCGGTTGGCCACGGCGTCGAACCGGACGGTGGGGGCCGGGCCGTACACAATGCCCAGCCGCAGCGTGGTGGTGCGCAGGTCGTTGCGCCCGTGCGCTTGCTGCACGCTATGCTCGGCGCTGCGCTTGGAGTGCGCGTAGGGCCCTACCGGGCGGCACGGCGCGGTTTCGTCGGGGTAGGCGCTGGTTTCGCGCGGACCATACACTGCGACACTGCTTGTGTAGATGAGGTGCGATACGCCCTCCGCCACGCATTCCTCAACTAGCCGGGCGGTACCCCAGGCGTTGACCTGCTCCACCCATGTCGGGTTCTGATAGCCCATGGGGGTGTTCGCAATGGCGGCCAGATGCACCACGGTGTCTACATCTGCAAGCGCCGTCGATACCACCGCCGGGTCCAGAATATCGCCCTCGACCACCTCGTAGGTGCCCGTGTCGGGCATATCCATGAGCGCCCGGTACGCGCTGTTTCCGCTGCTCATGTTGTCTAAGATGCGAATCACGCGGTCCGAGGCGCCGGGTCCGGTGCCCAGGTTGCGCACCAGTTGCGAGCCCAGATAGCCGCATCCGCCAGTAACAAGAATGATTTCGGGCATAGCAATGCGTCGTTCAGGGGGAGGCGAAGCGGCGAGCAAGGGGCGCGAGATCTACGCAGACGCCTCGGGGTCGGTGTCGAAGTGGAGGCCGCACTCGGTTTTCGTGTGGTTGGCCCAGCGCCCCGCACGCGAATCGCCCGACGTGACGGGCTTTGTACACGGCGCGCAGCCAATGCTGGCGTAGCCTTTGTCGCCCAGCGGATGCTCGGGCAGATCGTGCTCGGTGCGGTAGCGCTGCACCCGCGTCTCCGTCCACGACGCAATGGGGCAGATCTTGTACACGTCGTAGCGCTCGACCGACTCGGGACCAGCCAGCACGGGCGTGTCCTGGCGCTGGGCCGTCTGGTCGCGGCGGATGCCCGCCACCCACGCCCTGCGATCGGCCATAGCCCGCTGCAAGGGCTTCACTTTGTTGAGGTGGCAGCACAGATCAGGATCGCGCCGGTGCAGCTGGCCGTGCTTCTCTTGGAAGCGATCGTGGCCCATCCGCGTCTTCAGGACCTGCAGGTTCAGGCCCAGCTCCTCAACCACGCGGTCGCGAAAGCGCAACGTTTCGGGGAAGTGAAAGCCGGTGTCCAGAAACAGCACCGGCAGCTCGGGGACCGTCGTTGCAATGAGGTGAAGCAGCGGCAGGCTGTGGGTCTGAAACGAGGACGTAGCCGCCGCATCAGCGCCGAAGGTATCCCACGTCCACTGCAGCACATCGGCAGCAGGCTGCGTTTCAAGCGTCTTGGCGTGCGAAGCAGCGTCAAGCGGCGGCATGTAGGAACAGCAGACTGGTGGGGTAATGACGAACGAGCGCTTCTACGGGGGCGCATCGGTAAAAGTTTACGGGAGGCGAACGCACCTGCGCCTCCGCCCGTATCGATGCAGTGAATGTGACATAGCCCCTTTGGAGGCTGCATCTGAATGTGCACCCAGAACTTGGCACCGAGGGTGCCATGGTATCGGACGCTCCGTACGTGTTTAGCGACTCACCGCATGGGACGCAAGAGAAGCCAATAGCGTTCGGCACAAGATCGCCGGGGATGCGATCGATCCCCGGCAGTTATTGAATCCCGCTAAACAGATACGACGCTCCTGCGTCCGACCCGTAGCGTACGGCGGCTAATCTCACAACCTTACACAGGCAGCATCCAACGGCGAACGATACGCGTCTTCCCCATCATCCCAATACGTGATATGTCAAATCCGACCCACGATCGCGACCCCCACGGCACCACCGATACCGTGCAAGCAGGCACGGCTCTCGACGAGGCGACTGCTGCAGTGGTGTTCATTCATGGACGCGGGGCCACGGCGGCCAGCATTGTTCGTCTTGTGGAGCCGCTTGCCCCCGAGGGACTGGCGGTCGTTGCTCCGCAAGCCCACCGGCGCACGTGGTATCCGCAGTCGTTTCTGGCACCGCTCCAGGCCAACGAGCCGGGCCTATCGTCGGGGCTGCGGCGCATCGGATCGATCCTTGACACGCTGCGCGCCCACGATATTCCGGCGGAGCGTGTGGTGCTGGGCGGCTTTTCGCAGGGCGCGTGCCTCTCGACCGAGTACGCGGCGCGTCATCCCACGCGCTACGGTGCGCTCATCGGGCTGAGCGGCGGTCTCATTGGCACCGGCGAGAAGCCGGACCACGAGCCGCCGCACGACAAGACGTTCGACTACACGGGCGATATGCAGGGCACGCCGGTGTTCTTAGGCTGCAGCGACCGCGACCCGCACATCCCGAAGTCACGCGTGGATGCCACGGCCCACGTGTTTGCGGAGCTGAACGGATCCGTCGACAAGCGCCTCTACGAAAGCATGGGTCACATCGTCAACGACGACGAGCGCGAGGCCGTGCGCGACCTGCTGCAGGCCGTGGTAGCGGCGTAAAGGGCATTATCTTTCTTGTACCATATGCGAGACTTCGATGTACACGTTTGGTTGGAAACCGCTCGGGACATCCGCACCCCAGGAGTACTCGGTCGCTGCACGCCCAGCGCTTCGCTCCTGATCTCGGGCTAAGGATTCACAAACCATAGCCGGGGACCGCTTGCGTCCCCGGCGACACTAAGGCACGTTTCGTCGGCTACCGATTGCAAAACATCTGTATAATAATTCGGCGTAGATGGCGTTACTCCGCCAGCGTGTGCGCGGCGCCCGAGGACACAATCTGCACGCCCGCGCCGGTCATAGCCTCCCACGCGGCGGCCAGCGATCCGTTCTGGTCGATGCCTCGCGTAGCATCTTCGACCACGTACACGTCGAAGCCCTCGTCCACGCCGTCGGTGGCGGACCACTTTACGCAGAAGTCCGCGGCCAGGCCCACCACCACGAGCGTATCAACGCCGCGCTCATGCAGATAGCCGGTGAGGCCGGTGGCGGTGCTGCCGTCGTTTTCGTAGAACGCCGAGTAGGAGTCGATCTCGGGGCGAAAGCCCTTGCGAATGATCAGGTCGGCGCGGTCGGTGTTCAGGTCGGGGTGAAAGTCGGCCCCCTTGGTGCCCTGCACGCAGTGATCGGGCCAGAGCACCTGCTCGCCGTACGGCATCTCGACGGTGTCGTACGGGGCGTGCCCGTCGTGCTGCGCGGCAAACGACTGATGCTGGGGCGGATGCCAGTCTTGCGTGCAGACGACCGCGTCGAAGTCGTCCATGAGTGCGTTTACGGTCGGAATGATCGCGTCGCCCTCGGGCACTGCAAGCGCGCCACTGGGGCAGAAGTCGTTCTGAATGTCGACAACCAAAAGTGCGTGCATACGTTTAGTACACTGGTTTGATAACTATTGCTGTGCAGGTCTTACATGCACGGCGTTCTCCTCCTTTTTTTCCAGTGCTCTATGGAAACGTTACGAACGGCTCCTGCAATCCCCAATTCCAACTCTGAATCCACCGCGACCGTGGTCCAGCAGGCGTTTGAAGCGCAGCAGGTGCACCGCTCCACCGTGCGCGCCCAAGACGCCGCCACCCGCATCCGCAAGATACAACGGCTGCACGATCACGTATGGGCCCGCCGCGAAGAGATCCAGGCGGCCATGTATCAGGATTTCCGGCGTCCGCCCATCGAAAGCGCCATGAGCGATGTGAAGATGATTGGCGAGGAGGCGCAGTTTGCCATGAAGCATCTGCGCGACTGGATGGCCCCGAAGCCGGTGCCCACGCACCGGATGCTGGTGGGCACGCAGTCGCACATTGCGCCGACGCCGAAGGGGGTAGTCTGCATCATGAGCCCGTGGAACTACCCGTTTATCCTTACGCTGGGCCCGCTCATCAGCGCGCTGGCGGCAGGCAACAGCGTTATTCTGAAGCCGTCGGAGTATACGCCGCACAGCAGTGCGCTCATGGCGGATATGATTGAGCAGCTCTACGACCCGCGCGAAGTCACGCTCGTACGGGGCGATAAGGAGGCCGGGAAGGCGCTGCTCGACCAGCCGTTCGACCACTTCTTCTTTACAGGAAGCTCGGCGGTGGGGCGCATCGTGATGAAGGCGGCAGCGGAGCATTTGAGCTCGGTGACGCTGGAACTGGGTGGCAAGTCGCCCACCGTGGTGGATGCGAGTGCCGATATTGAGCACGCCGCGCGTACCATCATCTGGGGCAAGTTCTTGAACGCGGGGCAAACGTGTATCGCGCCCGACTACGTGCTGGCCGAGCAGTCGATTATCGACGATCTGTTGGATGCAATGCGGAGTGCCCTCACGGAGTCGTACGGGCAGACCCCAAGCGCGCGTCAGCAGAGTGCCGACTATGCTCGCATCGTGAATGAGCGGCACTTTGATCGGTTAAGTGATGCGCTCGATGGGGCCATCGATGCGGGGGCCCGTCTCGAATACGGCGGTACCGTCGACGCCCGCGAGCGCTACATTGAGCCAACAGTACTTACCGAGGTGCCCAACGACGCGACGCTAATGCAGGAGGAAATCTTTGGCCCGATCTTACCGGTGCAGCCGTTCGACCATCTCGACGACGCCATCGCTGCCATTAACTCGCGCGAGAACCCGCTGGCGCTCTACCACTTCACGCAAGACGACGATGCCACGCGCCGCCTGCTCGACCACACGCAGTCGGGTGATGTGTGCGTGAACGATGTGATCGTGCATTTCATGAGTCCGCACCTGCCGTTTGGGGGAGCGGGACACAGCGGCATTGGCGCGAGCGGCGGCGAATACGGGTTCAAGGAGTTCTCGAACCAGCGGAGCGTGATGCGCCGCACCGGGGCGTCGGGGCTGATGCAGCAGCTGTATCCACCCTACGGCAACGTCACCAAGAAGCTGGTGGACTGGCTGCTGCCGTGGGCCTAATGGGGCCGAGTATGCTACACGCGGGCTGCCCGTGATCATGGGGGAGTGGGTAGACGTTGAGTGATTGCTCCCCTGATAAAAATCTTTCCTGGAGCGAACAGGCCCCGTTCACCTACGCCCGTCCCGCCGGAGACGCCCGCCCCGGGCGACGCTCCCAGTCTCCGGCTACTGGTATATTTCCTCTATCACCTAGCGTTGAACCGCCACCGATCACGGAATCTGGAAGAGCCAGGCATCGTCGGGAAGCCGGTTGGCGAGTGCGGTGCGTGTAGCACGGGCCGCCTCGCGCGAGGCAAATGTACCCAGTCCCACCCGAAAGCGCGGCTCCGGCGCGTTGGGGGGCGGGGCAACGACGTGCAGGGCATGGGTATCAGAGAGCGCCGCCTGGAACCGCGCGTGCTGGGCGGCAGCCGCCTCGGACGAGCCCTCCGAGGCTACCACTACCGTCCACTGCCCCGGCGCGGGGGTGTCCGATGGTGCGGTGACAGAGACAACGGGGGGATTGGGAGATGCCTCGTCCGTTTCTACAAACGCCGGGGCACGCAGCAGCGCCGATTCTACACGGCGCTGCGTGCGGCAGCCCTGGTCGCTCTGGCCTGGGGGACACGCACCCGTGAGGCGTCCGCGGCCTTGTACCACAAACCGCTCGGCGGCAATGCCGCGCTCGACAAAGAACTGCTTAATCGCCTGGGCGCGCCGTAGCGACAGCCGGTCGTTGTAGGCGTCGGGGCCTACGAAGTCGGCAAAGCCATCGAGGCGGATGAGCCGGTCGTGGCAGGTGGTGAGCGTGGGCAGCTGCGCCTCCAGCACCTGCTGGGTACGGGGCACAATATCGGCCCGGTCAAAGGCAAAATACAACGTGTCAGGCAGCGTCCACTCCTGGCAGGGATCGGGAGTCGTCTCCGCCCGCATGAGTCCGCCCTCGCGCACGCGAACGGTTACGGTGCGGGCGTCGTCGCCAAACGCGTTGGCGGCAGACAGCGTGACGGTGTAGGTGCCCGGTGTGGTGAACGCGTAGCCCTGCGAGGTTTCAACACGAGCCGAGCCGATGAACCGGTCGGCATCGTAGGCATGCACGCCGCGCTCCACCGCGGGGCGCTGGCCGTCGCCGAAGGACCACGTCACATCGAGCGGAGCCGTGCCTTCGTAGGTGCCATGGAAGCGCACCAGATCGTAGGCCGCCACGGTGAGCGTGTCGGCAGTCAATGCGAGCACGCGGGCCGGGGCCTCGGGCTCGCCCACCTGAATATTGTACGTCTGCATGTCGCGTCCGCCATCGTTAGTAGCTTCTACGCGCACCGTGTACGTCCCCTCCAGCCGGTAGGTATGCCGCACGCTCTGTCCGGTATAGCGCGTGCCATCGCCCATGTGCCAGGTGTAGCGCACGGGCAGGGTAGCGGCATTGGTTGGGGTGATGCTAAACGGCGTGGCCTTGCGCCGAAAGGTGCGCTCTGGACCTTCGATTGGGCCCAGCTCTACAGGCGCGGGGGCCGGTTTCAGCGTGGTGCGGACGCCAAAGCCCCAGAAGCCGAGTCCATCGAACGTGGCGCGTCCGTCGTCGCGTCCATCGATACGATCATCTGGAAACGTCGTGTGCGCCGTTGCATCCACAAAGACCGACATGCGCCGCGACACGGCGTAGTCGAGCCCCAGCCCGCCGTACGGACCCATACCGGTGCGTACACCGCCAAATGTGGCCTGGGCGCCCACGTTAAAATACGGCGTGAGCGGAGAGGTCGGATACAGCAGAATGCGGAATCCGCCATGCAGCGTCGTGAGCCGAACCAGGTCGGCCAGCACCTTGGGGTAGTTCGCATGCACAACGCCCACGCCCAATCCGAACCGATTGGAGCTCTGATAGCCGACTTCAGCGTTTAGGCTCCACGGCTCGACCGCATACGTTGAGATGTCGGTTTCGCTGACCGAGGCCCCTGCGCCCAGGCGGCTATACCACGTGTTGGGGGCGCGGATGATCTGGGCATCGACCGTGTGCACGGCAGGCGTGTACATCCAGCATCCCACGAGCAGTATGAAAAGAAGGCGCTGCGCAGTGCAGTGTAGCACAGGCGAGACAACAGCAGATGCAGTCATGGTGTCATCACATCGTCGAAAGGCGTTGGGGGCACAGACGCACACCATCATCAGGCGGGTGTAAAGCAGACGATATGGAACGTACTGTGGCGCGTGTAGGATACGCCCAGGTTGCCGATGTGGCGTGCGTTCCCCAGACACGCTGGTATGCGCTTCCGGCGCACATTGCGTGCTAAACGGGGCATTTGGGGATGCGCAGGCGCTGTTGTATATTGGACACCGTTTCGCATCCCCTACCAACAGTACTGATTTTATGTCACTTATCGAAGACACAACTGAGGGCCGCATTCGCACCATCACGCTGAACCGGCCCGAAAAGCGCAACGCCCTGAACGGTCTGCTGGTGGAGGCGCTGCACGACGCCCTGCGTGCCGATGCCGACGACCCGGAGCACCGCGTGGTCGTGCTTACCGGAGCCGGATCGGCGTTCTCATCGGGGGCCGACCTGGAAGCGCTTCGGCAGATGCGCACGGCGGGTCCGATGCAGAACCGGGCCGACTCAAAGCGCCTGGCTGCGCTCTTCGATGCCATCTACACCCACCCGAAACCCGTTATTGCAAAAATAAACGGGCACGCGATTGCCGGCGGCTGCGGGCTGGCATCGGTCTGCGATTTTGCGGTAGCCGCCGAATCCGCCAAGCTGGGCTTTACCGAGGTGCGCATCGGGTTTGTGCCCGCAATTGTGGCGGTGTACGTGCGCCGCAAGCTGGGCGAGGCCGCCCTGCGTGACCTGATGCTGCGTGGGCGGCTCATCGACGCATCTGAAGCGGCAGAGCTCGGACTCATCCACCAGGCCGTGCCCGCGTCGGAGCTGGACGACGCGGTGCAGTCCATTGCCACGGGCATCAGCCGCGATACGAGCGCGTCGGCGGTCGCCCTCACGAAGCAGCTCCTGGCCGATGTGCCGGGCATGGGCTATCGCGAAGCACTCGATCATGCGGTGCAGCTCAATGCGTTCGCCCGCGGCACCGACGACTGCCAGGACGGTGTGCAGGCGTTTCTCGACAAAACCAAGATGCCCTGGACTGAAGCATTTGATACAGCAGCATCCGACAGAGAGTGAGTCACGCCCAAGAAATCTGGGTAGCGGTTCAACGCTGCGTGATGGAAAAAATAGGCCCGCAGCCAGAGACGGGAAGCGCCCCCGGCGCGGATGTCTCCGGTGCGGGGGGCGAATGGACCACTTTGTAACACTTGTGCAACAGCATCGATTCTTTCCACCTTTCGGCGGAAAACGCTGTTGCACGTAACCCTTGCCATCCATTCTGATCACCAACACGACGACACATCATGGGCAAAAATGTAGCAGAAAAGCTCATCGAGGGCCACCTGGAAGGGGGCACGATGCAGCCCGGTGAAGAAATTGAACTCAAAATGGATCAGACGCTGACCCAGGATGCCACCGGCACCATGGTCATGCTGGAGTTTGAAGCGATGGGCATTCCTCGCGTGCAAACCGAAGTCTCGGCGCAGTACGTCGATCACAACCTGATCCAGTCGGACTACAAGAATCCCGACGACCACCTGTTCTTGCGCAGTGCCTGCAAGAAGTTTGGCGTGCACTACAGCCGCCCCGGCAACGGCGTGAGTCACCCGGTACACCAGGAGCGCTTTGGCAAGCCCGGCAAAACGCTGATCGGGTCCGATAGCCACACGCCGGCCGCCGGAGCCATCGGCATGCTTGCTATTGGCGCGGGTGGACTCGACGTGGCCATGGCCATGGCCGGTAAGCCGTACACAATCAACATGCCCGAGGTATGGGGCGTAGAGCTGACCGGCGAGCTGCCCGATTGGGTGAGCGCCAAGGACGTGATTCTGGAGATGCTGCGTCGCCACGATGTGGACGGCGGCGTGAACCGCATCATCGAATACTACGGGCCGGGGCTCGACAACCTCAGCTGCATGGACCGCCACGTCATTGCCAACATGGGCACCGAACTGGGTGCCACCAGCACGGTTTTCCCCTCAGATGACGAGGTGAAGCGCTTCCTGCGCTCGCAGAACCGCGAAGACGATTGGAGCGAGCTGAAGGCCGATCCCGACGCGACGTACGACGTCCACGAGGAGATCGATCTGTCGACGCTGCAGCCGATGATCGCCAAGCCGAGCAGTCCGGGCAACGTGGTGCCGGTGCGTGAGGTCGAAGGGAAAGAAATCTATCAGTCGTACGTCGGCTCCTCCGCCAACCCCGGCTTCCGCGACTTTGCTTCCGCCGCTGAAATCGTGGACGGCAAGCAGGTGCACGACCGCGTCTCGTTCGACGTGAATCCCACGTCGCGCCAGATTCTGGAGAATCTGATGAACAGCGGCCATCTGCAGATGCTGACCCGCGCAGGCGGACGCATCCACCAGGCTGGCTGCAACGGCTGCATTGGCATGGGGCAGGCGCCAGCGACCGGACAAATTGCATTGCGTACGGTGCCGCGCAACTTCCCCGGCCGCTCCGGTACGAAGGAAGATGCCGTGTACCTCGTCAGTCCCGAAACCGCTGCCGCCTCCGCGCTCACGGGCAAGATTACCGACCCGCGCGACCTGGAAGATATCTACGGCATGAGCTACCCGAATGCCAAGGAGCCCGAAGACATCATCGTAAACACCGACCAGCTCGTGGCGCCGCCCTCCGAAGAGGAGGCCAAGCACCTGGAGCTGGAGAAAGGACCCAACGTGGTGTCGCTCCCCGAATTCGATCCGCTGCCCGACGCCATGGAGGTGCCGGTGCTGCTGAAGATGGGCGACGACATCTCGACCGATGAGATCATGCCCGCCGGCTCGCGCATCCTGCCGTTCCGCTCGAATATCCCGAAGATCTCGGAGTTCGTATTTGAGCAGGTCGACGAGCAGTTCTTCGAGCGCAGCCAGGCGGTGAAAGACACCGGCCACGCCATCGTGGCAGGCACTAACTACGGGCAGGGCTCCAGCCGCGAGCACGCGGCCATTGCCCCCCGCTGGCTCGGTACGCGCGTCAAGATCGTGAAGAGCTTTGCGCGCATCCACCGCCAGAACCTGGCCAACTTCGGCATCCTGCCGCTCCTGTTCCAAGACGATGCAGCCTACGAGAGCATCGACCAGGGCGACACGCTGAAGCTGACCGGCCTGCGCGATGCCATCCAAAACGGCACCGAAGTCGAGGTCGAAAACGTGACGAAAGGCGAAACCTACGTCGCTGAGCACGACCTCACCTCGCGTGAGATCGACATGGTGCTCGAAGGCAGCCAGATCGGAGTCGTCAAGAAAGAGTTTGCGGCGGCCTAACATTCCCCGACGTATCCAACACGACCATACCCCGCCCTGGGAAGAATCCCGGAGGCGGGGTTTGCTATGGGTCGTTCCGGTGCCGCCTCCAGCCATTCCCTGCAACGATGCTCGGGAGCCACGGTACACAGCGATACCCGCTTCTGTCTCCCAACCGAACGCCCGGCTCCGCTTCATGACGCGCCTGCTGCTCTGGATTGGCCTGGTGCTCGCATGCAGCGGACTCGTGCAGCCGGTCATGGCGCAAGACCAACCGCCGCCGCGCGATTCGACGCTCGTCTTTGACGACCTGAGCACCCAGCGCGACACCATCGACGCGTTTCAGCCGTCGCCCTACCCCATTCCGCGCTACATTCGGCCCGGCAGCGCCACCATCTACGTCAACGGTACGCCCGCCGACACCGCCCGTTACACGCTCGACCTGCGCGCCGCCACCCTTGCGTTCGACCCGCCGCTCGCGTCCGATGACACGCTCGTCATCGCCTACCGACGCTGGCCGCTAAGCGTCACCGCACGTAGTCGGGAGGAAACCGAAGGCCCACGCCCGCCCGTCGATCAGATCGCAGTCCCCGACACGTCAGCGCCGGCCCCAGGGGCCTACGACCCGTTCGAAGGCGTACGCCTGCAGCGCAGCGGATCCATCTCGCGGGGCATTGTCGGCGGCACGCAGCGCGACGCCCGCCTCGAATCGGGGCTGCGCCTGGACCTCGAAGGCGACCTCACCGACGACGTCTCCGTCCGCGCCACCCTCACCGACGAGGACACGCCCATCCAGCCGGATGGCACCACGCAGCGCCTTAGCGAGTTCGACCGCGTCTTCATCGAGATCGACGCGCCGCCCGGCACCGCCCAACTGGGCGATGTGGAGGCCTCGTTTCAGGAAAGCCCGTTCGCCTCCTACGAACGCCTCTTGCAAGGCGGCCAGCTGCGCAGCAGCACCGTCACTGCCGGACCCGCACAGGTGCAGGCCCAGGCCGTGGGCGCTGTGACGCGTGGCATCTTTCGCCGCCAGGAGATCGATGCCGACGATGGCGTGCAGGGCCCCTACCGGCTGCGTGGACGCGAGGGCGAGCCGTTCATCGTGATTACGGCGGGCTCCGAGCGCGTCTTTCTGGATGGCGAGCGCCTGGAGCGCGGCGAGAGCAACGACTACGTGATCGACTACGCCCGCAGCGAGATCACCTTCACCGCCAACCGGCTTATTACCTCCGATCGGCGCATCACCGTCGAGTTTCAGTACACCGCCACACCGTTTACGCGCTCGCTTCTGGGCACCGAGGCCGACGCCGCCCTCTGGCCCCGCAGCGATGGCCGCGCTCGCCTCGAAGTGGGCGCCACCGTTTTGCGCGAAGCCGACAGCGGCGACTTTGCAGCCGCGCTGGGCCTCTCGCCCGAAGACTCCACCGCCCTCGCCAACGCCGGCACC
>CAJXLX010000057.1 GCA_913056335.1 uncultured Rhodothermaceae bacterium
AGTAGACGTTGTCGCCATAAAATTCAGACCGTTGTACGGTGAGGGAGTAGATCGACGCTACGTGATTGCCCTCTTGAAACACCTTCTCTGAGGCACGACCGGGCGCGTGTCAACGCGGTGCCGCACGGCCTAATCCATTTCGGATCGGGCAATGTGTGCATGACGCACAGCCAGACGCCAGCCCTCGTCGGTTGCCTCCCACACATGCGTGTAGCGGCGATGCACCGTGTGCCCGGCATACGGTGCGTCTTCACCTGTGGGACGCACCGTTTCGCTGCCCATTACGATCGCCTGATTGTCTTCTACACGAATGGTATCGCGGGTCTGTGCATAGTGACTGTACGAGGCAATACCGGCTTGAAACACCTCCAGCACGGATGCGCGATTGGGCACGACGACATTGCGCGGCGCATTCACAATGAAGTCAGGCTGCCACAGCTGCTCCAGCGTCTGCAGATCGCTCTCTACAATCGCCTGGCGCATCTGCTCTTCTACGTTGCGCACCGCCTCGACCGCTTCGGACGCATCCTGCGCGTGGGTCGTGGGCGGAGTAGCACCGGTTGCAAGAATGAGGAACAGCAGCATCCACACTGCCTGATGGGTACGAAGTCTCATTGGTGTCTGCGTTGCTTTGAAAGCAGTTATTTTAAGTATACATATGGCACTGTGCCACAACGTACAGCAGCACGATTAATGCGTTACAAGTTACAAAAGCCTGATGAGAGATGCAGCCATCCTACGCCCCACACTACGCACCAATCAGCCCGATGTGCAGATCCATCACGTTCGTGCCTGTGGGTCCGGGTCGATATAGACTGTCGACGTGCTCAAAAAAGGCGTAGCTGTTGTTATCGTCCAGGTGAGATTCAGGAGATAGCCCCTGCATCGATGCATGACGTAACGTATGGGGCGTAGCCCAGGCTCCCGCCGCGTCGGTAGGTCCGTCGATGCCGTCGGTCCCAGCGCAAAGCAACACAGCAGGAGCCGATTGCTGCGCCAGTGGACGCACTGCTGCTAACGCGGCTTCCTGGTTCCGTCCTCCCATACCGGTGCCTGTTACTTGCACCGTTGGTTCGCCTCCCCACACGAACGCGCATCGACCGTCGGCTTCAGCAAGCTGCTGCGCATGCGCGCGTCCCACTGCGCGTGCTTCTCCTTTCATGAGTGTGCTGGACGTACGGGTTGTATACCCACAGTTTGCCAGATGCGAGTCGGCAGCTGCACGTGCATTTTTGTTGCTTGCAATAACGGCAGTGTGGGCGCGGTGGAGCCGCTCGTCCTCGGGGGCCATGGTTTCGGGATGCTGGCCCTGCGCGCCCTCTTGCAGATAGGTGCGAATCGTGGGCGGCGCCTCTGCCCACACCTCGGCGCGCTGGAGCACGGCAATGGCGTCGGCATACGTGGTCGGGTCGCCCACGGTGGGCCCACTGGCAATGGTCGACAGGTCGTTGCCCGGCACGTCCGAGATCGCCTGGCACCACACCTGAGCCGGATGGGCTGCCGCCGCCAGGCGTCCGCCCCCGACCTGCAGCACGTGCTTGCGCACCGCATTCACCGCGTCGATAGCACATCCGCTGTGCAAGAGCAGCGTGTTGAGCCGACGCACCGCCTGCATGGACACGCCATCGGGGGGATACGCAGTGCAGGCCGATCCGCCGCCCGACAGTCCGATTATCAGCACGTCGCTGCGCGTACACGCCGATGCCATGTCGAGCAGTAGCCGTCCGGCGCGTGCACTGGCGTCGGTAGGATGCGGGTGCCCTGCCTCCACCCGACGCCATGATGCAGGAAGCGCATCCTTTTCGTGTGCGTCATAGCCCGCCGGCACGATGATGCACCCGGCCTCGGCCACCTCTTGGGCCGCCCACCAGCGGCCCCACGGCGCAGCCGCCTTTCCAATCGTAGCCACGAACACACGCGATGCCTGGCGTGCCCGTTCGAGCAGCGTCCTACTTTGCTCGCGCTGCATAAGCGTTAATGGATGCACCGCCTGTACGCCTGCCTCAACAGCGGCTCGCGCATCCCGAATCAGTGCAGGTATTGACATAGCAAAAGCTTTCTTTGGTCAGGCAACGAACGCGCAGATATCGTGTATGCATCTGCGCATCCTGCTTTCTGGTTCCCTTCAACATCGATTGATGCCCCATGTCAACTTCGCTTCCCCCCTCAGCGGTTGGACGCCTGCACGTTATCACCGATTTTCGTCTGCAGCAGCGCTTCTCGCACGCAGAGCTGGCTGCCCGTGCCATTGCCGGTGGGGCCGACACCATCCAGTTCCGTGAGAAACACGGCGGCATCCGCAATCAGATCATTGCCGCTAAACGTGTGCGAGTGATGTGCAATGAAGCTGGGGTTCCGCTTGTTGTGAACGACCGCCTCGACGTGGCCCTGGGCGTGCGTGCTCGGGGACTGCATGTCGGCCAGGAGGACATGCCGGTTGCAATGGCGCGTCGTGTGCTTGGCCCCGCTCCTGTGTTGGGGGCCTCGGCCTCAACAATTGCACAGGCCCAACAGGCCGAGACCGCCGGGGCGACCTATGTTGGATTTGGTCCTATCTACCCAACGCGCTCCAAAGCGAATGCCGGTGCCACACAGGGGCTGGATCGACTTCGCGCGTGTTGTGATGCAGTGACGTGTCCGGTCATCGCTATTGGGGGCATCACCCATCGGGATGTGGAGGCGGTGCTGGATGCGGGGGCCTACGGTATAGCGGTGCTTTCAGCCGTAGCGACCGCCGCAAATCCGCGCCGTGCCACGCGCCGCCTCCGTCTGGCAATCAACGAGGCCCGGTAGGCTGCTACGCTTTCAGTGGGATGCGGAAGGGGACTGCCCTGAAGCCTGTGCATCTCGGATCGCCGCGGCCAGTGCGTCCGGCGTTGGAGTGGCAGCCACCGCTTGAACCGAGACGCCTACGTTGCGCAATGCAGCGGCTGTCGTGGAGCCAATGGCGGCACAGGCATAGGCGTCGAGCGCATAGCCGGAGGCCCGCACGGCTTCGATACCTGAGGGACTGAAGAACACCAGCCAGGCGGGGGGCGACGGAAGAACGATGTCACTACGCAGACGGGTGCGATACACCTCGACCTCGTCGAACACCTGTCCAGCGTCTACGAGCGCTCGCGGCAGCGTATCGCGGCGTCGGTTTCCAGAAAGAAATAGCAAGCGCCCCGGTGCATCCGCCTCAATGCGGGCCGCGAGCGTCGCGGCATTGCCCGTTTCAGCGCCCACTGGCTGTCCCCCCCATGCCGACACCGCCTCCGCGGTGCGCGGTCCGACTACATAGGTTGGCTTACTGCTCCACGCAGCGTGGAGAGGGTGATCGGGGGGAAGTGCGCGCTTCAGTGCCTGCACCGCACGCGGGCTTGTGCACACAAGGGCACCATAGGCCGAAGCGCGATTCAGCAGCACCGGGAGCGTAGGCGGCGGGTCGATGTCAAACGCCAGCACCGGGGTACACTGCACTGTGGCCGCCTCGTCAGCAAACGCATGCTCGTACGGATCGGGCCGGCTGGTGTGCGGATGCCGAAACAGAACGACAGAATCAGCCATGATAGCGCGCGTGGAGGGTTGCCGGGCAGAGGTCAGTGGGATTCAGAGGTGCGAATGCTGTCGAGCACGTCGGCGCCGCCCGCATCCAGCAGGTTTTGGGCAAGCTCGGCACCAACGGCTTGGGCCTTGTCGAGCGGGACTGTTCGCCGATCACGGAACGACACGCTACCGTCCAGCGCAGCCACGCATCCATCAATGATAAGCTGATCGGTTCCACTGAGGCGGGCCCACGCTCCCGTGGGCACTTGGCATCCGCCTTCGATACGCTTCATGAAGCTCCGCTCTGCCGTGATAGCTGTGGCCGTCTCCAGGTCGTGCACCGTGCCGCGCAAGAGGGTGCGCAGTCCGCTGTCTTCGGTACGACACGTAATGCCGAGGGCCCCTTGCCCCACAGCCGGAACCATGATGTCGTGCGGAATAACCGTTCGGATGACCTCGCCCCGGTCAAGGCGTTCGAGACCAGCTACGGCGAGGACCATGCCGTGCCAGTCGCTTTCGGCCAGGGTTTCGAGGCGTGAATCCACATTGCCACGCACAGGCACTACGGTCAGGTCGGCCCGCCACGATAGCAACTGAGCGCGGCGTCGGAGCGAGGCAGTGGCCACCACGGCCCCTTTGGGCAAGTCTTGCAGGGTTGTCGTCGTATTAGGATGTCCAACAAACGCATCAAATGGAGAGGCGCGTTGCCCTACCGCAGCCAGGACGATGCCGCTGGGCAATCGCGACGGCAGATCTTTGAGCGAGTGCACCGCACAGTCAATTCGTCCATCGAGCAGGGCCCGGTCAAGCTCTTTAGTGAACACCGACTCGTCGCCGATCTCGGAGATGGGCACATCTTGCACGCGATCGCCGCGTGTTGAGATGCGCTGTAGCATGCTGTCGTGGTCGTGACGGCGCAGTTGCTGCTGAATGCGGCGGGCCTGCCACAGCGCCAGGGCGCTGCCACGTGTGCCAATGACCAGCGGAGCGGATTCGGACATACGGTGGGGGTTAGGAGTGCGGAGAGCGAAGAAGAGCGCTGATCTCGTCGGCGGCATCGGACATCGCCGCCTCGTAGGGGCAACGCGGTGCAGCGTTGTCGGTTGCGGAAGCGGCGCCGGTGGATTCCTCGTCGGTTGTGTGGCTTGCGTGACGCGGACGGTCGGAGAGCGATGGGTGACCCTCTGCCGGGCGCTCAGGAAGCAGCTCGTCGTCGATCTCGTCGCGATCATCGGCACGGGTAAAGAGCGCATGTAGCAGCTTGATGCCGTGCACGAAGTCGATGCTCTCTGGATCCACATTCTTCAGCCGCACAATAGGCACCGCCAGCAGCTTCTGCATAATCGACTGCGTGAGGCGCTCGACCTCTTCGCGGTCCATGCTGTCGATGCGATGCGCATGGCGCTCGACTTCCTTGGCTCGAATGCCCTCGAATGTGTGGCGAATGGCCTGGATGGCAGGCTGCAGTGCCTGCTGATGGAATACCCACGTCACAAAGTCGCTAAGAATCTCCTCGCAGATGGCCTCTGCATCAGGGACTTCGGAGCGGCGCTGCGCATGCACCTCATCAGTCCACGTTTCGAGCGCGTCCATGTCGCGCACCGTGTAGTCTGCATGGTCGTTAAGCGTGGGGGCCACGTTGCGCGGCACAGCCACATCAACAACAAGTGCCGGGAGCGGCTTATACGGACGTTCAGGCACCTCCCCAGGGGTAAGCACCGGATCTGGCGCACCGGTAGCCACAATCACCACATCGGCTTTCTGCAGTGCCTCGTAGCGGCGATTCCAGTCTACAACTGCTGCGTCATGTTCAGCGGCAAGCGCGTGGGCTGATTCCTGTGTGCGGTTCGAGAGCGTAACCGATTCGGGCGTGTAGTTGGCGAGCGCGTGCAGTGCCAGCGCGCCCATCTTTCCTGCTCCCAAAACCAGCACGTGTTGACTTTCGAGATCGGAAAAGCCGTACTGGGCAAAGAACGTCTCGGCCATCGCTACCGCTGCCGTCGAGATAGACGCCGACCCGCTTGCGAGTTCGGTTTCATGCACCACCCGCTTTGCGGCTCGGAAGGCAGTATGCATGAGGCGATGCATGAGCGAATGCACGCTATCGTGGTCAATGGCGCGCTGGTAGGCTTCTTTCATCTGCGAAAGAATCTGCGCATCTCCCAGCACAACCGATTGCAGCCCGCTGGCCACATGTAGAACGTGCCGAATGGCAGCCTCATCTTGAACCATGAAGGCATCGCCCGAAGGCCACGACGCCCATCCCGCGGCCTGCGCCAGCACGTGTTGAATGTGCAGGCAATCACGAAAACGGCCGTAAAGATATACCTCGGTACGGTTGCATGTGGAGAGCAGTACGACCTCGGCATCGGAGCTCAGGTCGAAGCGCTCATACATACGGGCCTGGTCTTCAGGCGACGCTCGAAACGCTTCCGCAACGGCTACCGCCGACGAGCTATGGTTAATGCCAAACGCGTAAAACGTCATGCAACAAGGGCGTGTATGGCAGGCAAAACATGGTACTAATCCCAACGGTCTTGGAAAAAACCAGGTTCAATAGGCCGGGGTGAATAAAAAATGAACGGTCATATATAACATATTTTTTAGTGATACATGGGTCGATGTGCTCCCGTCAGGGACCGCACCAGACGAAGACGGCGAGCAGCCACTTGCCTTCCTCCTATCCACATTCGCATCCGGTGGATTCTGAAAGCGCCCCCCTGCCTGCGCCAATGGATGAGCTCAGCAGGTACGAACTATGCATCCATACGAGTTCAGTTGGCGCATGCATTGGTGCTCAGGGAGATCGTATGTTGAGAAGCATAAGAATGAGCCGGACGAACCGGCCCTGAAGCCTTCGCTGTCCAGCTTTCGGCACACAGCTTACTATATTGGTCCCCCGTCCGCTGTACATGTGCTGGGCTTTGCATCCCCCAACGCTTTGACTCCCTGACTCTTATGAATCGTATACTTAGCACGGTCGGCCTTTTTCTGGGCTTGGCGGCCCTTGTATCGCTGATTGGCATGTTTGCCGACGGAGCGAATATTTCATTGTGGGCTACCGGGTTCAGCATCAGCATTATTTTGGTCTTGTTTTGGGCCCCTACCTATCTTTACTTGCTATCGCGGCAGATGGAGGACGGGGCGGAGTCGGAAATGCGTACCTCGCCGGCCCTGGCATGGCTTAGCATCATCCCAATTGCGGCATTTGCGATCTTCCTGTTCAGCGTGATGCAGATTATCTTGGGTGGCGTAAACACAAGCTGGATAAACACCGGAATCGGAGCATTCGCTGTTGCCGCAATTACCACGCCGATTCTCATCTTCATGCGTGGATTGCATACGTACCAGCAGATACCTGCTCCTGAAGACGCCGCGCCGTTTGTCGAGGAGGAGGATCTACCGTTCTCGCTGTCGGACCTGCCTACCGCCCCCGAGGATGAAGACGAACTCGAATGGCCATACACGGACGATTCTGATGCCTTGCCCTCTGCTTCCCCAGATACACCCGAACAGACCCTCCGATAAATGCCCCACAGCGCGCGCCGTTAGGACCCCCAACTATGCCTCATTCGCGTCATCGTTAGCGGGGGTACGCAAGGTAAGTACCGGGCACGATGCCATCCGTAGCAAGCGCCGGGTCGTACTGCCCAAGAGCAATCGCTTGAGTGCCGAGTGCCCTCGCGTTGCAATGACGGCCAGCCCAATGCCTTTCCGCTCAATGAGGTCGAGCACAGCAGCTGCAGGTTCGCCTTTTTCAATATGAATCTTATGCTCGACCGGTGGCCCGTCGGCGTGGTCGATCATGTGCTGAAGCGCCGCTCGGCTGTTGTCAACGATTTCAGCAGGCATGTCTATCGTTCGCAGGCCCGGGAGCCCGGTATCACTAAACAGCGGCACGGTGCGCGACTCGGCGACAAAGACGAGGTGCAGCCGGGCGTTGAACGCTGCCGCCAGGTACCGAGCATGCGCGTATGCCTGGTACGACGGCTTCGAGAAGTCAATAGGCGCCACAATGTCGCTCAATGGCTCGTTGGCACCCATCCACGGGGCGGTTTCGGCTACAGCAAGCACCGGGCACGGCGCCTCCTCAATCACCTGACTGGCTACTCGTCCCAACGCGTACGCACTGCGGTCGGTCTGCCCGCGGCTCCCAATCACAATCAGATCGATGTCACGCTCAGCCGCATATTCGTTAATTGTGGCGGAGACATCGAAGCTGAGCTGCATTGACACATGGGTGTTTACGGCAACCCCTGCATTATCGGGCACCATTTCGACCAGCATCGACTGGGCCTCCTGCTTGATGGCGTTCCGGAGTGCGTCGGCCCGTTTCTTTGCGTCGTCAACTCCATACCAGCCCGGTTCCAGTTCATCCACCACATGTAGAATGTGCACTGTGGCATCAAACGCATTGGCAAAGCGCAGAGCCTGCTTTAAGGCTGCCTGGGAGGCATCAGAAAAGTCGGTTGCAATGAGAATGTTTTCTATGGTCATGGTAGGGCTAAAGTCATGTCTACGAAGGAAGCGAATCTCCTGGGCATCGGCTTATGCGGATGCGGGCAGAATGGAACGGCTATTTTCTTGCAAGGTGAGCACCGGGCACGACGCATGCCGCACGATGCGCTCGGCTACGCTCCCCATGAGTAGGCGATTAAGGCCCTGCCGCCCGTGCGTGCCCATGACCACCCAATCGATCGACTCGTCGGTGATGGCGTCCAGTATTTCTTGCGGAGGATAGCCCACCCGAATCTCGGCCCGTGCGTGCTCTACGCCCACATGTTCGGCCAGCAGGTTGGCCAGCGCCGCTTCGACGTTGGGGCGCACAGCTTCTGCATCCACCTGTTTGGGGGCCATCCCGTAGGCCATGGGTAGCACGACTTCTTCGATCGCATGCATGGCCACGATTTCGGCCCCATACGTAAGCGCCAGCTCACGCGCATGCTCAAGCGCCCGCTTCGACGCATCTGAAAAGTCGATGGGCACCATAACGCGCCGCACAGCATCAGAAGGGGCAGTTTCGAGGGCGTTGCGCACCGTGCAGACGGGGCACGGCGCCTGCCGCACCACTTCTTCGGCCACGCTACCCAGCAGCATACGGTCTACGCCCCGCCGCCCATGGGTCCCCATCACAATCAGGTCGGCGGTATTCTCGTCGGCATACGATAGAATATTGGTGCCTGGGGCCGCGCCCTCTTCTTGCACCTGCACAATCGCCAGGTCGTCGGCGGTAAACTGACTGATGCCTGCGTCTTGCACCCAGGTATTGAGTATGTCGGCATCGAGCGGGTAACTATCGCGCAGCTCCTCAAAGTTGTACTGATGGCGGCCTGCTACGTTAAGCATGTGCAGCTCGGCATCGTGCCAGTGCGCAAGCGACGCCGCGTATGCAAATGCCCGGCGTGCGCCTTCTGAGAGATCGGTGGGGTGTAGAATGCGGTTAATGGTAAGCATAGATCTGAGGGTTCGGTGACTGGATGTAGAGGATGCAGCATCAAGACAATTATCTATTGCCATGCCTCTCCTATGCGGGCTCAGCAGCTAACAGGCTGCGTCCGTGTACTTTTACCGTGAGTACCGGACAAGCCACATGACGCACCACTTTTTCCGTGACGCTACCAAGCTTAAAGTCAGTTCCGCCGGTGCGCCCATGAGTGGCCATGGCGATGAGGTCAACGCCTTCGTCTTCAGCCACTTTGGGGATGAGACGCGACGCTCGCCCCACATCTACGCGAGTGCGCACCGTAAGGGCTTCCTGCTCAGGTGTATGGAGCGCTTCCTTCACAAAGCGATCGAGCTTCGACAGCGCTTTGGTCTCAATATCCGGGTCAATGTCGTGCACCGACTGTACCCCGCCCACGTAGAACGCCGGATGCAGTGTATCTTCGAGCACATGATGTGCAAACAGGTCAGCCTCCAGCAGATGGGCCAGTGCGGCGGCATGGTGCAGCGCATCGCGCGCATGGTCCGAGAAGTCGATGGGCACCCCAATGGTGCCCACTGGCGCCGGGGCGTCGTCTAAGTCGACAGAGCCCCCTCCGCGCACCGTAAGCACCGGACAGGAGGCATAGCGTACCACCTCTTCTGATACGCTGCCCAGAATCATGCGACGCATGCCGCGGCGTCCATGCGTCCCCATCACGATCAGGTCAATGTCGTGGTCATCGGCATAGTCGAGGATGGCGGGGGCTGCAGCCACATCGCGCACCACCGCCTCCTCAAGCTCGACCTCGCGTCCTGTCACCGCATCGCCCTGCAGATGGCGGAGCCGCTCACGCAGGTGGGCCATAGTTTCCCGCTCGCCCTGCATCGTTTCCTCATCCAGGGCTTGGTGTAGCACTTTCGCATGCATGACATGCAGCGTGGCCCCTGTGCGACGGGCCCAATCAATCGCGTACTGCACAGCACGGTTTGAAGTCGAAGAGAAGTCGCGAGGCACCAAAATACGATCGATGGTTAACATGTGGCCGAAACGCGTTTGTGAGCAAGCTGATGGGACTGTCTTTGAATTGAGGATAGCATGCAGCACCATGCTTTGCAACAGCAAAACTGCCGCGTATTATCCGCTACATCGCGTGGGGGATTCCCCCGCTCCCATCGGTCTCCGCGTTCGCGTGCTCCCGCTGTCCCCTGGCAAGGGATCGATTCCAGTGAGCGACTATCTGGCTCGCTTGACCTGCACCTGCAATAGCGCAGCATGCCCCCGCAACACGGGGCCCTGCTGCACGGTGCGGTCTACCGCTGCGCAGATGTGCACGGTATCGGCAGCGAATGCGTCGCGGATCTCGCGCTCGTTCAGGTATCGGTCAGACTTCGACGGTCCGATGCGGTCGTATGCGTCGCCACCGTGCCCATCGCGAAACCACAGCCCGATGATTGCGCCCCCCGGACGCACCGCTTCTCGCAATTGATCGTAGAGCCGGGGGCGCTCGGCGGGAAGCAGTTGTACGAAGGCCACGACAGCCGCATCATAACGGCGCTGGGGCGCCCACGTGCGTACATCGGCATGAAGTGCGGTGGCGGTACAGCCCTGCGCGCTGGCGTAGGCCATCGCCGTGTCCAGTGCGTGCGGTGCAAAGTCGAGCACCGTCACCTCGAAGCCATGCTTGTGCGCCAGAGGAAGCGTGTTGCGCCCATCGCCGCCTCCAACATCCAGCACAGACGACCCAGATGGAAGACGGCGCAACGCATCCGCCAAGAACGGATCGGGATCCGTGCCAAAGAGGCGATCGTGTGCCCGGTAGCGCTCGTCCCAGAACGCCGGCTGACTGCTGGCACGGGGGGCACTTGTTTCGGGGGATGCAGCAGGGTTATCTGGCATGAGTAGGAGTGGATGCAGATTCAGCAAGCGATTCGGCCCGGTCGATGAGCGCCTCAATCTCGTGCAGTCCCTCTTCCCAGAACGCCGGATTTGTAAGGTCTACGCCCATGCGCTCCATCAGGCGGTGCGGCCACTCAGATCCGCCTGCTTCAAGCACCGACAGGTAGCGATCGGCAAATCCGTCGGGGGCGTCCTGGTAGCGGGCGTAGAGCGCCAGCACAAGCAGCTCGCCAAAGGCATAAGCGTACACGTAGCCCGGCGTGTGCAGGAAGTGCGGGATGTAGCTCCACCAGTGGCGATAGTGGTCGCCGAGCGTCACGCTGCCGTCGAACATGGCGCGCTGCGTCTCCATCCAGTGTGCAGAAAAGTCGTCAGCCGAAAGCTCGCCCTCGGTGCGGCGGTGCGTGTGGATGCGGTCTTCGAACCGGTTCATGGCCACCTGACGAAAGACCGTAGCCATGGTGTCGTCGATCTTGCTGATGAGCAGCGCAAGTTCGTCCTCAGGCGTGTCTTGCGTCTGCATCAGCTCCTGAAAGACGAGCATCTCGCCAAAAACCGAGGCCGTTTCGGCGGTGGTCAGCGGCGTGCTCTGTTGCAGCGCGCCCTGCCCCCGCGCCAGGTACTGATGCACGCCGTGGCCCAACTCATGCGCCAGGGTCTGCACGTCGCGGGCGCGCTCGGTGTAGTTCAGCAGCACGTACGGATGCGCGCTGGGCACGGTGCTGTGGCTAAACGCGCCGCTGCGCTTGCCCTCGCTCAGGGCGGCGTCGATCCAGTGCTCCTCAAAGAAGCGGCGCGCCACATCGGCCATGCGCGGGTGGAAGGTGCCATACGCATCCAGCACAAGCGAGCGGGCGCGGTCCCATTTGTACGTGGTCGTAGCGTCTTGGATCGGCGCGTAGCGGTCGTAGTCGTAGAGCGTGTCGAGGCCCAGCAGCTTCTTTTTGAGCCGGTAGAAGCGCCCCGCCAGATCGTAGCGCCCGGTTACGGCGTCAATGAGCGCCTCGACCATCTCGTGTTCTACCTGGTTCGACTCGTTACGCGACTGCAGCCAGTGGTCGTAGTCGCGGAGGCGGTCGGTAGAGGCCTTGTCGGCCAGTACGGTGTTGAAGACAAAGGCAAGCGGACGCTGCAGTTCGGTGAGTCCGTGGGTGAAAGCCAGCGCGGCGGTCCGGCGCGTATCGCGGTCGGGCTCGTAGAGCTGCGAGAGCACCTCCTGCTGCGAGAGCTCGTCGCCGTCGACGGTGTAGCGCTGATCGCCGAGGGTTTCGTCGAAGAAGCGCGTCCAGGCGCTGTGGCCGGTCACGTTTTTCTCGGAGAGCACCTGTTCTTCGCGCTCGGTAAGGACATGGTCGGCGCGGGCATGCTCAACCTCCAGGTAGTGTGTGTAGGGGGCCAGGGCATCGGCCTCCAAAAGCTGGGCCGCGCGGTCGTCATCAACGCGGGTCCACTCCACCTCCACAAACAAGAGCTGCTGCTGCAACTGCGCGTACTGCTCGCGCACATGCTGGAGCAGCGCCCCGCGCGTTTCATCGCCGGTGTTGGTGGCCCAACGAAGAAAGGCGTAGGCATGGGCGCGTCCGGCTCGGTCGAGCAGGGCCTCGTATGTATCGAGCAGTTCAGCAAGCGCCGGGGCCTCGTAATCTGCGATCTGTCCGCGATGAGCATCGGCAAACGCCTCTGCATCCGCCTGTAACGCCTCCATGTCAGTGCGTAACGCACCGGGGGATGCATAGAGATCGTTGAGTTCCCACTGCACCGTATTCGCAGAATTCGTACGTTGTGCCATGATCAAATTGAGCGCCTAAAGATAAGCATGGTTAGATCGTTCCCACCAGAGTAGTGATAAGTAACGTTTATTGCTACGCTTTGTTGATTGGTTTTTGAGATTGACTTCTTTTTCTATGGCTTCTGAAATGACTTCGGTAGCGGACTGGAACGCTGCGCGCGAGGCGTCTTTTGAACGCCCCGTGTTGGTGTACAAGCACAGCGCCACGTGCCCGACCAGTGCCTGGGCACAGCGTAACATTGAAACGTGGAGCAACGACCATGCGGACTGGCCGGTACACCGCGTTACAGTGCAGTCGGCCCGCTCTGTGTCCGATCAGATTGCAGACGACCTGAGCCTGCGCCATGAAACGCCTCAGGCTATCATTGTGCAGAACGGTCAAGTGGTTGGGCACCTCAACCACAACCGCGTGTCGCCCGATCGTCTCTCCGACGCTCTCCGCAAACTTGATCTAACCGTGTAATGGATATGCGTCTTCTGTCTACGGCGCTGCCTTTGCCTGCCGCAGTGCCTACATGTCTGCTTGTGCTTCTGCTTGTTTTGGCAGGATGCGGAGGCGATGCGCCCGACCGGATTGACCCTGCTGAAGCTCCGCGGATTAGCGCGCCCAGCGACACTGCGCAGGGCTATCCATCGATTGAGCAGTCGGCCCTCAACGATCCGTTTCCCGCGCCGGATCTTACGCTCACCACGCTGGAGGGCGACCAGATTGCGCTGCGCGACACCGAGGGGCCCGTCGTGCTCAATTTCTGGGCCACGTGGTGCCCGCCGTGCCGCAAAGAGATTCCGGATCTGATTGACATTCAGAACGAGTATGGTAACCAAGGGCTCACCCTGGTTGGCGTTTCGCGCGACCAGGAAGGCGAATCCGTGGTTACGCCATTTGTGGAAGATATGGAGATCAACTACCCGATTGTGGTCGAGAAGGATAATCAGCTGGAGGAGGCACTCGGCACCGTGTACGCCTTGCCCACGACCGTGCTCATCAGCCCTGAAGGCCAAGTCACCCACAGCATCATGGGTCTGTTCGACGTAGACTCGCTGCGTGAGCAGTTGGATGCATGGGTTGATGCTGAAGAGGCCGTGGCCGACCGGTCGTGAGAACCTGTTTTGATTTCTTAATTTGGGCTCTGAGCGGCGCTCGCTCTCGCCGTCAAACCAAAACCCAAACAGATCCTGAGGGTTGAGAGAGGCAAACGGAGTAGTGCTCTGTCAGTCCTCATTTTGATGGTTGCTATACACGTATCCCTCCCACGATGCCTGTCATGGTGAGCGGAAGGCGACGAAGGAGCCGAGAGTCGAACCTATCTCCTTGGCGTTCAGCAGATACGGCGGGACAAGGGCCCTGCCAACCTCGGGGGAGATCTTTCGACTTCGCTTCGCACTCTAAAAGCACTTCTTCCCCACGGTCGGGGCGCTCAAGATGACAGCGTTTGAGAGGAATACGTTGTCACCCAAATATTGACGAGTGATACAGCAGTAGTCAGGTGCTAAGTGATTGCATGCATACGGGATTTTTCCACCGAGCCGTCTTCTACCGTCATGCTGAACGCAGTCAGTGAAGCAGCTCAGGTCACGCGGTCGGGGGGTCTACCTCTCTGCACGATTATCGTGCCATCAGGGAAACCAGTAGCTTGGCACCAATCGGCTGCCAAATCACAGGGGCCTGACGACGTTCGTACGTCTGATGATTGAGATGCTGCACAGCTTGTTGAAACCAGTGCTGTCTCGGTTTCTTGACCACTGATGCTTGCAACAGTCGCTAACAGGAGAAAGCTGAATACTAAAGTTCAAACGCGAGTCATAACTTTACAAAAATTGCGAATAGAAATTTCGAAATGCAAACGAAGGGGTTTATTCACCGTTCAGAAGCAACGTACTCGCCCCCCCGAAATAATCAAAATTAGATATGTAACGGTGATGTAAATGGCATGAAAGTAATCTTTTTTCGCGAACTTGGCAGTAATATGCATCTCTATCTCCTCCTAACAAAAAAGCGCCCCTTGCTGACTACCGCATTCGGGTAGAGAGGCAAGAGGCGCTACTGTAAAATTGCTGAGTCGGATTTACTCTTCTTCGGCTTCCTCGCCATTTCCTTCGCGGCGGCGCATGTAGTCTTCGATGCTGCCCACCACGATGCGCGTTTCTTCGTCGACCTCAACATCCTTCACATCGCCGGCTCGGATGAGCTTTTTGATTTTCTTGCGGTCGATCTGCTTCAGAATATGGCGCGCTTCGGTGCGGCTTACCACGTCTTCGCGGTAGTCTTCCGCAAACGACCGCAGGAAGTCCAGCGAGTCGTCGGTCAGCGTGATCATGCGCACCTCCTCGTTCTCATCCGAGAGGGCCCAGTCTAACTCTGCATCAATCAGATGGCGGTCAATCCACCGCACGATGGTCTGCTTCGAGAGCTGCACATCGTCGGAGAGTTCATCCAGCGGGATGGTCTGCACATTCTGCGTCATGGAGCACGTAATTCGTAGGAGCGTAAAGTATAAGCTATAAGCAACCGCATCCTATGAGGAACCGTGTAATTTGTTCCGTTATTTCCTGTGGAGAAAGAGGGAGCAGTATACATCTCTGAGAAGAGATGCAAGGGCTGGCCTGCTACTACACGATGAACCTACGCTCTCTTGATGGCCGGAGACTACGGTCCTGTGCTTCTTAGCATGCCTTGTCGTTCATGCGCCTTCATGGCACTGGCTATGACTCCGATTCCAACTCGGCTTTCAAGGCCGTCAGGGTATGCCCAGGCAAGCGGAGAATGCCACCCGGGGCGTACTTCGTCTGTGCCGTCGCCAGGCCCTCGCGCAGTTCCGGCACCACCGTCCACCGCACACAGGTCTGCTTCAGGGTGTCTTTTTCAGGCAGATGCACGACCTGCTGGTCATCACTCTGGTTCATCACGATGAAGAAGGTATCGTCTCGAATGGCCTTACCGCGGCTGTCTTTCTGCACCAACGTGCCGTGTAAGATGAACCCGAAGGTGGCCAGGTGGTCGTGATCCCAGTCTTCACTCTCCATCTCGCGCCCGTCGGGATGCCACCAAATAGCATCGCTCACGCTTTCGTCTTCAGGCCCACTCAGGAAGTGGCGCCGCCGGAAGCTGGGATGCGCTTTTCGGAAGTCCGTAAGCCCCTTTACGAACTCTAAGAACTTCTCTTTGCGAGGCGTCAGGTTCCAATCGTACCACGTGGTTTCATTGTCCTGGCAGTATGGGTTGTTGTTTCCCCCGCGCGTGTGCGAGAGTTCATCGCCCCCCAAAATCATGGGCACGCCTTGCGAAAGCAACATGGTGCTCATGAGGCTACGCTTGCGGCGTTCGCGGCAAGCCAGCACGACCGGATCTTCGGAGGGGCCTTCTACGCCACAGTTGGTGCTCAGGTTGTGGTCGTGGCCGTCCTGGTTGTTTTCACGATTGGCTTCGTTGTGCTTATGCTCGTAGCTCACGAGGTCTTCGAGCGTGAAGCCGTCATGCGCGGTCAGGAAGTTAATGGAGGCAAAGGGGCGGCGGCCTGAGCGTTCGTACAGATCGCTCGACCCGGCCATACGCGTGGCAATTTCACCGTTGAGCCCGCGGTCGCCACGCCAGTAGCTGCGCACCGAATCGCGGTAGCGTCCGTTCCACTCGGCCCACTGCCACGGAAAACCACCTACCTGGTAGCCGCCCGGCCCCACGTCCCACGGCTCAGCAATGAGCTTCACCTGACTGATGACCGGATCTTGTTGAATGATCTTGAAGAACGGCGCCAGCATGTCAATGTCGTACAGCTCACGAGCCAGCGTTGAGGCCAGGTCGAACCGGAAGCCGTCAACGTGCATCTCCTCAACCCAGTAGCGCAGGCTGTCCATGATCAGCTGCAGCACGTACGGATCGCCGGGGTCAAGCGTGTTGCCAGTGCCCGTGTAGTCGATGTAATAGCGCGCATCGTCGGGGTTCACCTTGTAGTATGTGCGGTTATCGATCCCGCGCAACGACAGCGTAGGCCCCAGCTCGCTGCCTTCGCATGAGTGGTTATACACCACGTCGATGATGACTTCGAGTCCCGCCGCATGCAGCGCACGCACCATCATCTTAAAGTCGCGCACCGCCGAGACGGAGCCATTGCTCGCATACGATGGCTCAGGGGCAAAGTAGCCTAACGTGTTGTATCCCCAGTAATTTGTAAGATCCTTTTCAACGAGGAAGTGGTCGTTCAACTTGGCATGTACAGGCAGCAACTGCACCGTTGTGACGCCAAGGCTCTTAAAGTGGTCGATCATTGGCTCGGACGCCAGCCCCAGATAGGTACCACGCAGCGCAGGAGGCACATCAGGATGCCGCTTGGTGGCTCCTTTTACGTGCGTCTCGTAGATGATCGTCTCTTCCCACGGAATGCCGGGCGACTGGTCTCGCTGCCATGCGAAGGTCTCCTCTACAACTGCACCAAGCGGTGCATAGGGCGCGCTATCGGTTTCAGAAAACGAAAGGTCGCCGTGGTCGCTATCCACATCATATCCGTAGAGACTGTCATCCCATTCCAGGGGACGTCCAATCGCTTTGGCGTAGGGATCGAGCAACACCTTGTTTGGGTTAAAGCGATGCCCGTCTTCTGGATTGTACGGCCCGTACACACGGTAGCCATAGAGCTGTCCCGGACGCAGGTTTACGATGTAGCCGTGCCACATGGGCCCCGTTTGCTCGGGCAATTCAAATACATGGCTGGGGGCCCGGTCCGATGCGTTTTCAAACAGCAGTAGCTCTACTTTTTCAGCATGCGCGCTGTGCAATGCAAAGTTAACGCCGATGCCATCCCACGTAGCGCCGCGTGGATACGGCATGCCTGCGCGGATGCGCAGACCATCTTGTACACGCTCTTTCTCGCCCGGCTCGGGGTGTGCACTAATCTGTTGGTACATACGTCCTGCTCGTAATCCGTAAAACATCAATTCCGGGCATAGGGCCCCAGCACGGGGCGTGCCCTAACTACCTTACCATCCATACTGCCATGCAATCCATGTGCCACGAGGTACTACCGTGACGTGAACGTGGACTTTGGGAGGGTAGGGCCATGCGGCACAGTGCACATGCAATGTGCGCATTAGACCGCAAATGAGGTACACTGCTTCCACGCGCTACCTTGGCGTTGTTGGCTCATGCCCTATTCCTTCTGGCGGATGCGCATGGCTGAACACGTTGGGTAAAGTTAGGCATGCGCCCTCATTGCGTATACTATTTTCCGAAGAAATCGAAAGACTCTACATCTACAATGAAATGCAGATAGTGGCCTAAGTAGCTATGCATTGCATTCGATTCCGAAGCAACTGCTTCGTTTAGCGCCCAGTCAGGTAGAAGTGATAAAGCGGCCATACGCGCTGTACAGCATCGAGCGCTTCAGCAACAAGCTCTGGGCCCCACTCCAGCACCTGCTCACGCGGCATGAAGCGGCGCAGCCAGATGCCATCGGCGGTAAGCACCTCTTCGGGGAGGGCATCGAGAGGAGTGGTGTGCGTGATGGGTGGGCCGCTCCCCGAACGATAGTAGAAGCGCCATCTGTCGCGCTGCAAGCATGCGTTGACGCGCTTCACATACGTATCAGGCGCCTGCTCGATGCGCTGCTGTGCCTGATCGAGCAGATCGGTAGCGTGGGCTCCCACAAAAATGCCGACTTGAAAGCCATCGGGGTCGATGCGGTGAGAGATCTGCACATCGTTCAGCCGCTTCGTGTGCGGACGATAGAATGCCATCCACAGGTTATCGTGACAGCCGCCCGCCCCAAAGTCGTTCTTGAGAAGGCGGCTGAACACGTAGCGCTCAGTTTCGAAGTCGAGCCGGCTGGGCAGCACCCAGTTCACCACCAGATCGTCGCGGTAGCGTTTAAACGGATCCTTCAGGATCTCATGCAGATGCGGCTTCTCCTTGTTGTACTGGTCGATGTGCGGAGTTTTGCGAAGCCGACCCAGCATCTCAAATACATCGGACGTCCATCCGCCAAATGTGCAATCGGGCGGACGAGTGATGGTGAGGGTCTCAGCCGGTACCGTTTCCGGGGCCCGCGTAGGCAAGTCGGTAAGATCCATGCGGTATCAAACAAGCACCGAAGGGGAATGGCGCGCGGTGATGTTACGCCTGTTGCGCCGCTCGCTGCTGCGGCGCGTTGCCTTGCAAGAAAGCGTGCGCACGGTCAACCATCTCGGGGCTGCCGATAAAGAGCGGCGTGCGCTGATGCAGTGATTCCGGTTCAATCTCCATAATGCGCCGCTTCCCGTCGGTGGCTTTGCCTCCCGCCTGCTCAATCAAGAAGGCCATAGGGTTGGCCTCGTACATCAGGCGCAGTTTGCCATCCGGATTCCCCTGTGTGGCCGGGTACATGTAGATGCCTCCCATAAGCATGTTACGGTGAAAATCGGATACAAACGATCCGATGTATCGCGTCTTTGCCGGACGGTTGGGGTCATTTTCGTCGTATTCTTGCAGCCAGTTGAGGTAGTCGCGCAGCCCCTGCTCAAAAGCGTGATAGTTGCCGCTGTTGATGGAGCAGATGCTTCCACGGT
>CAJXLX010000058.1 GCA_913056335.1 uncultured Rhodothermaceae bacterium
GGCCCAAGGCCCTGCACCAAGTGCCTCTGCACGAAAGATGATGGAGAAGAAGGTGAATGACGACCTTAATGTCATGATGAGTGCGCTCGGCAAGGAAATTAAGCAGTTTGGTGGAGAGATTCACGATATGGCTGGAGAGATGAAGCGGGCGCGTGTTGCTGTAAAAGACATGCGTACGAAGCTCTCCGAAGTAGCCAGTGGAGAACTTGCCGAAGATGCGAGTCGCTTAGGTGAAGGTATGCGCACTCTCGGAAATGAAATGGAGGGGGCAGGATCAACAGTTGAAGAGATGCGGAGTGATCTGGACGAGATGCTTTCGCGTTTCCGTACGTTCAATAACCCTGGAGCAGGAAACGGGGCGTCTTAAAAGCGGGCGTTACGAGAAGTCTACCCGACCACATAAATACCTCGGCCGTTACAGGTTTGGAGTATGCCTTCATGACCGTTCTGCCCATTGAAAACATAAATGGGATGCAGAATGTAATTGTTAACCCTTCGTGAGGTGCTCTGCTCGACCACATATTACCGTTCATCCTGTAACACCTGCCTCTACAAGATCAGCTGTAGGGAAGTTGAATCGCTGTTTCTCAAAGCGAGGACCTACACTGAATCTCCTGAATAACCGTCTATATTTGTCGAGACGACTGCCCTATGAAAGACTCAACAATCAGGATTAAGACACTCAGGTACCAGATAATGCTGGCTCTGTACCTGCCTGTCCTGCTTTATGCATTCAGTACCTTCGATGTCGAAGAAGACACAGCGTACATCCGCGACGTCGAGCCAATTGTTGTTGGGCAAGAAAATGTAGTCCTGGGTCAGCCCTATGAAGCAACAGCCTACCTTGCGGCCTCTGGAGAGACCGAAATTGGGGTCCAGACGAATGATGACCGACTCCAGATTGATGGTGAGCGTCTCAGCATGCAAACTGGAAGCTTGCTCCCTGAAGGAGAAGATGAGCAGGTTGTCGAATACACAGCAGAGCTTACATTTCAGCAAGTCAACGGGGAGACAGCATCGCGCGCTGTTACAGGACAATTCACAGTGCGACGTCCGGAAGTCATTGCACAGAGTGTAGCAACGGACGCCTTATATCGTCAAACGCTGAACGAAATTCGTATCGACGTACCCGGTCTTGAGGAGCAGCCGCTTCGGCTGGTTTCAGGTGGGCAGAGCCAAGAAGGGCGGACCCTTTCATTGAGCCCATCGGGGGAAGAGGTCTCGGTCGAAGCATATCTCATCCAGGAAGGGAGCGACGATGTCTTCTTAGGTACACGTACCTTTAATGTTATTCAGCCCCCGCTTCCAAGTATTCGCGTGTTGAATGCAGGAGGGGATGAGTTGCAAGCGAGCGACCGCGTTTCACTTGCACGCCCGAACGTTCGCTTCGACTTTGAGCCGGATCCAGAGTTTGCATCGCGCTACGCACAAGATGCCCGCTACAGCATTGGGCAAGTCCGCGTAAGTTACCGCCGTGGACTCGGTGCAAGTCAAGAGTTGGGCACGTTTGACTTGGGAAGCAATAACCAGCTGAATCTTGCTGGACAGCTCACAGGACTCCAGCCGGACGACACAATCTTCCTTGAGCTCGAAAATGTAGCACGCGTAAACCACGCAGGCCAACGCATTCCGATTGACAATGAATTGGGAAGCGCAAGCCAAACGTTCTCCTTTTCACTCGGTGGATAACGTATACTGGTTCGGCTTCCTACTTCAGAGGGAGTGCCAGCAGAAGGTGGAAGGAGAAACGGTTAGCTTCTTCCATTCCCACCCACTAATACTGTAAAAGCCGAAAAGCCACCCTCAAGAGTCCCATTGTAAGGATTGAAGGTTCCACAGCTTTGTCTGTATTATGCCGGCAATGTGTCTTCAGCTTCGTATTGCTTAGGCCCGGCTCGTGGTAACTCTACCTCGCAAAAGATCGGACAGTGTGTGATGGTAGGCACTGCCTGATTATAATGGTGGACAGCATACGTTGTTATGAAACTGCAGGAGAACGAATGGGCATCTTGCAATGCTTGGTTTGGTTATTGCGAGACGTAACCATGCATTCAGGAGGCGCGTTTCTACGAGCTCCTGTGCTTTTGTTTACTACACCTTCGACAATACATACACTCGGTTATGCACAGATCATACGTACATCAGTCGATCGCCGTTTTTGCGATTGCCCTGCTCAGCTTGGCTGGAATGCAGTCGGTGAATGCACAAGCAGTCTGGCAGCAAAATATTGAGATTCGAGTTCCTGTTGAGCGTGGAAGCGCCATCAGTGCGTTCCGAGACGCGCTCATTGAGGAGGTTCGAGAGCAATCAGAGAGCGAAGATGCTCAAGAGTTTGCCATCAAGCGGCGCAGCCGCGATCAAGAGACGCAAGATCTGAGCTCAATCGAGTCTGAACTGATCAGTGAAGGATGGGGCGGTCTCAGTATCGCCAATACGTTGTATATCAGCTACACGTTTGCCGAAGGCCGTAACGGATTCCGTGAAGAGATTACTTCGATCAACTTCCTGCGCCAGCAGGATGGTGAGGGCCCTGATGTCCCTGTTTTCTACATGGATACAGAGGACTCACAGTTCTTCAGCAATTTCTTGCGTCGTGAAGGCGTTCAGGGAGGCATGGGAGGAAATATCGCACACCAACAACCCTTCCGCGACATCCTGCTTTTTGGTCGCTTGATGCGTCAGCAAGACCAGTCTATTGTAACGGCAGTAAATGGGCAAGCTGTGAATGCGGATGAGGTGACACTTCGCACGAGGCAGGTCGTCGATCGAATCATCGAAATCTCTCTTGCCTCCCGTTAATCCCGGAGGCCAAGGCGCGAATATTGCAACCGGCAGCCCGGTTGCTCCTTCAGCGAAGAGCTAATATCAGGAAGAAAGGGCTACTCTCACACCGAGGGTAGCCCTTTTTGTGTGTGCTTCTTCTCCTAAGAGCGTACCGTTAAGGAAGAAGGTTCGCTCGGTGGATAATGTAAGTGAATGATAAGCACGAGGGCCTTCATCGTCGTTCTGTGGCCATTAGCACACGCAGATTTAACGCTTGAGCTGCAGAGGCAACGGTGGCAAACTGGCGAATCGTAGCCCCCTCGTCTGCGCGCAGCACAACAGTTGTCGTTTCGTCCCGACGCGCATCACGAATCTGTTGTGTGAGCTGGCCCTCCGACGCAGGCATGCTGTCAACGAAGTAGCTTCCATCTTCCGTAACTGAGACCGTGATGTACTGCTGCTCAACAGGGGCAGAGGCATCTACCTGCGGAAGCGTGACCTCAATACCGAGCTGTGGGACAAAGCTTGACGTAAGCAGAAAGAATACAAGCAATAAGAGGACAACGTCTGTCATCCCTGCCAAACTAATTGACGAGACCGGAGCACGCGAAGGCTCAAAATCAAAACTCATAGTGTACAGGATCTGGAAAGATAAAAGAGCGCAGCTCGAACGCTACAATAACCAGGTGCCTACGACACTGGCTCTTGCAGCAGATCGATGAAGTCGGTAGCCGAGCGCTCCATATCGTTCGTGAGACGTTTAATGCGGTCAAGCAGGTAGTTGTATGCCAACGAAGCAATAATGCCGACCAGTAGACCTGCTGCCGTCGTAATAAGGGCCTCCCAGATTCCTCCGGCAAGCACGCTTGGGTTTACGTTGCCCTGTAGACTTTGGATGTCTTGGAATGCGCGAATCATGCCGAGCACCGTTCCAAAGAAGCCCAGCATTGGGGCTACACTCGCAATACTTGCGAGCATATTGGTTCGCTTTTCCAGCAAGAACGTCTCATGTTTACCCGCTGCACGAACCGCGTCCTGGATCTCCGAAATAGGGCGTCCCAGACGTTCAAGCCCATACTGCAGAATGCGAGTAATAGGAACGTCCTTGCGCTGACAGTACGCCAGCGCCCCATCGATATCGTTTGCACGAATGTAATCACGAACCTGATCGGTGATTGCGTCAGGGTTGCTGGCTGCTTGTCGAATCGTGAGCAGACGCTCTATAAACAGATACACAGCAACAAATGAAAGCAGCAGGATGGGGACCATCACCCAGCCGCCTTGAATTAAGAGGTCGAGCACCGACAGCGCGCCCTCATCGGCTGCAGCGGTAGTCATTGAGTCCTCAGCAGCATTCTGGGAAAGGGCGGCTTGAAGGCGAAGGTACATAAGCGGAGAAATACGTGAATATAGAAGAATACAAACAGAGTACCGGCCAGTGGACCAACGGGTAAGATACCTCTGCACTACAAACGAAGCGGCCAAGCGTCGTCAGGAACCAGCTCGCTGTATTCCTGCTGAATGCGGCGCGCTTCCTCCTGTGAGGAGACCTGCCCTACAATGACGCGGTACCGCGTTGTTCCACCGCTGCCTTCGCTGGCCAGTACGTCAACTGGAACGCCAACCGACTGCAGGGCCGTGGCAAATTGGGTACGAATGGCCTCGGCCTCTTGCTCGCTTGTACGCGACGCTACGACCAGTGTCCAGCCTCCCTCTTCGGGCACAATAGGAGATGTGGCAGGGGCATCGTCAGCTACGGGAGCCTCTGTACTGCTGGAGTCATCGTCATCCGTAGGGGCATCATCGGCAGATTCATTAGCAGGCGATTGATTGGAGGCTGCTGAATCAGCAGGGTCGGGCGGGGAAGAGTCGGAAGCAGGAGGAGACGCATCCGACGCTGCAGAAGGATCGGAGTCTGACGGTGTCACGGCAGGGGGCTCGGTACCCCCAGAGAACGAGGCGCGTACGTTTTCGATGACAGAACCTGGACTGGGGACTGTGCCTTGCGCTCCAAGGACGATCCAGCCTCCGATCAAGGCAGCCAGCACAACCACTACGCCAACCGCTGTGCGAAGTCCAGAGCGTTGCGTAGGTGATTCATCGGTAGCGCCCTGTTCAGGGGGGACGTCAGCCGAAGGTGAAGCTTCTTCACGATCCTCAGAGTCCGCCGCGGGGGGGCTTTCCTCATCGGAAGGCATAGCGGAGGGGGCGGCATCATCCGGCTCCCGATCATCGTCGGCCACATCACCAAACGCAACGCTTGACAGGTCCCACTCGCGATCCCGACTCCAAAAATCGTCGTCTGTTTTATCGTCGATATCAGTCTCCGTGGTACCAGGAGAGGTTGCCGTATTGGCCTCCGAAGGCCACAACGATCCTGTATCAGACGATTTGGTCGCTGTTGGGCCCGATGCAGGGAGTTCTTCGGTTGCATCGTCGTCCTCCGTGGGGGCTCCGGTTTGGGATGCGTCGCCAGATGCGGAGGGGGCCGACGACTGATCGGCAGGGGCCTGTTTGGGGGATGCGGCTGGCGGGGCCTCTGCGAGCGCTGTGGACGTGTCGGGCGCACGCTTCGGTGTCGGTGCAGGCTCGTCTTCCAGACCGGCGAAGTCTTCGTTCACCGTATCCACGAGGTCGGCGTCGGGCTCAAACTGAAGCGTGCCACTGGCAGTGGTTGTAAATGTACCCAGGGTAGGAATACGAGCTCCCGAGCCCTGTCCAGCACGCTGTCGGACTTGTTTAAGCAATGCGTTGAGCATGGGAGCAACGTCCGACTCATCCAGCCCCAGGCGGTCAGCCAGTTGAGATAAAAGGCGATCAGACATAATGCAGCGAGGCAGTTATGAAGGAGAGGATGAGTCGTTGTGCGGAACAAAGGTAATCGTGCGCTTCGGGGGCGACCACATAGCGTTGTCATGGCCTTGCACTGTGCTGGCGTCATGCTCTACCTGAATGGTACCCAGGCCGGGCAGGTCTACGTCGTGTCCGTCGGCGAGCTCGTCGCGCACCACGGCACAGAAGGCCTTAAGTACTTCTTTGGGAGATGGACGGGCCATATCGGTGGGGGGCTAAGGTATGATGAACACGAGGCACTGTAGCTTACCACATTTGGCGACCATCTTCAATGCAATCTCACTGTTTATGGGGATACAGTGCGAATCAGCATGAAGTTAGGAGCCTGTGCATCCGCAAGACCGGGCAGTCATTCCAATAGTGAGGCAACGTTGGAGCACCGCCGGACGCAAAAGCGGACGTGGTTGCCACAACACATGTCACCACAACAGGCGGAGTCCGCCACCCACGCGTGCAATCGGCTGCGGATAGCCGGGCCACTCGGTCGCATCGTTTGATCCAATATCTTGTATGTACGCCGTAACTTCAATGTTGGGCGTGATCTGCACATCGCCCGAAAGGCCAAGCGCGACAAATCCGGGCGCGGTGGTCGTACCTGTCGATGAGAGATCGCGGGGGCTCTGCCCGCGCAGGTGCAGCTGCAGACGGGCCTGGCGTTCGGTGAACTGGTAGCCTACGGTCGCCTCGCCGGTGGTCCGGGCCACAAGGGGGAGGCCGTTCCCGTCGGCTACGCTGCCGCCGGTATACTGCAGCGACATCGTACCAAACCAGGGCGCAAGGGCTTGCAGGGTGGCATCAGCACCGAGCGTCCATGTTGTGGCTTCCAGATATTGAAGAGTAAACAGACCGGTGTCGTCTTGCGCAAAGAAGCGGCGGGTGGGGCTGTGTATGACACCGGCATGCGCGTCGATCTGTGCGGTTCCTGCGCTCCATTGTACGCCCGCGGTGGCATCAAGCGTGTGAGCTGTACCCCCCAGACCAGGAAGCCCGCTCAGGTACGGATTGGTTTCGGCAAGATCAATGGGCGTGTGTAGCGTAAGGGACGGACGCTGTTCGGCGTAGAGCATCCATCGCGTGTCAGGGCGCCACTCTACAAATGCATAGGGGGCGCCATAGGTGTGCGTGTTTTCTGTGCCTGGACGCGCCAGGTCGGTTGTCATACTTATGATGCTGGCGCCGCCTTCAACCTGCAAGTCGGGGCGGTCTACGAGGCGAACGATGCCATGGAGCGTGCCCGCGCGGCTGTCGCCCGAGAATGCGGCATTGCCCAGATGCCCAGCCAACTCGGCAGCACCCTCAAGGCGGAGATCGATCGCCGAGAGTCCGATGATGGCCTCCAGGTCGGTGTGAACACGTTGCGTGGAGAAGCTAAGCGCCCTGGTTTCCAGATCATGCCCTTCGTATCCAACAGTCCACGTAAGCGGGAGCCCGTCGTACACCTGGAGCGTGTGCTCAGTGCCGAAGCGAGTTACTGTGCGTTCGGGAGCGCCCTGGACCCCATACAGATCGTACTGGCGGTACGCGCCGTCAACGCTGGATGCCAGTCGCCACGATGGGTTCCGATAGGACAGGTCGATCGTGCCTGTGCCGGTATCGAACGCAGTGCGCGCATCGCGTTGGTCGAAGGGCTGGGCCCCGTTCATCCCTTCGTAGTCGCCGTGCAGGCGCAGGTCCGTACGCGCAGAGATGGGCAGCTGTACATCGGCAGCCGCACGACGCTCGGTAAAACGTCCGCCAGCCACTTCGAGTGAGCCGTTCATGCCGCTAAGAAGTGGAGCCAGGGGCGAGCGGCCGTCATAACGCGCCTGGGGCGGGTCCAGGTTGAGCGGCGGCAGCGCGCTTACCTGAAACCCAATGGGGGAGGCTGCAGGCAGTCCTTCAAGGGGCAACGCCTGCACACGGGTTCGGGGCTGGAGCTCTTGCAGCGTAGGGCGCTCCAGCGAGGGAAACACCACGCGGTACTCACCCCGAATCTCGATTTCGCGGGGCGTAATCTCGGGCAGGGTAGGGTCCGACCCAGGGTCTTGGGCTGAGACCAGACCAGGCACAGCAAAGAGAAGCGCCAACGAAAGCACAGCAAAACGCATCATACGCATCATAGAAAGCAAATGGGATTCGCAAGTTTAGAGAGTAGCAAAGAGGCACGGGCATGTGCAACAGTCGGCATGCTATAGCGCGTCGCGGGCTGTGCGGGCCTCGTCAGCAAAAGGCGTATCGCCATACCGATTGATCACGCGATCGTACAGGCGCTGCGCTTCCCCATTTTGGCCCAGCTGCTCGTACGCGCGCGCCTGCTCCAGGTAACTACGCGCAATCCAGCTTGGATAGCCGGAAAAGAGAGCGGGGATACGCTCCAGTTCGGTGATAGCCTGGTTGGGGTTTCCGCTCTGGCGCAACAGGCGCCCCAGGCGATAACGCGCCTCCGCCTCAGTTTCGTCGTCCGCATTGGCTTCGGCCACCTGGCGGTACAGGCGCTGTGCTTCATCGAGCGTGCCGTTCTCCTCGGCAATGCGAGCCAGGCCCAGGCGAGCGGAAGCGGTGAGGCGCTCGCTGTCTTGGGTACGCACAATCTGGCGCAGTAGCTGCTCGGCATCGCCAGCACGTCCCTGCTGAAGGAGGGCCATGGCCTCGCCGTAGCGGGCGCGGGCCACCACGTCGGTGGGGGCTTCGGGGTGGTCGCCGGCCCGCATGAAGGCATTAAGCGCCGCGCTGTACCGTTCGTCCTGTTCGTACAACTCGCCCAGGCGAAGCGCCGCCTCAGGCACGCGGGGGTGGTCGGGATACGAATCGATCAGCTGACCAAAGAACGTCTGCGCCTCCTGTTGCTGCTGCTGATCAGCGTAGCCGCGTCCGAGCAGAAAGTAGGCTTCGGGGAGATACGCATCGGTCTCGGCAATCCGAACGAACTGCCGCAGCTGCTGCATGGACGCCTCAGTGTCGCCGCTCTGGTACGTGGCCTCGGCAATGCGAAAGCGTAGCGCGTCGCTCCGCTCTGGATCCTCAATGCGGTCTGCAATGTCGTCGATAAGCGCCTGGGCACCGTCGGGGTTGTCTTGTACCACAAACGCATACTGGATGCTGGACGCCGCATCTGCAAATACGCTGCTGTTCGGATAGTCTTCGAGCACCGTCTGATACGCGTCGACGGCGGCCTCTAAGTCGCCCATGTTGAAGTAGGCGTCTCCGATGCCGTACTGCGTGCGGGGGACGCGCGGATGATTGGGGTACGTGTCGAGAAGCTGTTCGTAGGAGGCACGTGCGGCGGCGTAGTCTTGCGTCTGAAAATAGACCCCGCCGCGCCGGTAGAGGGCTTCGGGATGCCACCGGCTTTCGGGGAACGTGTTAATCAGCGTATCGAACGACTGAATCGCCTCTTCAAAGCGGTCCTGTAGCGCGTAGGCTTCGCCCATTTGGAAGAGCGCGTAGTCGCGTCCGGTGTTGCTGACGGCGTCATATGCGCTAATGGCGTCGTCGTAGCGGCCCTGAGCAAAATAGCTGTCGCCCAGGCGAAGCTGCGCATCGGCACGGTAGGGGATGCGTGTGTCGGCATCATAGGTGTTCAGGAAGCGCTCAAACGCGGCGGCGGCGTTGGCGAACTGCTCTTGCTTAAAGTACGACCATGCCACGGTGTAGCGCGCGGCTGGGGCTGAGGGGCCGTTGGGAGCCGCCTCAATGTACCGCTGCAAGCGGGCACGCGCCGACGGATAGTTCTCGGCTTGAAAGAAGCTTTCACCGGCCCAGAAAAGCGCCTCATTGCGCTGGTCGAGCCGCCCGGACTCGTATACTCGCATAAAGGCATCGGCTGCCTCGCGGTACTGACGACTCTCGTAGAGCGACCAAGCCTGCTGAAACTCGATCGCATCGCGGATAGAGTCGGGGGCCGCGCCCAGGGCACTGGCCTCCTCGAACGCGTCCATAGCGCGTGTCATGTCGTTGCGTTGCAGCGCCACGTTGCCGAGCACCAGCTGCGCCTGCCCGCGCTGCTCTGAGTCGGCATACGAGCGCAGCAAGCGTTCCATGGTCTGCCCCGCATCGCCGTACGCACCGCGCTGGTAGTACAGGCGTCCAACTTCGAAGAGGGCCTCGTCGGACCGGTTGGCCGAGGGGGCGCGGTCCACGTATGCAGCGTAGGCTTCGCGGGCTGCATCGAGCTGGTCGGCCTGCTGGTAGTTGCGCGCCGCCTCAAACTGGGCGGTGCGCGCTAACGCATGATTACCGCGGGAAGCATGGGCAAAGTACTCCGCCGCCTGGGCATGATTGCTTTGGTGATACGCCGTCCATCCCAATCCATAGGCCAGCACTGGCGAGGCTTCGCCGCGCTGCCGGGCCCGCGAAAACGCGCGGTTCGCCTGCGTCCAGCGCTCGGTCTCCAGATAGGCAAAGCCCAGCAGCGTGTAGGCCCGCCCCGAGAGATCCGACGCCCCTGCAAGCACCGCTGCAGCCTGTTCGGGCTGATTCAGGGCCATGTGCGCCTGTGCAAGGGGCTCACGCGCCTCCTCGGCGTACGGCGACGACGGGTATTGTTCGACCACGCGCCGAAGCGCCCGCACGGCGTTTTCGGGCTGATCGCGCGCAAGGTACAGGCGTCCGGCCTGATACGCCGCCTCGGGGGCCTCATCGCGATCGGGATGCGACTGCACAATCTCGATGTAATCGCTTAGCGCGCTGCTGGTCTCGCCGGCACGGTGTGCTTCCTGTGCAAGCAGCATAGTGGCGGGTACCGACACATCCGGGTCGCTGTAGTCGCGTAGACGCGTCAGGTAGGTGCGGGCGCTGGCACGATCGCCACGAGCCAGGGCCTCCTCGCTGATTGAGAGGAGCAGCGTGCTGGACTGTGGGTGCCCGGGGTATTCCCGCTGTAGTACGCTGGTGAGCCGGATGGCTTCTTCGGTACGGTCGAGCGCCTGCATGGCACGAATCTCCAGGTAGAGGGCCTCGGGGGCCGCGCTGTGACGCGGATGAGCACGCCGAAAGTCAGAGAGGTCGTGTGCAGCAGCGGCATACAGCCCGCGATCAAAGAGCTGCTGTCCGCGCTCAAACGACGACATCGAGGACGACAGCGACTGGGCGTGGCTCTGAGGAGCTCCTGCACCAAGCAGCGCCACCAGGCATCCCACACACACGAAACGAAACCAACGCATAGACAGAGATTGATGAGGAATCCGACAACGAGCACTCGAAAAAATGGCAGGCTCAGCCGAGCATGAATCCTACATGCGAACCTACATCTGAACCTACGCATGCAGCGCGTAGAGTTGCGAATGCCACCGGCATTTCCTACCCTACGCACTCCAACCTACAATGCATAACGCAGACACACCACATCGGTCTCCGAAAAACTGCTATGGATACGCCGCCGAACGCCTCCGATAATGAGTCGGGCAACGAGTCATCAAGCCCGTCGCCCAACCCGCCATCGAATCGCCCGCCATCGAATCGCCCGTCGAACGGACCTGCGCCCGATTCGCCCTTCGACACCTCGCCGTCTCAGGGATTCGAGGGGCCGTTTCCGCCTACAGGAGGGCAGCCCGGCGGTTCAGCGGGGCCATCGGCGGGGGGCGATCCGTTTGGCGCGCCGCCCATGTCGGTTGGTGATGACTGGAGCACCCTTACGATTCCGGCGTCCATTGCGGTAGATATGGCGCGCGATTGGGTGCGCGAGCGGCAGACGGCCACGTTGCTTGGCACCTTTGCCGTGGGCGTGTTTGTGGGCGTGCTGTCGCGATAGCATCAGGCGTTGTCGTTGTGCAATGCGCTCCTTTGCGTAGAATTCGAACAGCGGGCTCAACGATTGTTGGGCGCGCTGGGTACGTTGGTCTGTTCGCCGCTGATCATTTTTACTTGCCGATCTGTGAGTATACTTGCTGTAGGAACCGTTGCGTTCGACTCGATCGAAACGCCGTTTGGCACCGCGCCCCGCGTTTTGGGCGGTAGTGCCTCATATCTCACCCTTGCTGCCCGCTACTTCTGCCCTGAGGTGCGCCTGGTCGGCGTTGTCGGGCGCGACTTCCCCGACGACTACGTGCAGCGCTTTCGCAACAGCGGAATCGACCTGCGCGGGCTGGAGGTGGACGAGAGCGGTGATACCTTCCATTGGAAGGGCCGCTACCACTACGATCTCAACGAACGCGACACGCTCGACACGCAGCTCAACGTGCTTGTCGATTTCGAGCCGGCTCTGCCCGACGACTACCGGTCCAGTAAGATTGTGTGCCTGGGCAACCTCGATCCCGCCGTGCAGCGTCACGTCCTCGACCAGGTCGACGACCCGGAGTACGTGCTCTGCGATACGATGAACTACTGGATTGAGCACACGCCCGACAGCCTCCGCGAAACGCTGCAGCGCGTAGATTGCCTCGTCATTAACGACTCGGAGGCGCGCGAGCTGGCCAACGAGCCGAATCTGGTCCAGGCCGCCGACATCATCCGCGACATGGGGCCGGAAACGCTCATCATCAAGAAGGGCGAGCATGGAGCGCTTCTCTTTAACGGCGACACCGTGTTCAGCGCACCGGCCTATCCGCTGGAAGATATCGAGGACCCTACGGGGGCGGGCGACACCTTTGCAGGCGGACTTGCGGGACACCTGGCCCAGGTGCAACGCTATACGTCTGACGATCTGCGGCGCGGCATCATCTACGGTAGTGCTATGGCCTCGTTTGTGGTCGAGCGCTTTGGGCCGGAGCGGCTGTACCACTTGAATCAGGAACTGATTGTGGAGCGGGCCCGCGCCTTCCGCGAACTGGCGGCCATTCCCAAGCTGGCACCGCTTCAGGCTGCGTAAATGCGTACAGGGGGAGGCGAAGGGCGCTGCATCCCCCTGTATTATGGGTCACAATGTATGGGCACTACCATTTCTTCGGGATACACCGCAGCACGACGCTATGCACGGAACCGTTCGGCTTATCAACGCGGTCTTCTACGGCCACCACGGCGTGATGGAGGAGGAAAACCACCTGGGCGGACGCTACGAAGTCGACGTCGAGGCCGATCTGGATCTGGCTGATGCCGTCGCCTCTGACGACCTGAACGACACCATCAACTACGAGGCCATCTACGACATCGTAAAGGCCCAGGTCACCGAGCACGAGTACGCCCTCATTGAGCGCTTGGCCGGACTGATTGTGCAGGAGGTGGCTGCGGTCTACCCTGCGCTCGACGCTGTTGAGGTAACAGTACGCAAGATCGGTCCGCCCGTAGGCGGCCTGGCCGACCGTTCGGAGGTTACGCTGCGTCATGAGCCATAGCCTGAAGGGGCATGCACACCGCTCTATACCGCATACATTTTCAGGAAGCGGTGCAAGAGGTCGTCGACCTCGGGGGTTTCGGTGAGGTTGTCGAGCACAGCCTGGAAATCCTTGTCGCTGGGCAGATCGTCGCGGTAGTAGTCGCGGTACTCCACAAGACGCTCGCGCTCGCGCTTGGCATCCAATTCGCTATGAAACTGCGTGCCATAGCAGGGCCAGTCGGGCATCCGAAATGCCTGGTTAGGCTGCTCGTTGCACGCCAGCTCGATGGCGCCGTCAGGCAACTCCGCCACGCGGTCATGGTGACCCATGTTGGCTTTAAAGGTCTCGGGCAGCGTGCCAAATAGCGGATCGCTTGCGCCAGCTTGGGTGAGGGATACGCTGCGGCAGCCCAGTTCAGAGCGTTCCGAATCGTGAACGACGCGTCCGCCCAGGGCCCGAGCTATGATCTGGTGGCCCCAGCATGATCCAAACAGGGGGCGCTGCTCATCGGCGGTGCGGCGTACGAAGTCGAGCAGGCCCGGCATCCACGGGAAATCGTTGTAGGCCGAGTACTCGCCAGCGCCTCCAATAAAGACCGCATCTGCATCATTCAGCAGGCGAGGGGGCAGTGGGTCGCGCAGTACGCTTAGCGCGGCAAGCTGGTCAGAGCGCAAGCGGGCCCGCTCCAGAAAGCAGAGACGTTCCTGGCGTTCCATCTGGGCCGAGGTGCGTGCCTGCAGCAGCAGCACCTTAACCGAGTCGAGGGGCGATGATGGCGGCGATGAGGCGGTCGAGTCGTTCATTCGGGCAGAGAAACAAGATCAGCAAAGCGGGTGCGGAGCGTTGCATAGAGCGTGCGCAGCGGCAGCCCCATTACGTTGTAATAGTCGCCATGCAGGCGGCGCACAAACAGCGAAGCGATGGCGTCTTGGATGCCGTAGCTGCCAGCCTTGTCCATGGGCAGTTTCGAGCGCACATAGGCGTCGATCTCGGCGTTGGAGAGCGGTGCCATGAACACGGTGGTGCGCGTGACGGTGGCCACGCGCTGGCTGGCACGGGGATGATGCAACGCCATGCCCGTGAGCACGTGGTGGCTGCGGTCTTGCATGCGCTGAAGTAGTGCGCGCGCCGCATCGGGCGAGGTCGGTTTGCCCTGAATCTCTCCTTCAAACACCACAATCGTATCGGCGGCCAGCGTGAGGGCTTCAGGATGCTCGGTGGCCACCGGCGTAGCCTTCTGATGCGCCACGGCCCGCACGGCTTCGGTCGGTGTGGCATCGGGCGGCAGGTGCTCCTTGGCCGGACTCGCGTGCACGGTAAAGGGCCACTCCACCTGCTCAAGCAGCGCCTTCCGCCGTGGCGATTGCGACGCTAAGATGAGCGGCACACGAAAGTCAAGCAAAGGGGGCATCGGCACAGTAGGCGAGTCAAGAGAACCAACGAAGCGGCACGCTTACGAGCAGCAGGGCAAGCGCGGTCCATGCAATGTCGGTGTACGGGGCCGTGTGCATAGACCAGCCGGGGGGATGCGAAGCGGGCCAGCGGACCGGCACAACAGCGGCATCTCCAAAAGGGGCAAGCACGGTGGCTGTTCCTGACGGCGCTATGAGCGTGGTGGGTCCACTGACTGAGGCCACCAGCAGCGGGCGCCCTGTTTCCATGGCGCGCAGGCGGCTGTACTGCACGTGCTGCTGCGCGGGGAGCGCACGCCGCCACCACCCGGTTTGCCCGAGGGTAATGAGCGCGCGGGTTGGAATAAGATTCGTATCCAGTCGGGCCACGAGCGGGGCCGCCAGGCTCTCGAAGCAGATGAGCGGCACAAACGAAAAATCATCGTGCGAGAACGTGACAGGACCCGCCCCCGATACATACGTCCGCTCGTTGGGCTGCTCCAGCGCAAAGCGACGCAGCGCCTGCCAGCCCTCTGCTCCGGGCACGGCCTCGGCAAACGGCACCAGGTGGTGCTTGTCATAGCGTTGCATCGCGCGGTGAGGGCGGTAGAGCAGCGCCGAGTTGGTCTGTGCCGAGAGCTGCAGCGTCTTAGCAGGCAGCACAGCACCCGTAAGTACCGCCACGCCCCAGCGGTCTACAATGGCTTGCATACCGGTAGTGTCGGGGGGATGCAGAGCGGTTTCGGGCCACACAATGAGGGAAGGCGGCGCCGAGGTTGTGTCGAGCGCGGTTTGTGTGAGCGCCAGCAAGCGCGCCTTACGGGTCGAATCATCGGCGTTGGCCCAGGTGGTGGGCGCTACATCCGGCTGCACGGCCCAGGCATGCGCAGGCGGCACTGCGGTAGATGTTGGCGGTGAGGAAGAAGAGCCAACCGACCCGACGAGCAAGCCAAGGAGCATCAGCACGAGCCCGACGGTTCCGGCACGCATGTTTTGCTTCTCCACAGATTTCGATGCAGTCATCTGCAGCACCGCCAAGAGTCCTGCGTGCAGGCCACCGATTGCTGCGGTGCCCGCTACCGGACCGCCGAATCGCACGAGCGTGTAGGTACCGGGGCTGTCGACGACGGCATGCGCCCCGAGCGCCCACGGAAAGGCCCACGATCCATACTGGAGCAGCAGATCCACAAGCATCCACCCACCGATCCAGATGCTCACACCTGCGCCGCGCCGACCACGAAGGGCCACCTGAGCCCCAGCCATGAGCGGTAGGCTATAAAGCAGCGCCAGTATGACCAGCGCCGAGGTTCCTGCCTGAATCCCCGATGCGGTAGCGTGTCCGCCAACCCACGGATATGCAACGCAAAAGGCGCCCGCATAGGCAAGCAGTGAGGGGCCTACGGTATGCTTGAGTATCGAGTGAAGTGGCACCGGACGGTAGAGCCATACATTCCATAGTGGCAGAAACGCAAGCCATCCGAGTAGCCACATGCCGTATCCCAGTGCTGCGCCCCATGCAGCGGCACTAACGAGGGCTGCGGCGTACGTGTACACAAGCGAGCGTGACATGGAGGGAGGGAGCAACAACGAGGATACGATACGAAGAACCAACGATCTGATGCGTATAGGATAAGGAGAAGCGTTGGCAGGCGCAGGATGCTAAAATCGACGTGGCTTTAGAGAAATCGTATCAACAAATCAATAAAATGATTTGACAGACGTCCTCGCTACGGCTACTTTGCAACTGATTCTTCTGCAGACACGGCACCGTTCATGCGTGTATTTACCATATGCAACCATAAAGGAGGCACCGGAAAGACCACAACGGTCATCCACATTGCTGCGGCAATGGGGCTTTCGGGGCATCGCACGCTGGTGATTGACCTCGATCCGCAAGGATTTTTAACGCGCACCATGGGCGTGAACCCCGACACATGCTCCGACACCGCCCTTTCGCTCTTCGACCCCGAGGCCAGCCTGTGGGACTGCGACACGGTGACGATGAACGGGTTTGATCTGTTGCCATCGTCGAACCGCCTCACCCGCGAGATGCGCGACCTGAACAAGCCCACCGATGTGCTGTGGATTCGGGAAGCCATTGAGCGTAAGGCCAACGAAGCTGCTTATGATACTGTGCTCTTCGACACGGCAGCAGCCGTTACCGTCTACAGCCTGAATGCCTTGGTGGCCAGTCAGTACGCCGTCATTCCGGTACTGCCGGAGTACCAGTCGGTCGTGGGTGCCGAGCAGACCTACCAGACCGTAGCGATGGTGCGCAAGCGCCTCAACCCCGAACTGCATCCCTCCATGTTTCTGTTTACGCAGGTCGATGAGCGTAAGCGCTTGCACAGCGCGTACCGGAGCTACATGCGGAAGAAATACACACATCGCGTGCTCGATACCATTATTCGGACGAGCACCTCGCTTACCGAAGCCTCTGAAGACGGCGAAACGGTGTTCGACACCGACCCCCAGTCAAAGGGCGCCCGCAACTATGCCAATGCTACCGACGACCTGTTGCGTCGCGTTGAAGCATACGAAGAGAGCAACGCCACCACGCCCTCGAACGGCCAGCTGGTTTCGTCGACATCGCCTCCCGAAACCCCCTCGCTCTCATGAGTACGCGCCGCCGTGCCGTTGTGCAAGCCGGGCTTGCTCTAACCGTTCTTGCTGGATTGTATGTGGGCCTCACCACATCGTGGGGCGGGCTGCCGCCCATCGAGCGGTTTGTGGATCCGGCACACGGCCTCTGGCACACCGCACGTACCGCTCCCGCGCCAGGTGGATCGCACACCCTGAGGCTGCCCGCCCTGCGCGATAGCGTAACTGTGGTGCGCGATGAGCGCGGCGTTCCACACATCTACGCCCAAAGCGATCGCGATGCGGTCATTGCTATGGGCTATGCCGTGGCGCAAGATCGGCTCTTCCAAATGGACTTTACCTCGCGCGTAGCGCAAGGACAGCTGTCAGAACTACTCGGCCCCGACATGGCCGACAGCGACCGCTTTCTGCGGGCCACGGGCATGGAATGGGGCGCCCAGCAGAATATGGAGCGCATTCGGGAGGCAAAGGGCATGGAGTGGGATGCACTGCAGTGGTACAGCACCGGCGCCAATGCCTACCTCGACGAACTGGCGCCGCACGAACGCCCGCTCGCGTATTGCGTGCTCAACGCCACTCCCAGCCGTCGCGCCCCCATCGACGGGCTGCGCCTGCTTCAGTACATGACGTACGACCTTACCTATCGCAGCGACGCCCCGGTCTACGACGTGCTGCGCGAACGCCTGGCTCCCGGCGAATACGCGGCGCTCTATCCCAGCCATCCGCCCGGGCAATACGCTACGATGTATCCAGCGGGCCCCGCCGAGGCGACGCACCGCACCGCTACCTCGCCGCCTGCCGCCCGTGCAGGTCAGTCACGTATAAACACGACGAGGCAGCCCCATGCGCGAACCATTTTGGAAGCGCACCGCACGGCGCATCGGGCATTGCAGGGGAGCGTGTTGGAAGGATATCGCTTTGGCAAAGGATCGAACAACTGGGCTGTGGCTCCAGAGCGCAGTGCTACCGGTGGGGCGCTGCTGGCCAACGACATGCACCTGGGGCTGTCGCTGCCGCCCATCTGGTACGAAGTGCACCTGCACACGCCCACCACGCACATCTCAGGACTCACCATTCCAGGAGCCCCGGTTATTGTGCAAGGCACTAACGATCATGTAGCGTGGGGGCTCACCAACGCCGGGGCAGATGTTGTGGACCACTACGCCATCACCGTCAACCAGGAGCGTACACGGTATCGCCACAACGGCGCGTGGCGCGACCTGGAACTGCAGGTCGACACGCTCTACATGCAAGACAACACGCCTGTGCTCGATACGCTGCGCATCAGCCACTGGGGGCCGCTGCTGAATGAAACGCCCGCGTCGGTGCCCGACACCCAGGCCGTGGCGCTGCAGTGGGTGGCGCATCACGACAACACCACGCTGCGCGCGCTTTGGAAAATGAACCGCGCCACCTCGGTCCACGAGGTCGACCGGGCGTTGGCCGACTGGACGGCTCCGATGCAGAACATTGTCATGGCAGATGCAGACGGATCCATCGGGATGCGCATGGCGGGGCGGCTTCCCATGCGCAATGCTACCTCCAGTGCCGGGCTCCTTCCCGGCAACACCGACGCGCACGCCTGGACCGGCTGGGTGCACCACGATGAGATGCCTCACGTTATCAATCCCGAACGCGGCGTGGTTGGGTCCGCCAATCAGGTGCCGGTTGAGCCCTCGTATCCGCACTACGTAGGTCACGACTGGGGCGATGGCTACCGCTCGGCGCGCCTGGACACGCTGCTTCGCCAGACGCCAACGCACAGCCTGAACGACATGAAGGCGTATCAGACCGACGTGTATGTGCAAGAGCGAGCCGCGTTTGCACCGTTCATTGCAGCGGTAGATACGACCACGCTTACTGACCGCGGACAGCAGGTACGCCGTTGGCTCTTGGACTGGAATGGGCACGCGAC
>CAJXLX010000059.1 GCA_913056335.1 uncultured Rhodothermaceae bacterium
GTTTGTGCACAATTGTACTGCTGCGCTGTGCGAAGCTTCGGGCCGAGTTGGACAACGCCTCGCTCGTGCCTAAGCGAGAAACGAGAAACGAGTACTAGTACTCCGAACTCCGAACTCAGGTCAGTGCAACCATGACGGCGTCACGCTTGCACCCTCACAAAGTCAGCGCTCACAGCGTGCAAATATCGGCCCTTCTTGGCAGCAACATCCACCAGCGCGTTGCGCTGATTCCACAACTCGCGTCCAGCCTCGACTGAGGCGGCGTCGTTGTAGCCTTCGGGAGCGGTCCAGTTGCCGGGATCGTCCCACGTGGTTGGCGTATCATCTGAGAGATTGGCGTTCCCTGCTGATTGCACTTCAAGCGCCAGAATCCGGTAGCCCATCGACGGATCCCCGAGCCCGTTGTTGCCAGTCGGGTAGTTCATCCGAAACTGCACCACGTTCTGCCCCTCTTGCACCGCGCCCAGGTCATTCAGGGGGATGCGAAAGCGCACCGTGTGCATGGGGCCATCGATGCATCGCACGCTGGCCTCGGGCTCCTCGCACTCAACGGTGCTGTTGTTGATGTCGAGCCAGGTGCCTCCATTCAGGCGAATGGACGCCTTGTCGGCATCGTAGCTGCGTATGTCGGTATGGTGGTACGGATAGCCAATCGAGTGGGCCCGAATGTACACGTGCGAGGCCGCCCCTGCCTCCGACACCTGAAGCGATACCGAACGCGTGTAGCCGTCGGGGCCCATGACCTCAATGGGAAAGACGACTGGTTCGGTGTCGCTCGTCGATACGACAGTCAACTGGAATGCGGCGGCGGCCATGAGGGCCACCAGGCAGGCAAGCAGGCCCAACGTGTGGAGCGTACGGTTCGTATTGCTCCACGCTGCGCGCAGGTACGATAAGTAGGAGGTCGCAATCATAGTAACCGTCAAATATAAGCAGGTGAACATCCGCCAAGCAATCTTCCTGACGGCACCACGTACTCATTCAAGGGGTATACCATGTTGCACCATTGGCGTATATCACGATCCGCAGAGGACGGAGTCTCTACCCTGCTCGCTTTGTGGATGCCATGTGAAACCGGATATCTGTTTATCTTTGTCCCTGAATGGGTAGATGCGTCCATACCAATGATCCCAACATGTGCAAGATATGCGAACATAGATCCACCAACGTATCACTATTATGCAGATGGATCCGAAAGAGAGTACTGTTTTCTATCAAGCGGATCTCATTTGTTACGAATCCCCCTGGTTTGCGGGCGGGCGTTTTGTAGATGAAGAGACCGTTGGGAACGGTTATTTTTCTTTCAGTGCATGCCAGGCAGCATCGGCACGGACGGTGAACGGAGGAGCAGACTGAATATCGGTCACATTTTTACCCATCGGGGGGAAAGACAGAAAATCCAGGACTGGTAGAGGCGCGTTCGTGAAAATGCGCCTGTAGCAGGCCGCTGTGGGGGTTATTGCATTGCCGTGCGAGCCGGCCTACCCGGCAGGTTGAAGCTGGCCCGCGAATACAATTGAAGCGCCACATCGCTGGTAATGTCGAAGATGATACGACGCTGTTCAGTCGTCAGCGAATCGCGGCGCATCTCAAAAATCTGTGCGCTATCGCGGCTGAAGTCCTGAACGCGTCCTTGTTTGGCTTCGGGCGAGTTGCTGGCCTGGGTGCGACGGCGAATCTTCCGCTCCACGAGACACGACCACGGCAGATTCAGCGTGTTGTACAGCCGCCGGAAGACCGCAACCGGCTGGCTACACAGCTCCTCGTGCGTAACGACGGGCCACCCAAGCGCCCCGGCCCAGCTCAAGAGCGTACGGTACGTGAAGAGCCAGTGGAAGCACGCGTCGGCCAGCGGCGATTGCCCCCGCGCCTCGTAGTGCGCACGATCGTCGCTGCAGATGTAGTCGCGCACGAACGGTTCTTGCTCCAGGAGCTTCTGCGTCTGCGGCCACCACGACACGCGCTCAAAGCTGGCCACGAGGGATGCCGGATGCCGAACGATAATCACGGGCGTGAAGCCATACGCGGTGTGTAGGTGCCGTGCAATGAGTGGAGACGTAGGGTCTTTGACGACGCAATGGCGGTGTAGCATGTTGAGCTTCGCCATCCGCAGGAAAAACGGTCCCCGGCTACCTACCAATTGCTTTATTGCTTTGAGGTGGGCCGGGTCGTTGGCACTGTAAAACGTACGTAAGTCGAAGTCATACGTTATCAGGTGCTGGATGTAGTGGTCCAGGGCACGCATCGGGGGCGTCTCCAACGTTTCGGCAATGTACTGGTAGCGCTTCTCCATGCCTGGCATCCCACAGCGCACGTTAAACGGCTCGTGAATGTAATCGACCGACAGCGGCGTACTAAGCACGTCTGCCAGGAACGTAGAACCACTCCGTATACTGCCGGTCACGAATATCCAGTTCTGAATGCGATCGGTTCCTACGTTAATCATGGAGGTAGATGGTATGGAGAGATGCAAAAAGGTCGCAGGGGCAGGGCGAGAGCGTTCAGGACGACAGGGCACGGCGCCGGTCGGATACGCCGCGTTGCTGCCACAGCGCATGGATCTCCTCAGCACGGCCGCGTAACGCACGGTAGCGAGGATGGGTTATCTGCGCGCGCAAGGCCGCCTTGTCACGGCAACGCTGGGTCTCAGCTTCGGTATCGAGCGTCGTTTTCGAGCGGATGCGCGCTACGTTGGCTTCAGTCGGATCGAAGACAGCAAAATCGGACCCAAACGTAGCATTTACGGCATCAAACACCTGGTCGATGGGGCCGGTGGTCATGGCGAAGGGACTCACGACCATCCGGTTCAGGTACGGGGTGAGCGCTTCGTAGAACCGGATGTAGGCGCGCAGGCCCTGCTCCAGTCCGACATACGGCCAGCGGCTGATCAGCGACACCACCGCATCCGACGGATCACGAAGCGTAACCAGCACGGGCACGTCCTGCCGCACCGCCTTGATGATCTGTGCTGGAGCGTGCAGATGGTGCGCCAATCGCACCGGGCGCTGCTGGCACGACTTGAACGCCACGGTGGCAAAGCTATTACCCGATCCCTGAAACCCATCGATGACGAGCTCTGTGTCGGGCTGCACCTGGCACTCGCGCAGGTCGATGTGCCCCCGCATCTTCCATTGCGTCCACCACACGGTGGCCTGATGGAGCGGGGCCAGCCATGGCGTAGCTGCACAGCGGGAGCGGAGCTCAAACTTGGTTTGTAAAGCGCGTTCTTTTAAGGTCGTAAACATGGGCGTATGAGCACAAAGAGGGGATGCAAACGGAGAAGACAAACAATAATAGCTCGTCAGTGGGGCAATGACGCCATGTCGGGTTATGCTGCGATGCGTACAGACGGGTGCACGCGTCGCAGTGCCTCTTCAAACTGCGCATGCATACGTTTTAATCCGTAGCGCGTGCGCACGTCCGCAGCGCCGGTGTGGGCGAGGGTAGCGGCCCAGTCCGGATCGTCGAGGAGTGACTGGCAGGCCGCAGCCAGGGCTGCAGAATCGCCTGGGGGCACGAGCAGTCCGCTATGCTGGGGACGAATGATTTCTGGGACGCCGCCTGCATCGGTAGCCACCACGGGGCGGCGAGCAAGGAGCCCCTCGGCCACCACGCGCCCGAACGGCTCGGCGGCAGTGGAGGTGTGCACGATAAGAGTGCAGGCCGCCATAAGGTCGGGAATGTCGGCGCGGTGTCCAGCGAAGTGCACGCGTCCGCGCAACGCCGGGTGATGGGCTTGCGTGCGAAGTTGCTCGGCGTACGGTTTGTCGCCGGGAAAGGCGGCCTCGCCTACAATGAGCACGTGGGCCGTGGGGAGGTCGTGCAGCGCCTCCAGCAGCACATGCTGGCCTTTCCATGCTGCCAGGCGGCTGAATACGCCCAGCACGGGCGCGTCGTGGGGCAGGTTGAGCGCCGTACGGAGCGCCTGGGAATCGTTCTGTCGGGCGCGTTCGAACGGGGCCGCGTCAAGACCATTCGGAATCTCAATGATCGGTCCAGTCCCACCGCCATCGGTGAAGGCGCGGGCGGTGGCGCGGGAGTTCACGGCTACGAGGGCCGCGCTGGCGTTGGCTATACGGGTAACAAGCTGGCGCTGCATCCAGCCGAAGTGCTCGGGCGTGAGCAGGTCGTGCACCATCCAAATGAGTGGCGTGCCGGTACGCCGGGCGGCCCAGGCAGCAGGCAACAGGGCCTTCTGGGAGTTGGCGACAATCACGTCGTGCGAGCGGGCTTGCTGGGCTACAGCCTGCGCGGTGCGAGCGAGTGCGGGCAGCACGTACAGTCCCTGCATCCAGGTGCCGTTTTTGCGCACGCGCTGGAGCGCCGCGCCGGATTCGAGAATGCGGTAGGGCACCGCCTGCGCCTCCAGCTGCTCGGTAAACCGCCCGGATTCGAACGTAATCACGGTGCTGGTGTCCGCATATGGACGCGCCAGGTCGAGTAGAAAGAGTTCGGCCCCGCCCAGAGCGCCGCTGTGGTCAACGAAGAGGATGCGAAGAGGCATTGAAGTCACCAAGAGAAAACGGGAGGCCATCAGGCTGCGCATGCGGTGTCGTAGACACGGCGCGTGGCGGCGGCAATCTGCGGCCAGGCAAAGCGGTTATGCGCATAGGCTGCGCAGGAAGCCGCATCGGGCATCGCGAGACGTCCGTGCAGGGTTTGGTGGAGAGCATCGTGCAGCGCCCCCGCCGACGTATCCGGCAAGACAAGGCGGGGCGAGAGGTCGCGCACCACTTCGGGCAGTCCGCCCACGGGAGTCACGAACACGGGGGTGCCGCAGGCCAGCGACTCGACGGTCGTTAGGCCGAAGCCCTCCCACGCGGTCGTGGGCACCACGCTGAGCGTAGCCGCCTGGTAGGCCCGCGGCAGGTCGGCGTCGGGGACGAAGCCGAGCAAGCGCACATGGTCGTGGAGTTCACGCTCGTCGATGGCGTGCTGCAAATCATCACGAAGCGGACCGGTACCGGCAATACACACCAGCACGTCGGGATGGCTGTGGCGCAGGCGGTCGGCAGCGTCGAGTAAGGTGAAGAGACCCATCCGATGCGCCAGGCGGCGCACCGTGAGCACGATGGGTCGGTCGGTGGGCCAGCCCAGCGCCGCACGGGCAGCGCGAGGCGAACCGACATAGAAACGATCGGAATCCACGCCGCCAGGAACGACGTGGATCCGATCGGAATCGACCCCGTAGCGCCGCACGAGCACGGCGCGAAACGCCTCGGAAAGCACGATGAAGTGGTCCGCGCGTTGGTACACGCGGCGCTCCACGGCATGCTTCAGGCGTACGCGCACCGAGCGGTCGCCCTCGGTGTCGGACTCCAGGGCCCAGGGCCCATGGAAGTGCATGATAAAAGGAAGATCGGTGGTGGGCAGGGGCCAGCCGTATAGGGCAAAGTGGCAGGCCAGCACGTCGTAGTCGCCGCGCTGCAGGTCGGTGCCGATACGTGCGCGCGCGGCCCAGAGCCGAGCGGGGAGCGGGGCGCTTCCGCGTGCAAAGGCGCGCACAGCATCGGGACGTCTTGCATGGCGGGGCTCGCCCGTAACCCAGGTGCGGTGCATGATCTGTGCATCCGCAAAATGCGACGCCAGGCCATGCACCATGCGGTCGAGGCCGTTGCCGGGCGCCTCCGGAAACCAGTCCATGCCCACGGTGCACACGCGCAGCGGGGCACGCGGGCTTTCGGGGCAACGGGCCGTGGTCGGTTGGGGGGTAGAGAGGGGCATGGGGTCAGGCATATCCAAACGAACGGCGATTTACGGTGGTGATGGTGCGCGCCAGCGAGCGGCTGGAGGGCGGCAAGTCGCGTTTCCAGCGCTCATCCAGTTCAATGCCGCGGTCTTCGTAGCGCATCGGGTTGCCCGCAATGGTAAACTGGCTGCCGTTGCGGAAGTCGGTCACGGCCTGGGGCACATACGGCACGCCAATCATCTGGCAGGCCTGCTCGAACGTATCGTGGGGCGCGGAGGCCAGCGTTTCGTACTGCATCAGCAGGTAGTCCTCCGCCGTTAGGTGATGCTCTGCAATCTGCCCAAACAGGTGGTTCTGAATGACCCACGCCGTAGACTGTCGCGCGGTGTAGTAGAGGCGCGGCATGGTGCTCGACCAGGCAGACGACTGCACCCACGGCTTCGTAACCGAGTACGCAAACCCGCACGGATGCTTCACCATGTGCACCACTTTAATGTTGAACCGCCCCGACCGCAGCAGCCACAACAGCCGATACGGATCTTTCGACGCGTCCACGATCCACTCCGGACGCCGACCGGTGTGCTCGGTTACCAGATCTCGAAAGTGCCGAAAGAGGGCCTCGTTGTTGGCACCGTACTGGTCGATCTGTGCCTGCACGTGCGGTGCGAGCGGACCCGGCTCAAAGTCGTTCCAGCGCGTCCAGCGCACGGTGCGCCCGCCGTCATGGTGCTCGCGAAAGTGATGCAGTTGCGGCCCCGGTTGGTGCAGCGGATCCACGCGTGCCTCCATCTCCTGCCAGAACGGGCACGTCTGCACGTAGTGGCCCGAGCCACACGGGCGCACGCCCCCCATCATGATTTCGTGCGGCCACAGATGCACCTCGCCACACGTAGCCAGGTGCGGGTGCGCACCCAGCATCGACTCAAACAGCGTAGTACCGCTACGCCCAATGCTGGCTACATAAATCAGGTTAATGCGATCGGTAGACATAAGAAACAGCCGTTAAACAATAGGTTAGGCAACGCCAAAGAGCTTCTATCAGGAGACCTGCAATGGTTTATCTATGAGGGATGCATAGGCTGCGGCATGGTGGTCAGCAATCGCAGCCCACGAAAACTCCGATGCCCGAATGAGGCCGTGGTCGGCCATGTGCTGGCGTCGCTCAGCGTCGCGAAGCAGTGCCGTGAGCGTGGAGGCAAACGCGTCGTCATCGACCAGGGCGCCATACGTGCCGCCATCGAGTACATAGTCGGCCCCCGGATTGGGCGACGCCACCACGGGCGTGCCGCTGGCCATCGCCTCGATGTAGGGCAGGCCGAATCCCTCATACACGCTCGGATACGCAAACACCCAGGCGCGCCGATACCAGGCGGCGAGCGTGTCGTCGTCGGGACGGTCGAGCACGCGCACGTTCGGATGGGCTCGGCAAGTGTCCGACACCGTATCCGACACCATCACGAGTTCGGCCTCGGGCACGTTGGGTAGCACACGGTCGCAGAACTGCTCAAAGAGCCAGCCTCCGCGCTTGCGCCCATCCCACGTACCCACGAAGAGCAGCGTGGGGCGCTCAGCCTTCCGCCCGGGGCAGAAGCGGTCAAGCGCCACGCCATTCGGCATGCAGCGGTCGGCCCGGTAGAGCACCTCGCATGGCGGACTAATGGCCCACACCTGGCTTGCGCGTCGCGCCGCCACATGCTCCAGCGGGTAGACGGCCCACTGCGCCAGGCGGCGCTTGAGCGAGGTGGCAGTGCGGGCTTCGTCGCGCGCCGACCCGTGCATGGTGCGCACCGATGGAATGCCCCGGCGCATCCAGAACCAGTCGTCGCCGTGCAGGTGGACCACGTCATACTCCGACAGTGAGATGCTATTTAGCAGTGCAGGCAGCACAAACCAGCGCGCCCACGACCGATCGGCCAGCCACCGATGATCCGGAAACAGCTGCCGGTGGCGATACGGCGCATCAGCAGGAGCAGGCGTCAGACTCAGCACGGTGACGTTGAGCCTGGCGTGCACCGTAAGTGCCGTAGCCAGACGATGCACCACGGCCTCCACACCGCCCATCTTGCGATGCGGCTCGGGCAAGGTTGTATGGTAGAGCGCGATGTTCATTGAGCCGTTGCGGTTTCGGAAGAGGCCGTGGGTGGGGGTTCGAGAGACGTGTCATCCTCGGGTGGGGCATACTCGTCGTGATAGCGACGCGAGGCGACCGCGAAAGCCATGCAGCTCCAGAACACACATCCTTTGATGCCCACGACCTGGGGGCCCATGAGCATCAGCGCAAAGTATGACAGTGCAATGCCCGAGGCCAACACCGCGAACCGGTCGGTTGACGGCGTATCGCGGAGCACCGGAATGAGCATCATGAGCAGGCCGCCCAGATACACGAGGCCGCCAATCAATCCAAGTTGAAAGAGGATGGTTACAAAGTCGCTGTCGAAGGTTTGGGCCCCCAGGCCCTGACCAATTGGGTTAAAAAGCAATTCTACGCCTACGGTGCTGTACATGTGCTGGCGGGCTTGCAGGCTGCCATCTTCTTCGAGATTGCTGAATGTTTCCATGCGTTCCCCTGCCTGGTCTCCAATCTCGCCGGACATGATGATGGGGACGGTGACGGCAGTAATAAGCACCAAGATGGCAATGACGCGGCCACGACTTGCGTTTTGCAGGCGCAGTAGGCTAAACGAGAGCGCGAGCACCCAGCCGCCCCATGCGCCCCGTACGAGCGACAACAAAAACGCCATGTAGCCCGGGATGGGAGCCAGGCGCCCCACGAGTCCTTTGCCATCGAAAAGCAAAACAAGCCCCGACATGAGCACCATAGCAAAGGGGCCAGGCGAGTTGAGTGTGCTGAACACACGAATCTCGAAGGGTTCGGGTTTGCCCACCGAGGTCATGCCCGAGCCCTCCATCCAGAGAGCGTCCCAGGGCGGTGCCATAAAGAACTGATAGATGCCGTACAGACTCAAAAGAGCCACGCCCCATGCAAATGTCGTGCGGAAGACCGACCGCAGGGCAGGGTACTGCCGCCATCGCACCAGCAGAAACATGGCCATGAGCAGAGGACAAATCCAGTCGAGCATGACGGTCGTAGCGCGAAAAGGGGCGACCTTGGTCATTCCTACAAGATAGCCATACAGGAGTGCAGCAAAGCAGATGAGAATAGGTACACCAATACGGCGCGTGAGGACGCGTCCGAAGCGCGGCAGGTCGAGCAGAATAACCAGGGTAGCGGCATAGGGGGCCAGCATCGAAAAAGCGGCGCTCGGCGGGGTGTAGAAGCCCAGGTGATAGTCGATGACACGCCGCACAAAGGGCGATAGGAACCAGAGCCACCACACAAACCCGATGTAGAGCGTGGGGCTGGAGATGTAAAGCCAGGCAGCCACGACGGTGCTTACGCCCATGTACGACAGGCTAAGCAGCCGCAGGGCCGACGGATGGGCGCTCAGGAAAAGCATGCCGTACATCCCGAACGCAATCAGGATGATACCGCCAGCCAAGAGCGGTGCTCGCTTCGGGTCGCGGGCAACATCGGCGAGGGTGCGAATCATGTGGTAGGGCGAGTGCGCGTGAATGAAGCTACGTGGCGGTGCGAGGGCGAAGGGGAAACCATAGGGGCAATGGCGAGCGCACGCTCATACTGCAAGGCGATGACGGGCCATTGAAAGTGGTCGAGGTAGAAGCTCTGTGCGCTACGTCCGAGCTGGTGCTGCCAGGCGGGCGTGTTGACCAGCTTCACAAGCGTATCGGCAAAGACATTGGGGGCATCGTTGGGCGTCATGGCAAAGGCCGAACCGGCGGCGTCATGAAGAAGCGCATCGGTCTGTGGACCGCTGGTGGTCATCACCGGTAGCGCGTGTTGCAAGCCAGCCAGGAACGCGCCTCGCCGGGTGGATACGCCTTTGTGGTAAGGAGCCAGATACACATCCATGGCACTCAGGTGGTGCGATACGCCTGCTGCTGGAAGCGCGCCCGTGCAGTGCAGCCGTACATTTGGAAAAGCGGCCCGAATGCGATCGGCCCCAGGCCCAATGTAAAGCAGTAGTGGGTTGTGGCCCTCATGCGTAAGCTGCTGCATGCCACGCCGGATGTGATTGAAAAGCCGGGACGGGTGGCCGCGTCCGAACAGACCAAGTATGCACGCGTCTTTTGGCAGACCGGTGCGAGCGCGAGCATTGGCTTTGGTAAGCGCGATGCGCGGCATGTTTGAGCCTACCGGAATGTGCGTGCACGGCGTGTCTGGAAACCACGATGCAAAGCGATCAACCCATGGCGCAATGGTGAAAATAAGATGGTCGGATAGGCGGCCCAGTTGCTTGAACTGGCGTCGTTGCCAGAGCGACATCACAAACAGGCGCAGCGAATCGGGCGGCATGAATGGCTCGTGCACAGTAAGCGCGATCCGTATGCCAGGGCAGCGCGTACGTATGTTGCGCAAGGTGGATACGAGGGCGGGTGCATAGCCGCGAGTACCGTACGCAAACGGGTTATACTGCACCACGAGCCAGTCGGGCGGAGTCGCGCAGATTTGGGTTGCCCAAGTGGTTAGAGCGGGAGCAGCGGGCACGCCCGAGATCGTGTGCACTGTGACTTCGGACGCGCCAGGATCAGGAGTCTGCCCAGTCCACACGTGTATGTTGTGGCGTCCTGACAGCGTATTGGCCAGATGCGCCGTGTAGTCACCGATCCCGTTGAGGGCAGGCGGATACGCAGGAAAAAGAAGGTCAATGCGCATGGCAGAAGGTGGTAAGCGGACAGACAATCAAAAATGTATCCGCAATATCGATAGACGCGGTGCGCGCTGCCCCCTACGAATGGCGCATGCCCAATGCGCCATTCACGCAAGCGACCGCCGAGGTCCGGCATATCGCCACACCGACCTCAGATGCGTGGGCGAGAGCAGATGTGGAAGTGTATCCCACGACCACCCATGCGAAGCGGACGCGACCTGTTCGCACCACTCCACGGTTCGGTGAAAGGTTACGTCTCGCGCAAACCAGTTGCACCATGTGTGGCGTGCCGCAGCAGCCATTTCGGGAGCGTCGGGGCGGCGTTCGCGAAGCAAATCAGGGAGATGGGGCACATCAGCTTCGGCTACGCGCACGCTGCACGCGGTCCAGTCGGGCCCGACCGGCGGCACCCAGTCGTCGGCAATGATGACGGGTACGCGTCCCATGCGCAGCGTTTCGAAGAGACGCATGCTGCTGGTACCAATACCACGTGGACACAGCACAAATGTGCTTTCGTGACTAACGGTGCGGTACTGCGTCTGCAGTGCCTTGCGCTGCGATGCAGGTAGGTTGCCGTACGGCCAGAACGGATCGGTGTCGAAGAGAAAGGCTTCGTCATCCTTCAGCGCCATAATGGTTTTGCGTATCGGATGCGTGCTGGTTTTGCCAATGAATGAGTACAAGTAGCGGCTGGGCGTAGATGTGGGATCGTACTGCACATGGCTGTGGGCAAACGCCTTCAGGTAGCCTCCTGTGCGGGTGCGCTCGGGATGGTACTCGGCGTGTCGCAGCGAAGCATACACGCCTGGCAAGAGCGGCAGCGGCTGGTCGTGGCGGCTGTGCAGCAAGCAGCGGTCGGCGTGATGCTGGTACACCGGGTGCGTACGCACCTCCTGGTAGTGTTGAACGGTGTGGCAGTTTTCTACAAACAGAATAAGATCAGCCTCTTCTGGTGTATCGACTACAGTGTGGACACCAAAGCGGTCATGAGCGGCAGCCTCGCGCATTCGGTTCAGTTCATCGAAGGGAAATGGGCGACTGGGGCGTTCACCAGGTGCGCTGGAAAGCAGATGAATGTGGGCCATGGGCAAGATAGTACCAGGAAAAAAGGCTGGAAAGGGGAACTGTCAGGGGTGGGGAGCAAGCTGCACGTGAGATGCTGGGCGATGGGCCATGACCTGCTCGTATAACTGCTCGTAGGCCCAGGCAGTGTGCGTAGCCGAAAAGGTAACGCGGGCGTGGTGCTGGGCCTGCTTTCCGGCAGCAGCGATCATGTCGTAGTTGCCGAGCACGCGGGTTAAGGTGGCCGCCAGCGCATCGGTATCGTTAGGCGGCACCAGGGCCGAAGCGTCCGGCGCCACGTATTCGGGCAGCCCCCCCGCATCGCTGGCTACCACGAATCGTCCGTGAGCTGCGGCATCCAGCGGCACGAGTCCGGCAGGTTCATTCCAGACGGAAGGCACCACTACAACCCAGGCCATGCTCATGAGGCTGGTGAGAGCCGGACCGTCGCACCATCCATGAAAGCGGACGCGATGGCCCAGCCCCTGTGCTTCCACCTGATCGTGAGCTGCCTGCATGTGCGCATCGGTGCCCGTGCCCGCAATATGGAGCACAACCTGCGGGTCGAGTTGCCCCAGTGCATCCAGAAGCCAGTGCAGCCCCTTTTCAGGAGCAATGCGTCCGGCATACAGGAGGCTCGGGGCCTGCGCAGGGGGCGCGGTGTAGGGTTCTACGGTGGGGGCAGGCGAGGGACATACAACAATGTTATCGATAGCGCACCCGGCGCGGCTCATCATCTGCTGCACGTACATGCTCACCGCTGCTGTAAGTACCTGCTTCGTCTGAGCGCGCTCACGCCAGAGCCGATTGAAGTGCTTCCACATCTTCTGGGGACGGCAGCTTCCGCAGCGCTCCTGCACATGCATGCGCATGCAGCCCGATAGCTGGTACGCGCGGTCGCATGGTTGCCCAGAGCGCCGCAGGTAGCGCGTACCTGACGGGCAGCCGCCCTGGTGGCCGTGCATGGTACGCACAAGGGCTAAGTCAGAGGACAGCGGATCGGGCAGCGTGCGGTGTGCGTGAAGCACATCGATCTGAAGTTGCTGCGCTGCGGCATACAGCGTAGCAGGTGTTACCGCCTGCATGCGGTCGCTGAGTGCGTACCGCTCAGACGGAGCATGGCAGAGCCAGATGACATCGTGCCCAGACCGCTCTTGCTCCGTAGTCAATCGTTCCACGTATGTGGAGATACCACCGGGGGCCCAAAGGTCAGACGCGTAGTGAGCAATGCGCATTGGTTACACCTTCCAGTCTAAATTGGGCTCATAGCCCAGGCGTACGAGCAGGTCGCCCCACTTCTCTTTAAAGCGCGCTGCCAGCGCGGGCGTAAAGTGGTTGCGCCAGTCGCCTGGCGTGCCCTTGCGATAGTGACTGTGCACATTCTCTTCGCCTTTTTCGCGTCCGCCGGCAAGGCGATCGAAGCGATGGGCGTCCAGAATGCGCTGGAGCGTGCCAGCAGGAAGCCTCGGCAGACGCCATCGCGGAATGGGCAACAGCGGCCACGGCCCCGGTACGCGGGCATGTCCTTTGTAATGGAGGCGATTCATGCGGAGGAGCGCATGATAGCCGACGGAGTACGAGGCCTCCGAATCCAACCAGCCTAAAAACTGTGCAATCTGTCGGAAGCCTCTGTCGGGGTTGGCAGTGAGATCCTCCATGTGGAGCTCCAGCACATGAGGTTGCTCGTAGTCCCAGGCCTCCATCGCTGCAAAAACGTTGTGACTGAACACCATTTCGGCAGCCAGACCTTCTGCTAAGGATAGTGTTTGCAAAAGCGCACGGTGCGGCTCCAGCTCAGGCCATTTATCGGAGGGATGCGAGTGCTTGTGCGAAAAATAGGCCGAGACAAGTATGTCGCGCGGGTCGCGGACGACATGAAAGCCACGCGATGGCGGTAGCTGCTGTGCCTGATCGATGTCGGCGTTTGTGTAAATGAGCACATCAATGCCCTCGGACCGTACCTTCGCGGCAATTGAGTCGTACGGGGCAAAGTGGCGCGGCAGATGCACAATGCTGTGGCGGCAACCCAGATGAAAGCTCATCTCCCGAAAGATGCGGGTAATCCATCCGGTGGCGCATTTGTGGTGGCCGTAAAAGACCGCGAGCGGCATATCGGTAGAAGTGGAGGAGGGCATTGACACCGGTGCAGGGCGAACAGAAGCAGTCATGGACAGCAGAGACCGAATGGACCAGGTTGGGGGGAACAGCCATGTAGGTTGAGCATCGCCCAGTCTCCATGGGTGCACTAATTAAGGTAGGAAAAAAAGAGGCGCGGGGCGTGTGGCTTTTGGACGACCCCGTTGTCGCCTCGGGCGCAATGCGTGGCTGGTATGTAAATGTATAGAGGCAGAGAGAGCAAGAAAAACGGCTATCTGTCCACTCATCAATTTGGTGGTGTAGAAGAGTGTTTTCACGATGCTGTTCGTTCTCGCTTGCAAACCAACCCCAAATAGAGGTTCAGAAGTACGCGACCGGGGCGTGCTAAATGTGTTCGTATCCCCACCGGGCAACAAGATCTTGCCCCAGCACCTCACTGAAACGCTCTACATGAGGTTTAAATTGATGCTTCAACTCCTGCCTGACTGCATCGGAGAGCTCCGGCTTCGGTTCGAAGGCCAGCGTCTGATAGATGGAGCGCATTAGAAACCGCCGGACGGGTTGTGGAACGACGGTTTTAACCGTCGCGTGCACCGGCGCGTACCATCCGTGTCCATGAGACAGGTTGTAAGCAAAGTTCTGTGCACTCTTGTACTTTACTTTGACACTTGGATTATGGCGCTCAAATTTGGGAGAGCTACTATCAGGCGACAGGCTCAGAAACTCCAGGATGTCGTAGTAGACCGACTCGTTGCTGGCTTTGAAGTCTTCGTACAGGTACACCTGCAGCTGGTCGCTCCCGAAGTGCTTGGTAAAGCGGAGCAGTTGCTTGGCATAGTTGACGCGCTCCCTGTAGTAGAGTAGTTGAGGCACCAGGCAGCCGTCGGGCAAACAGTGGCCGCGCTTTCGTTTGGATTCAAGAGAAAGAGCTGTGGTGAAGTCTTTAACGGTCTCCCCCTCGCTGGCCGGATTTTGGAGCATCTGCAAGTAATAAGAATAAAGAAATGAGACCGGCTCGCGAAACAAAATAATAATCTTTGCTGCCGGATTCCGCGCATAGATGTTCGCAGCAGCGGTCTTCGAGTAGAGGTAGCAAGCGCTCGCTTCTCCCCAGATCTGATCCTCGCGTCCTCCAGAAAAGCACTGCTGGTAGTCTTCTGGCGTGCGGGCGTTAAATGCCCCCACGCCCTCCTCATGCTGAAAGTCTGTCGCAAAGAAATTAGGTTCCTTTGGGTTCGACATGCAGATGCGGGAATGCTGCGCCAGGAAGTAGTAGAGCGCGGTGGTTCCGCTTTTCGAGTTTCCCGCAATAAAAAAGTCTGGGTACCGCATCAGAGTTCGGATACGTTATGGGAGAATGTTTTCGGCTAAGCCTTCCAAATTGTGGATGCTAAAGCACATCGGTGGTCTATAAAGCACATCGGGGCCACCAAGGGAACGATCGGCGTGGGGCTGCTCCACAGCTTTAACATGCAGTATGCCGGGTTAGGCCCGCGATGCAAGCGCTCAGTTCGCGTAAGGGCAGACGTTTGCGGCCTATAGCTAAAATTTATTGGGGGGTAATCTCCCCCACATTGCTGTGTGCTCTCGCCTGCAAACAAAGACCCGAACAGATTCCACGTCCCAAATAGGCGCTAAAAAAGGAGACAGAGGGGGGCATAGCAGGTAGCGCGAATGAACCGTAAAAACCAGCTATTGGGCGGCAACGGGGGCGTGCTGGATCTTGTGATAGGACCAGAGCGCGCCCTCGCGGGCCAGCAGGTCTTGATAGGTCCCTTGCTCTACAACACGACCTTCTTCCAAGACTACAACCCAGTCGGCGTGCTCGATGGTAGAGAGTCGGTGTGCAATAGCAATGACGGTGCGTCCCTGCATGAGGCGCTCCAGCGACTGCTGCACAGCGCGTTCCGAGATGCTATCGAGGGAACTGGTGGCCTCGTCCAGGATCAGAATCTCCGGGTCTTTGAGCAGGGCCCGTGCAATAGCCAGCCGCTGGCGCTGTCCCCCCGACAGGCGGATGCCCTGGTCGCCCAGCGAGGTATCGAAGCCCTTAGCCATCTCTTCGATGAACGGGAGTGCATTGGCCTGCCGGGCCGCTTCCTCAATCTCTGCCATGGTGGCATTAGGGCGTCCGTACGCAATGTTGGCGCGCACACTGTCATTGAAGATAAACGTTTTCTGAGTGACAATGGCAATGCGGTCGCGTAGCGAGTACACGTCCAGGTCGCGCATGTCTATGCCGTCGTACAGCACGCGTCCTGAGGTGGGGTCGTGAAAGCGTGGAATGAGGTCGGCCAGCGTCGATTTACCAGCGCCACTGCCCCCAACAAACGCCGTGGTTGTGCCCTGCTTTAGCGTAACGGATACGTTGTGTAGCACCTTAGGACCGGTGGTGTACTGGAAGTCCACCTGCTCTATCCGAATGGCCTCGCGAAGCGGCGGGGCAGTGCGAGTTCCGTTCGGTAAATACGGCTTATCGTGGGTCCGTAACAGTTGGGCCACATTCGCCAGTCCGGCCCGGTTTTCGGCCCAGTCGCCCCGAATGTTATTCAGGTTGAGCATAGTTGGGATCATGCGCAAGAGGGTAAACAGGAACGCCAAGAGAAATGCAAGATCCAGGCTCCCCTCGAGCACCAGAAACTGCACGGATATGACAATCAACACAATCATCCCCGTAGTTACCACGCTCTGCGTAAGCGGCTTGATGAGTGCACGGCGTTTGTAGGTTGCAATGATGGCATCTGCAAAGTTGCGTGTAGCCTTTTCCAGGCGGTTGCGTTCGTCTTTTTGTCGGTTAAACGCCACTACAGTGTAAATGCCCTGAATGAACTCAGTGAGCATGCTGGTGAAGTCTGCACTGGTTTCGGTGATGTGTTCGCCATGAGCGCGCACCCGCCGAATCAGAAACGTGAGGGCGTACGAGAGCACACCGAAGAACACCAGCACCAGCAGCGACAGCTCCCATGAAATCCAGACCATCAGGGCCAGGTACACCATTAACATGGTGGTTTCGTTGATGAGTGTGAACAGCGCCCCGAGAGTAACCGTGGAGCGCGTAATCTCATTCATTAGGCTGTTTAGCAGATCGCCACCCCGCTTGCCGCTGAAAAAAGAGAGCGAAACTGCCTTCAACTGATCAATGATGCGCATGCGCAGGTCTTCCACGATGCGCACGCGGCTGATGGTGGCCAGCACCGACGCTGCGTATCCCAAAACGCCACGCAGGAGGGTAGCCAACAAGATGAATCCGCAGATTATGTAGAGCTGCTGAACTACACTTCGGCCTGAGCCCGTCAAAAAATGATCAAGCCACTCAATGCCGGTGCCCACACTGCCGGGGTCATCGAGCGTCTGTAGGAAAGGGATGAGCAGCCCGATGCTCAATCCTTCAAATAGCGATGCAAAAAGCGCACAGATTGATGTAAGTGCGATAAGACCAGCGTAGCGACGAAAGCTTGGAGCCAGAATGTGAAGGTCGCTCTTCGATGGAGAAGACGTGGTAGAAGCGCTCTTCGCCGGGGAAGACAGGGTAGAAGGAGGCATAGGGGCGACTAATAACATCAAATAAGGGGGAAGCCGGAGAACCGAACACATCCGGCTGCTATGCGCCCTAATCATAGGTGGAAGTCTCGGGCTGCGAATGGGTCTTTGTGCATATCAGTAAGGGATTCGCTACGCATTGCGCATGCGCTTTTGGATGATGCAGGGGGCGTTTGAGGAGGACGCGGGCCCCGGCAGCATCGAGGAGGCCGGAACCCTTGCGTTGGGCCGACAAGTTAGGGCATCCGTCGCGTACTTCTTCTGATGCTACATGGGCTGTCCTGCAATGACTGTAACTCCAACTGCTATTCCTGCCGTTCGCTGTATTGAAACCACCCGCTACCCCGACGCACGCGGGTTTTTCCGAGAGGTGTGGCGGGCCTCGCGGTATCAGGAAGCAGGCATCGCCGGCCCATTCGTGCAGGACAACGTGTCCCGCTCGCAGTCGGGGGTGGTGCGCGGGTTGCACTACCAGCATCCGCAGGGGCAGGGCAAGCTCATTGACGTGTGGGCGGGAGCGATCTACGACGTGGCTGTGGATATTCGAAAGGGCAGCCCGACGTTTGGGCAGCATGTGGCGGTTCGGTTGGATGCGAAGGCCAATCGCCAGGTATACATTCCGCCCGGATTTGCGCACGGGTTTGCCGTGGTGGGCACCTCCGATGCGCTCGTTACCTACAAATGCACCGCCGAGTACGCGCCCAATTGCGAACACACCATTCGGTGGAACGACCCGGCGCTCGGCATCAACTGGCCGCTGCGTGATCCATTGCTCTCCCCGTCTGACCACGACGCGCCTGTGCTGGCTGATCTTCGTGAGACCGCGCTTCCGGCGTTTGTGGCGTAGACGCAGCCTTGCTGATGAGTGTGGCGTAGACGCAGCCTTGCTGATGAGTGTGGCGTAGACGCAGCCTTGCTGATGAGGAGAAACACGGCAGGTTGTGTTCTTGCTACTCTACGACCCCGATCGAATGGTGAATGCCGCTACCACGTACATGCCATTGCGCTGGTAGCGAAGCGTGTCATGCAGGTACGGAGCCGAGGTGTCGAGCTGGATGGTGAGGGTGCTGTTTTCGGGGGTGAACAGGCGCTTGGCTTCCTGCATCCACACGTATAGAGTAATCGGATCGCCGGGATGAAGGCCCGCGTGGCTGTCGCGAAAGAGCCCGGCTTCCCACACCGTAAGCGCCTCGCTGCCGGTGCCCGACCACGTAAGATGCCCCACGCACCGCCCGTTGGCATCAACCGCTGCAATTTCGTCGCCGGGGGCCAGGGTGTGCCCATCAATGGATATCTCGGCGCTGTCGGGAATGATGACCGTGGCGTTGCCGCTGGTGGCGTCCAGGCACGTTCCGAAGGGGGACTGGGCCGGCGCGGACCGGCTACCGGCTGTTAGG
>CAJXLX010000060.1 GCA_913056335.1 uncultured Rhodothermaceae bacterium
AGGCACGACGCGGCTCCACGCGCAATCCCTCGGAAACGGCCCTGGCGCAATGGCATTCAGGCGGATGCCCTCGGGTCCCCACTCCGCCGCCAACGAGCGCATCATTGCGACAATTCCAGCCTTTGAGACGGCACTGGGCACGACAAACGCGCTCCCCGTGTCGGCATAGGTCGTGGCAATCGACAGCACCACGCCGCCCGATCCGCGCTCAATCCATCGCTGTCCGCAGGCCTGCGTGCAGTAGAACGAGCCGTACAGGTTGGTCTTGACGATGGCGTCGAACCCGTTGGGCGAGAGATCTTCCGTGGCTGCCAGGAAGTTGGCCGCGGCGTTGTTCACGAGCGCCGTCACCGGCCCCTGGGCGTCTTCGGCCTCATCGAAGAAGGCACTGACGGATTCCGCGTCGCGCACGTTGCACGAAATGCCGTTGGCGGTGCCGCCTGCATCTTCAATGGCCGCTACGGTTTCATCAAGCGGCTCGGTGCGGCGTCCGTTGATCGTGACCGATGCGCCAAGCGCCGCACATCGCTCGGCCATGGCGCGTCCGAGGCCCGTTCCTCCGCCCGTGATCACGATGTGTTCGCCGTCGAGGAGGTCGTCTGCAAAGATGGTAGACATATGTATCTGATGCTGTTAAGTGGTAAAGGGGGATGCGTAGGTATCTGCTTACACAGCATACGGATGCAGCGCGCGAACTACAAAACCTGTTGGAGCGCCCATCTGCATGATGCGCATCCGCCTATACAGCATACGGATGCAGTGCGTTGACAGACGATCTACAACACCATGATCTACCAGCTAAACATAACGGTAGGGACGCACCGACAATACAGTCGGGCGTTCCTACGGCGGATGGTATCGCGGAAAAATGTCAGCGGGCGTCTATCGCACCACGCTAATCCGCGTGGTGGTCTGAAAGTCCTCGCTAGTCATGCGCAGGAGGTACGTCCCGCTGCTCAAGCTCTCTGCAGCCGGTTGAACAGTGAAGCGCTTCACCTCGTTGGTGCCATCGGGCCGTTGTAGACCGTCGTCACGGGCCGCCCGAACACGTCTTAGATCTGCACGTTAGATCTGCACGCGAACGGGCTGCCGGGTATCCACCGCACTCTCGATGGTGAGGGCCTCCCGCACTGGATTCGGGTACGCACGCAGCCGGTACGGCTCTTGCCAGCGGCGACCTCTCGGCTGTATGATTGTGTCTTGGCGGACTCAGTAGCAGCACCGTTAACGAACACGCCTGTAATTATCCATGCGAGGTCTTCAGCGCCATGATATCAGAAACGATTGAACGTACACGCGCCATGCTTCCGATTCGCCGCTCGGGAGAAATTCGGGGTTCAGCGTCAGAGAAATATGTGAGATTCCTCAGCGTCGCTGTTCTAAGTCTTGGGTTCGCCCTGCTTTCTGTTGTCCCGTCGGTGCAGGCGCAGGACTCAGACGCAGAATGGATCACAGACTTCGGCCTGGTGGTGGGCGGCGCTTCTTTTCTACAAAGTGACGAGTTTGGCGGAGTGGACGTGGCGGGGGGCCTCGACCCTGGCTTTGCAATTACCGGCTCTGTTGGCATTAAACCTACCACCTCACCACTCAGCTATCGGGTCGAGGTGCAGTACGCACGCTTCGGCCTCAACGATGAAGGGCGCTCCGGCGCAGGAGGAGCTCCGGTCACAGCTAACGGAAACGCAAATGTCTTGAGCGGTACGGGGAACGTTTTGCTCGGTGCGTCTCTCACGAGTCGCCTCCAGTCGTATCTGATCGCAGGCGCAGGAGTCTACAGGCTGTTCAGCAACGTGCGCTACACAGCTTCGAATGGGAGGTCTATCGGCAACCCAGCGCCTGCAGATGGTAAAACGAGGTTCGGCCTCAATGCGGGTGCTGGCTTGGAGGTGGCTGTTGGCCCTGTGCGCAGTTTCGTCGAGGCAAGATTTCACAGCGTGCTATCCGGAACCGAAGATGCCAATTTCGTTCCGGTATCCGTTGGCGTGAGATTCTAAGAGCCTCTTTGGAGTTTGGTTTGAAGGCGGGAGCGAGCGCCGGTGGAGCGAGAACCCAAAAAGGGCAGAAGTAACAAGGTGATCCGGCAAGGAAAATCAGACATTTGGGCAAAAGATCAGTCCAACGGAGTGCGAGAAGGATCAGTGATCTGGCGCAGATCCGGGCCGTCGCGGCGGATCGTCCAGAGAGCGATGTGATCGGTTTCAGGATCTGGTTTGACGAACACGAGGCATTCTGAATCGGGGCCCCAGGAGGGCTCCCCGGCTATGGGACCTGCAAGGCGCCACTCGTCCCTGCCGTCGGCCCGCATGAGCCAGAGCTCGGAGGCATCGTCGGTTACTGCAGTCCAGGCGATCCACTCTCCATCCGGGTTCCAGGCCGGGTCTCGGTTGAATCGAGTTCGCACTGAAGTGGAGTGCGTGTGCAATACGATATCAAACGGCAGATGAACACGCTGCCCCCACAACCACAACGACCCGACACGTTGCATGAACGTGCCGGGCCGCTCCCGTCGAGGAACCGTGCACTGATCGGGTGCACGATGGGTGGTGTGCTGAATTATGCCGCTTCCGGATCGGTGGGCGTGGCAGCCGGGGCGCCGTCGCCTGCGGTCTGCGGGGTCGGCGCGCCATCGCCGCGGGGCGCACCGGGACGCCGGATGCTGGCGCGGTATTCGTCGAGCGTGAACGAGTCGACCTTCACGTACTGCGCCTTCGCGTCTTCGGCGCGCTGCACCAGGTCGTACTCCTCCTGACTGATGATGCCCTGATCGAGCGCTTCATCCAGCAGGGTGAGCGGACGCGCTTTCGGCAGGTCGCCGCTGCGAATAGCATCCTTGATGGTCTGTCCGATGTGATACGCCTCGCGGCTCAGTTCGAACGCATGCTCCAGCTGACCAATCGGGTCGGCCGGGTCGGTGTTGGTGTAGACGCCTTCGGTGAGCCAGTCGCGCGCGCCATCTTTCTGCTGAATGGCGCGGGCAATGGTGTGGCCGAGGTCGTCTGATGGATCGGAGCCAATGGTGTTCAGCCGCGACCACGGCGCAACGATGCCACGCAGCGCCCACATAAGTCCGGGCACCTTCAGGTTGGTGTAGAGCCCTTCAAACGCCTCATCGATGCGAGCGAAGGCGTGCTGGAGCGCCCAGTGCATGAACGGCTCCTGCTCTTCGGGGCGTCCGTCGCGCTCGAAGCGAGCCAACGTAGCCGTGGCCATGTACATCCACGAGAGCACGTCGGCGAAGCGGCCGGTGATCTTTTCCTTGCGCTTCAGACCGCCACCGAGCGTACCCATGGCCACATCCGCCCAGAAGGCGAAGCTGGCCGAGGCCCACGCGAGTTTGTGGTAGTATTTCGCGGAGGGTCCGCCAACCGGCGAGGACGCGAGGCGACCGCGTGTTAGACTGAGGCCGAAGGCGCGGAATCCGTTGCGCACCACATGGCCGATGTGCGGCCAGAATGCCTTATCGAAAGCCTTCACGTCGCCCTCCATGAGCGCCTCAATCTCTTTGAGGGCGTAGGGATGGCAGCGGATGGCGCCTTGCCCGAAGATCATCATGGTGCGGGTGAGGATGTTCGCTCCCTCCACGGTGATGCTAATCGGCACGCCAGTATAGGCATTCGCCATCAGATTCTTCGGACCGCGCGAGATGCCGTTTCCGGCAAGCACGTCCATCGCGTCGTTGACCGCGTCGCGCTGCAGCTCGGTGAACTGGTACTTGGCGATGGCGGAGACCACCGACGGCTTCTCGCCGTTGTCGACGGCGCCATTGGTGTATTTGCGGGCCGATTCGAGCATGTAGGCGTAGCCCGACATGCGCGCCAGCGGCTCTTCGATGCCTTCGAACTTGCCGATGGAGAGCCCGAACTGCTCGCGCACAGCGGCGTGTCCGCCCGCCACACGGGTGCAGTACTTGACGCCGCCCGTAGCCTGCGCCGGCAGCATAATGCCGCGTCCGGCTGAGAGCGCATCCATGAGCATGCCCCAGCCTTTGCCCGCGCCGTCTTTCCCGCCGATAATGGCGTCGATGGGCACGACTACGTCTTCGCCTTCGGTGGGGCAGTTGTAGAACGCAATACCAAGCGGATCGTGTCGGCGGCCCAGCTTCACGCCGTCGAGGTCGGTGGGCACAAGCGCACAGGTGATGCCGAGATCCTCGCCCTTGCCGAGATAGTTATTTGGGTCGTGCAGCTTAAAGGCGAGTCCGAGCACGCCTGCGATGGCGGCCAGTGAGATGTAGCGCTTGGTCCAGTTCAAGCGGATTTTAAGCTCGCCGTCGTCGTCACGAAAGACCTCGCCGTTGGAGGTCATGGCGCCGGCATCGGACCCGGCATTGGGTTCGGTGAGCGCAAACGCAGGCAGCAGTTCGCCACTGGCCAGTTTGGGCAGGTAGTGGTCGCGCTGCTCTTGGGTGCCGTAGTGCAGAAGCAGTTCGGCGGGACCCAGCGAGTTGGGAACCATCACCGAAATGGAGAGCGGCAGCGAGCGCGTGCCCAGCTTTTCGACGACCGCGCTGCGGGCCTCTGCCGAGAAGTCGAGTCCGCCGTACTCTTCGGGAATGAGCATCCCGAAGAAGCCTTTTTCTTTCAGGTAGGCCCAGGCCTCCTGCGGCAGATCGCCACGCTGGTGGATCTCCCAGTCGTCGACCATCTCGCAGAGCTCATCGACAGGGCCGTTGAGGAAGGCGCGCTCTTTGTCGGAGAGCTCGGTGACGGGCTGATCGAGTGTGTTTTTGAGGTCGGGTTTGCCGGAGAAGAGCTCGCCGTCCATCCACACCGTGCCCGCGTCGATGGCCGTTTGCTCGGTCTCAGAGATGGCGGGTAGGAATTGAAGCGCTTCCATCGTCCGCATGACGGCACCGGAGAGCAGGCGACGGAGCGGCGGCACGTTGAAAAGCGCGACCAGCGCCAGATATGGAATCCAGACCGCGAGTCCGACTCCGGCGCCGTACAGCGCGGCGGCCCCGGCGAGGGCCCACACGGCAAGCGGCGCGCCCGTAAACCCGAGCGCAAACAGCACAAGCACTACACCGGCCCCCACGCCCCAGAGTGGGAATTGAGCGAAGATATCGAATAACGGAAGGTCCATAGGAGTCACCTGAGTCTGAATGAGCAGAGCAGCGGCACAGAAGGCGACATGTTCGTCGCAGTTAACACCGTTAAGTAACAGCTCTAACATACTTAACAGTGTTATGTTTTGCAAGAACTCCACTTTTTTTACCGCGTAGTGGATTCATTCCGGTATGCAAGGCGCATGTGCGAATGCGGGAGCCAACCTGGCATTCTGGTGTGCCCCCGTGCGCAGTTAGGTGGCGGTTCAATGCTAAGTGATGGAAGGAATGGGTCTGTAGCCGGAGACTGGGAGCGTCTCCGGTGCGGACGTCTCCGGCGGAGGCGAACGGGGGACCGTTCGCCTCAGGAACGGTTTTATTAGGAGGGTTATCACTTAACGCCTATCCACTACCCGCAGTCATTCTGTTGGGAGGCATATTTCTCTCCCCGCGCGGCTACACGCTGCGTATGGGGCACCAAGCCGGGCGGCGGGCCACACCACCGCTGGAGCGGGCGGGATGCGTAGTACTGCGACGAGATGCTGCGGGCGTGCTACCTGACCTGAGTGTTCCCCCCGATTCTATTGCCTTTATGAAGCAATGCTATGCGGCAGGATCGGATGCTCCTTGCCGATGGGTGGCGTAGACGGTGGTGAACTCGGCGCCGAGGAAGAAGATTTGGGCGGCGTAGTACACCCAAAGGAGCAGCGCGGCAAGGGCGCCGGCGGCCCCGTAGGCAGAGACGGCGGCGGTGCTTCCGAGATACCATCCGATGCCGCTGGTGCCCAGGCGAAGAAGCACGGCAGTGCCGATGGCACCCATCCACACATCGGCCCACTGCACGTGGGCATCGGGAAGGACGCGGAAGAGGAGGGCGCAGAGTCCGGCAAGCACAATCAGCGTGCCGACTTGTTCGGCAAGATAGAGGGCCCATGCTCCGCCAAGGGTATCGGCCAGCCCGCTGAGGACGGCGCTGAGCACAAGACTGCCTACCAGACCGACACCTACAAGCAGCACCAAAAGCAGCGAGAGCAGGCGACTGCGCACGAAGCCGCTGAGGCCGGTGTGTGCGGGGGCGGTCTGCCAAATGGTGTTCATGGCATCTTGTAGGCGGGCGAAGAAGACGGTAGCGCCAACGAGAAGCAGCACGCTTCCGATTATCACCGCGGTGGTGCCTTGTCCGTCAATCGAGGCGTTACTGAGCATGTCTTGCACGAGCGTACGTCCGGCAGGTCCGACGACCGATTCGACCTGATTGAGCAGTGCGGTTTGCGCCTGCATGGATTGCTGGCCGTATACGAGGCGCGCCACCGCCAGCGCCAGCACCAGGAGGGGAGCCAGCGAGAAGATGGCGTAGTAGGCGAGGGCGGCTCCCAGGCGCTCGGCTTTGTCGGTAGTGTAGGCGTTCCAGGTGGCAACGAGTAGCGAGCGTGCAGTGGCAAACGGCATGAGACGAATGGATACGTGGAGCTTCGATCACGAACGCGCGCTCCAACGGGAGGCATGGCGGTGCGTTCGCGGATCGATTTTGGATTGGGCACGACCTATTGCACATCCAGGACCGCAAATCACAAATCCAACATGCCGCTCGCCCTTTTTTATTCGATCTCATCGAGCACCCCATCGTAGGCTACGTTGGCGTACTCATCGGCGAGGCGGTCGAGGAGGCGGGTTTCGATGTCTCGCTGACGACGCTCCAGAAGGATGGGGTCGAAGAGGTCGCGCTCGCTCCCCGAGAGGTCGAGGTTGCGCCAGTCGCCCGAGAAGCGGCCGTCTTCCATCTCGCCCTCAGCTTCGGCGCGCGACGTGCCCCGGTCCACAACACGGCGCGTCTGCACGTCAACCACGCGATAGTCGACAACGGCCTCCACTTCGAAGTCGTAGGTACGGTAGACGTACGACGTGTCGGTGGGAACGCTGCCTCCATTCTGCCGACCGCTCGTGCGGCTTCGTCCGTTGGGCACATACGCAACGCGGACGCGCTCTTCGTCGACATCCGTTTCGGTTGCGATGAACTCTGTGACTTCTCCTGTGACCACAAAGGCAGCGTCTACGCTGCGTCCGACCGCAGCGGCTTCGCGGCGCGACAGTACAGCGCGGCTGGTGCCATTGCGCCGCATGGTGCGCCGCACCGCAATAGGATCGGCGGAAGCGATGAAGCGGGGCGGCGACGCCCAGTAGCGGGCATTGAGCACATCGTTGAGGTCGGGGAGGAAGACCTCTGACAGGGCGCGCCCGGCTGTTTCAGTGCGCCAGAGCGGCAGAAAGGCCACACGTTGCGTGCCGCGCTCGATGGCTTCCGTCTGCAGCGCCTCGGCTTCTGCCACGAGCGGGTGGGAGGCGGGCACCAAGTCGAAGATGCGAGCAGCACGCTGGTACGCCCCGCGGTAGGTGCCGCGCTGCATCTCGGTATCGGCCCATCCGAACAGGACGTTGGCCTGTTGCTCATCGATCGCCTGCAGGCGATCCCTGTCGTCGATGTAGCGACGTGCGCGTTCGTAGGCATTGAAGGCGACTTCCCAACTCTCAGCATTGGTTGCTTCTTGGGCCTCCTCAATGAGTGCATCAGCAGCACGCCGCTCCGTGTCGGTGCGGAAGACCGTATAGCTCTCGGGCAGCGGCACGCGTACATCTACGCTCTGACAGGCTTCGTGCAGGTCGCGCACTTCGTCAAGATGATTGACGGCGCGCTCGTATCGATCAGCGTCGGTAGCAGAACGGGCGTCATTAATCCAGTTCTCCATAGCGCGCTGCGCAGCACTGGCCAGGCTATCTTGCGCATTGGGGAAGTCGGGCTCGTCTTCGAGCACTTCTACGTATGCACGGGCAGCCTCGGCATAGCGTCCTTCACTCTCGAAGTTTTGGGCCCGTTCGAACCGCTCCTGCGTGCTTACGCAGCCGCCCCATGCAAGCGCGATCAGCGAAAGCGCGAGCAGCCAACGAGACGGCTCCTTCAACGTGCGACAACAGGCCATAGAAACTATGCGGATGAGGAATTATCGATTGCGCGATCTACTTCGGCTGAGCGCAGTCCGCTCTTATCTTTGTTGGGTTGTATCTTTGACATTGTAACTATTTAGTATGTTAATGTAAAGAGGCATCTCCATGAGGAAAAAACGACTGGGTGTGTGGATCTGAGGTCGTTCACTTCGCGAGATCAGTGTGCCCTTCTTGATCCACTCTTACGCCGCTTGCTTTGGGGGCGGTGCGTGCGATCACATGCTTGAGGATGCCGTCTTTGCGGTGATAGATGAGCGTGCCGCCTATGGCCGCTGGCGCCATCCAGCAGAGGAGCGCGGTTGCCAGAACGCTGCCCGTCGTGCTGAGTGGGGTGCTATTGTATACGAGCGGTACGAGCGGTTCAAAGAAGTGAGAGCCGGTTGCCATCACAAGGCCGACGTACGACCACAGCATAAACTTGTAGTGCATCTCCAGCCACGCCTTGCCGATCCAGGAGCGGAGGAGAGGCGCGCACATGCCTCCCACAATCGACACGAAGCTCACGATTGCACAGGCATGAAAGGGGCCAAAGCTGTCAAACAGTTCGTAGATCCAGAACGAGGTAACACACAAGAGCAGCATGGCTGCCACGTACAGCCACCCGGCTACTCGGTGCGGCAGCGTCCCTTTGCGCATGCCAATGACGACCCCGCCAAAGAGGAGAGACGCAATGCCGCAGCCGGTGTGGAAGAGTGTAAGTGGATCCATGACGAGGGCGCGGAAAGCATGAGAGCGTGATCGAAACATCCATGCGTGCCAACAGATGCTCTGAGCCGTCCGGTCCGCCCTCGTCGGCGAGTCGCGTCTGCAATCGATGAGGGAAAAGGAGGTGTCGTCCAACAGCCAGTTCTTATGTGAGCGGCAGCGATTCTGGACTGTAGGTGTTGGAGGCGTCGCGTCCTGCGCTGTAACGATATCCACAACGCATCTACATAGAAGCGCCTTCCGAGCATAAGGCGAAACAAATATGCCTGTGTATCGGGGCGCTTTGTAGTTATTAGATTCCTTATGTAATAAACGCACACAATTGTTATGACTACACAGACCGCATCCTCCCCAACGACCGAATCAACAGCCGCTCGTTCAATCAGTCCGTGGGACTGGTGGCGTGGCGCGCTGGGTGGCTTCCTGGGCAGCGTCGGCTTTGGGATTATGATGGCATTTATCATGCCGCCGCCCCTGCTGGAGGTTGTCATTCCGAACATGTATGGCATTGCGGCCACGCCTGATACCCCCGCGCCACTGGCCGGGTGGTTCTTCCACCAGTTTCATGGCGTCACGCTGGGCCTGGCGTACGTAGCGTATGTGGAGCTGCCGGCGGTGCGCGCCTGGAAGGATGCGCGGACGTTTTCGGGGGCCGTTGTGCACGGACTCATTTGGGGCGTAGTCACAACGCTCATTCTGGCGGTGCTGGTGATGCCGCTCTGGCTGCAGGCGGTGGGCTTCCCCATGGCGCCGCCGTTCCCGAACCTGGGCGCGCCCACCATTATGAGCCTCATTGGCCACATCGTGTACGCGCTTCCGCTGGCCGGGCTGTACGCCATCTATCGCGGATAGCGTGACGTATCGGTCTCATACCATCCAAACGCCACCAGCCGGTTGCTCCTATACAGGGCAACCGGCTGGTGTGGTGATGCCAATACGTTGTACAGGAGGATGCATGGGGCATCCGCCCGATACCATGTTATTCGCCCTGCATAAAGAGCGAGAGGACGTACCAGAAGAGGAGGCCCAGCGAGGCGAAGAGCTCCAGCGACGCCGCCACGTAGCGGTCTTCGGGGTAGTGATGCAGCACGTTGGAGGTGTCGTAGAGGATCGCAGCGCCCGCAAATACGACCATGCCCACGGCGAAGAAGGTGCCCAACTCGTATCCGAAGAGCGAGCCGCCTACAATGAGCACCAGCGCGCCCACGCCGCCCCAGATGAGGAGGCTGCGCAGAAAGGAAAAGTCCTTGCGCGTGTAGAACGCAATGAAGGTGAGTCCGAGGAAGCCAAGCAGGGTGACGGAGGCCGCGCTTTCAATGACACCGGGCGCCATCATCTGCGCCATGAAGAGCAGCGGCACCAGAATGAGCGCCTGGGCCACCACGAACCCGGCCAGTGCCAGGTACTGTGTGCCCAGGTCTTGCGCCTGGTGGGCAGCGCGGCTGGCGAGCCAGTTAATCAGGATGAAACCGCCCATGGGAATGAGCCAGCTTATACTGAGCATACCGCGAGCAATGGGCTCGGCCAGTCCCAGTGAGAAGAGGCCGTACAGCACGGCCACACACCCAACCACCGCACTGGCCAGGTGCAGGTAGGTGCGCAGAATAAACGTAGCGCGGGTGTCCACATCGGCCATGGCGACAGCCGAGGAAGATGCCCAGTCGGGATACTCAGTGCGACGAGAGGAGGACGACATACAATCAGAGGGAACGTCTTGAGTAGAGGGTCAAGTGATATCGTGTGTGTACACCTCTAACGTGGGATCAGGATCCGTTGCAGGAGGCTATGCTCAAACGATTACACTCAGCGCAATGTAGGCGATGTATCCGCCAAATAGCAGCGTGCCTTCGATCCGCGTAAGGCGCCGTCCGGTGAACAGGAACGCAAGCAGTACCAGAGTAGTGCCGCCCATGACCCACTGGTCTATGGCCAAGACCCGTTCAGGAATGCCAAGGGGCAGCGCAGCGGCGGAGACGCCCAGAATCCCCAACAGGTTGAAAATGTTGCTGCCCAGCACGTTGCCCACCGCCACTTCGGCCTGTCCGCGCAGCGCGGCAATGGTAGACACAGCAAGCTCGGGCAGCGACGTGCCCACCGCCACGATGGTCAGCCCAATTACGGCCTCGGAGAGGCCAAACAGGGTGGCAATGCCGACTGCGCCGCGCAGCAGCACCTGCGATCCGCCAACGAGCAGCCCAAGCCCTCCAACGATGTACAGCAGCATCCATCCGGTCGAGAGCGACGAGGACGATGTGGCGTCGTCGTACACGGTGGCCGAGGCCGCATAGAGCGCGCGCTCGCTCTGATAGGCCCACACCAGGTATCCAGCCAGGACGGCCAACAAGAGGAGCGCGTCGAGGCGGGTGAGCACGGCGCCGGTTGCCATCAGGAGCATGGTCAGCGCAGTAGCGCCGACCATGGCCAGAGCATCGCGCGAGAGACTGGTGGGCGGCACCGCAATGGGAGAAATCAGCGCGCAGGTGCCCAGGATAAGCAAGATGTTGCTGATGTTACTGCCTACCACGTTTCCGACCGCGATGTCGGGCCGCTGAGAGAGCGCCGCATCCACCGACACTGCCAACTCGGGCGCCGAGGTGCCCATGCCCACGATGAGGAGTCCGCTCAAGAGTGGCGAAAGCCCGATGCGATCAGCGGCAGCAAGCGCCCCTCGAATGAGGCCCTCGCCGCCCAGACTGAGCAGGACAACGCCCGCCAGAAGAAACAGAAGATCAGTCATGCAGAAAAGCAATTATCGCGTGAGCTGGGTGATGAGATTGGTGTGGTGTGGATAGCGCTGCACAAGCGCCTTGCGGGCAGGCGCCTCAAAGTCGGCGAAGGCAAAGCCGGGCGCGACGGTGCATCCAGCTAAAGCGTACCCGGCGGGGTCGTTTACAGTCGCGGCGAACAGGTGTCCACGAGGTATCACAACCTGAAGCTGCTCACCCGCGGCCATGTCGCGCCCGAGCGTGGGCTGCGACAGCGTGCCGGTCTCGGGGTTGATGATGTGCAGCGTGCACGAGGTGCCGTCGTAAAAGTGCCAGATTTCTTCTTGTTGGATGCGATGAAACGCCGAAAATTCAGGGGGTTCCAGCAGATAATAGATGGAGGTGCTAAACGGACGATCGCCCTCGAAGCGTTTGGGCAGCGCGTCGGCAGCAATGGACTCGTCAGCACGGTAGATTTCGCGGTAGAGACCGCCTTCTTCGGGAAGCGGCTCCAGGTCGAGGTGGTCGATCCAGTCGGCAGCGGTAGGCATGCGGGCAACAAATTGATGGCGAATGATGACGTTTCAGGAGGCGGTGCATTGATACAGGGGACGCCGGAGCGTCTCTGTCGTGTGCATCCAACGGGGGGCCGTTAGATGCAGAGGGGTCTGCTTTTATCTGTTTATCTGGCCAATGTAAACGGAGGGGGGCATTTCCCGTTCGTAGCTCGCACTCTTCTCACAGGCCCGCATTCCCTCACCTCTGTCTCCTCTCCCGATGTGATACGGTGAGATTAACTACAGGACCTGACACCGACGGTGCCGACAGCGTTCGGCACGAGTTCCTCGGCTATGGAGCGTCTTTGCGGGAAAGCATCGTAGTGCATTGCCTCTCATTCCGCACCTGCTGCCGGGGAACGCATTGCAACGCCAACCTATGCGATGTGAGGATGCATGGAAACGGGCACGAGAAGCGGACGATGAGACCTGGCCGTTGGAGCGGAGCATTCAGCCTGCGGGGGCTGTCGCGTACCGGGCACCACGAGCAGCCCCTGCGTATCCAACCAAATAAGTCCGATTCACGCACCTGCTCCCTTTTCCAATTGTGGGAGCGCTTTCTACATGCGGAACGTGAAGGAAACGACAAGAATTTGAGCAGGAAGTGCTTACAATTCGGCAGCGAGGAATCACTATTCGGCAGATGGGATTGCAGCGCGCAACAATGGGCCGGTTGGTGGGGCGCGTAGCTGCGATGCTATCGTGCGCCCCTCGGCACACTGCATACTCATTACAGCCCACGGGCTATTATGGAAACGCAAGAGACCTCCTCGGCCACGCGGCACATTGCGCTGGTGGCGCACGACAATCGGAAGAACGATCTGCTCGACTGGGTCGAGTACAACCGCGATCTGCTCCGCACGCACACGTTGTATGCCACCGGTACCACCGGGCGCTTGCTGGAAGAAAAGCTGGGCCTCACCGTGAACAAGCTGCAGAGCGGTCCCTTGGGCGGCGATCAGCAGATCGGGGCGCTCATTACATCGGGGACCATCGACGCGATGATCTTCTTCTGGGATCCGCTCCAGCCCCAGCCGCACGACCCCGACGTCAAAGCGCTGCTGCGGATTGCGGTGGTGTGGAATATCCCGGTGGCCTGCAACCGGACCTCGGCGGACTTTATCGTCTCCTCGCCGCTGATGAACGCCCCGCACGCCAACAACCGTCCGGATTACGACAGCCACACAAACCGCCTGGAGGCGGCCATTGACGAGGCGTAGCCGGTTCGGGCACGACGCCCAGCACGGGCTACGTCCATAGGCGGTTCACGTTCATGCGCACGTCGAACAGCAGCACCTCGCTATCGGCTTTGGCGGCTATGCGAACGGCGTCTGTATTGGTAAGACCGACGCCATCCCCGGCGTGCAGGGTGAGAGTGTCGGGGCCCGTTTCTATGGTGAGTTCACCCTCGACCACCTGCACCCACGCCCCGCGTCCGGTGTCAAGGAGATGCGTGGCGGTGTCGCCCGGAGCAAAAAGTCCAGCATAGATAAAGGCATCGGTGTTGATGGGCATGGTGCCTTCGCGTCCGCCGGGCGAGACGTAGCACCGAAACTGCCCCTGGCGCTGGGCGGGCGTGTAGTGCGTCTGTCCGTAGTAGAAATCGGTGCCAGTGCGGTCGGGCACAAACCACATTTGGTAGTTGTGCTCGACGGTGTCGTGCCGGTTTTCTTCGGAGTGCACCATGCCCTGGCTTCCGGCGCTGATGAGTTGCATCTCGCCCGCAGTGATTTCGGCCGTGTGGCCGTTGTTGTCGCCATGCGTGAGCGTACCCGAGGATACGTATGTCAGAATCTCCGCATCACGGTGCGGATGCGCGCCGAAGCCTTCGTGCGGCTGGATGTGGTTCTCGACCATTACCCGCAGCGGGCCAAAGTGCACCCACTCGGGATCGTGGTAGTTCGCAAAGGAGAACGTCATCCAGTTGTCGGTCCAGCCCATGTCCTCAAACCCGCGCTCGTCGCTGCGGCGCAGGCGAATGGCGGGCGTGTCGGAGGCGGCGGTTGTAGACATAACGGTTGGTGGTCTGTACTACAGGTGAAGCATACACATACGCATGTTGCAACACGCATGCGAGAGGGCAACAGGTTCCTTGTACGGGGCCTGTTGCGGGTTGGTTACGTGAGTAGAGGGGCAATCTGCTGGGGACGGAAGCAACCGGAACGTGTTATTGCGTCGTTATTGGAAGCGCAGGGGCATCTCTTGTTGTGGATATCCGACGGGGGACCGTCGGACGCAGGAGGCGTGTATTTTATGTCGGATGGCGGTTCAACACTAAGTGATGGAGGAGATATCCCAGTAGCCAGAGACTGGAAGCGTCCCCCAGCGCGGACGTCTCCGGGGGCGAACAGAAGCCGTTGGTCTCATAGATGCAGGCTGCGCTACTCGCTTTCCTCGGCGCGGCGCTTGGTTTCGGCATCAATAGCATCGCGAATTTCAGCAAGCAGCGGATGGGCATCGGTGTAGGCGCGCCCGTACTCCAGATTGAAGCGATAGTCGAAATCGGGCGGATTGTTGCCCTGCGTGTGCTGGAGTAGCGTTTCGAGCTTGTCGAGGCCTTTCGCGAGCTGCGCCTCGGGCGAGGTGGCGGCTTCGTACTCCTCCCACAGCGCCATAAACTCATCCTGGTGATGCGTGGGCAACGGCGCGATGAGCGTCTGGAAGTCGCGATGCTCCTGGGTCGCTTTGTCGCCGGTGCCGGACTGATCGGGCGCGGGAATGTCACCATGAATGGCCTCGCCCAAGTCGTGAATTAGGCACATCTTGATGAGGCGCAGGCCGTCGACCTCCGGAAACCGATCCTGCAGAAGCACGGCCATCAGGCACAGGCGCCACGTGTGGGCCGCCACACTCTCCTGGCGACCCTCTTGCGTGTAGCCGGAGCGGAGCGTATCCTTGAGCTGTTCGGCGCGACGCAGGAAATCGAGGATGCCGTGCCAGTCGACGGAGGCGGCGCCGGGCGAGGCGGTTTCAGAGGAAGCCATGAGCGGGCGTTCAGTCCAGAAAACGTGTACGAGACAACAGGTGAGATGCGACGGCATGGCATCAGAGCAAGATCCGCCGCGGTAATTTGTGATAGCATAGGTGGCTTAGGGCATTGCGTTTTCTGCACTTCGTTGATACATTGACAGTACTTCATATCATTCCAGACGCCTCCTGATATACACCCTCTCATGTGGTACTACAGCACCAACGGCACCCAGCACGGGCCGTTTACCGATAAAGAGTTCCTGCGCGAGGTCAATGACGGACTCGTCGAGCCGGATACGCTCGTGTGGAACGACGAACTCAACGAATGGCGCGAGGCCCAGAACGTCCCCGGTCTGCTGGCCCCCGAAGGCGCCCCGTTGCAGCCTGGGGCCAGCCTCCGCGAGGCCGCAGAGTACGGCATGTTTCGCAACGAACGCCATTGGAACGGCTCGGACCAGCCTCCGCCCACCGGGTCGACAGCGGCACAGGAAGCCCGTTATAAAGACAGCCCGCACTACGAACCGAGTCCGTCGCTTTTCTCGTTTCGGGGCCGCCTGGGGCGGTTGGCGCACTTTCTGCAGTCAATCGCGATTATGGCCGTGCTCTTCGTCGCGCTTGCGGGCCTCACAGCCACACTCCTGATCACAGAAGAACTTGTGGGCGGCGAGGGCCTTTTTCTTTTGGGCGTCGCTGCTATGGTGGTTGTCTATGCAGTCGCGGCAGTGCTCCTGGTCTTCGTATCCATTAAACGCCTGCATGACCTGGACCTTTCGGGATGGTTCTACCTTGTCATGCTCATTCCGTTGGCCAGCTTCCTGTTTGCGCTCTACATGCTCTTTGCACCGGGCACCGACGGTCCGAATCGCTATGGCCCGGCGCCATCGTAATGCATTCGCATTCGAGGGGCGTGCATGCTACCTTGCAACAAACCTGCTATCTGCGCCCTACCGACCCGTATGCCCATGTCGCTTCGTTTTGATTGGCCCGTGCTACTTGGCGGGCTTCTGCTCGGTCTGTTTTTGGGGGGATGCGGCGGATCGTCGTCTTCGACCAGCGAGGCCCCCGACTCCCTGAGCGACCGCGCCGTAACTGAGCGGTTTACCCCCACGCTCGACGGCCCGCTGCGCCTCCTCAGCGTCAGCCCACGCGGCACGCGCACCCGGTACCAGCCGCGCCAGGCCATCACCGCCACATTCAGTCGACCCATGGTGGCCCTGGGGGAGACCGAGGCCCCGCCCGATTCAGCACTTACCGTCGAGCCTGCGGTGGAGGGGGCCTTCCGATGGGAGGGCACGCAGACCCTCGTGTTTACGCCCAACGACGACCTGCCGCCCGCTACGGCGTTTACCGTCACGGTGCACCCGGTGCTCACCTCCACCGAGGGCGAGCAGATGCAAGAACCGTACACCTGGACGTTCGAGACCGTGCGTCCGCAGATCGTGTCTACCAGGCCCAGCGATGGCGAGCGCTTTGCCCCGCTCGACCAGCCGCTACGTCTGCGCTTCAACCTGCCGGTGGATGCTACCGCCGCGCAGCGCTTCCTCGATTCCGATCGCCTGCCCATTGGCCTCGCCGAAAACGACGGCGATAGCACGCTCGTACTTCCGCTTAGCACCGAACTCGCACAGAGCACCGAGTACACGCTCACCGCCGCTGCCGGCCTGCCCACCACCGCCGGACCGCTGGGCACGGCCGATACCACGCGCCTCCAGTTCCGCACGTACCCGCCGCTTGCGCTGCAGGCGCTCGACCAATCCAGCTGGCAGTACCCCGACGACCAGGGCCGCTTTGCGCCCGACCAAGGGCTCACGCTGCTCTTTAGCACGCCCGTACGCTTCGGCGATCTACGCGCGGCCCTCTCGATGGAGCCCGCCATCGAGTGGCCGCCCGGCACCGGCGCACGCGACGGCTACACCTCGACCGAGCACACGATCTCGGTGCCGCTCCAGGCCGAAACCAACTACACGCTCCGCATCGAAAACCTCACCGACCGCTTCGGGCAGTCGCTTCTGGCAACCGAACGCACGTTCGAGACGCGCGCCTATGCGCCGTCGCTACAGGTGCCCGACGGTGCGATGCTCGTCGAATCCAACCAGGAACGGGCGCTTCCCGTGCGCTATGTGAATGTGACGGAAGCTCGTATTGGAGCCGAACTCATCACACGCGATGAGATTGTGCCTGCATATCAGACGTACGACCGCTCGTATCGCGAGGAAGCCGAGGACCCTGTGCCGATTCAGCGCACATGGACGCTCGACGAATCGCGCACCGAACGCCGCACCATATCGCTTCGCTTCGACTCTCTTTTGACGAGCGGGCAGGGCATCGTGGGGTGGCAGTTGAACTACGACCGCACCTCGGACGGCCCCAACACCCACCGCGGGCTGGCACAGTACACCGACCTGGGCCTCACCGCCAAGTTTAGTCCGCACCAGAGCCTGCTGCTCGTGACCACGCTCGACCAGGCGGAGCCCGTTGCCGATGCCGCGGTCGAAATCCGGGATGCGGCGAACACGGTGCTGTGGACCGGCACCACCAGCGCCGACGGACGTGCCACTTTCCCCGGCTGGACGGAGCTGCTCCCTGACCACGATGAAGGCGTCCCCGATCTGTTTGCAATTGTGGAGCACGAGGGCGACCTCGCCTTCACCAGCAGCGAGTATGGAAGCGGGATTCGGGCGTACCGTTTTGGAATCCGGAGCGATTGGCGCCCCGAGCCGGTGACGCGCACCGGCACCATCTTTACCGATCGTGGACTCTACAAAGCGGGCGATACGGTGCATATCAAAGGCATTCTGCGCAGCCGCACCGACCGCGACTGGCGGCCCATTGCCGACTCGCTGCGGTTGGTGGTGCATGACCCGCGCGATGAGGTCGTCCTCGATGAACGGCTTGCGGCCTCGGACCAGGGCAGCTTCGACACCACGTGGCGCGCGCCGCGCGGCGCCGCCCAGGGCGACTACGACGTGCAGGTGGGCCTGGTCGATGATACCACGCTCACCGCCGAGCGACGCTGGAACCGCGAAGGCATCGCCAGCGGTACGTTTCAGATCGAATCGTTTCGCCAGGCAGCCTTCACCGTGGAGGCCACCAGCGCCGCCGATGCATACGTTGCGGGCGACTTCTTCGAGGGCACGCTCTCTGCGCGCTACCTCTTTGGGGCGGGACTGCCCGGCGCCTCCGCGTTTCTGCGTGTGCGTCAAAGCAGCACCCGGTACCAGCCGCCCGGATACGATGACTACCAGTTCGGTCCGATGAGCGGATACGAGTACAGCACGCTGCTGGAGCAAGACACCACCCTCAGCGCCGATAGTAACGTGTCGGTGCGCGTGCCTACCGAGGGCAACGCCGACGGGCATCCCAGCGAAATCCAGTGGACCGGCCGCGTGACCGATGCCGCCCAGCAGGAAATTGCGGGCCGCACCCGCGCGATGCTGCATCCGGGACAGTTCTACATCGGCGTGCAGCCCTCCACCTCGTATCTCGACATGCGCGACACCGACCAGCTC
>CAJXLX010000061.1 GCA_913056335.1 uncultured Rhodothermaceae bacterium
GTCCCGCCCGCTTCCGGCTCCGTTTCCGCCATCAACTTGTGCGAGAACGGTACCGGCAAACTCTGAAGCCTCTACTTCGACGAAAGAGCCTCCTCCTTGGCCGGGTTCACGCGGCACATCGCCTCCATTCCCTCCATCACCGCCGACGAAACCACCGCCACCGCCACCGCCCAAGTCTCCGCCGCCTCCGCCGCCAAATCCTGCGCCACCTGCACTTCCGTTCAGCCCCCCATCCCGACCTCCGCTGCTAAGGCCATTTAGCGTTCCTGCTTCTCCACCTTCAGCAAAGGCCTGTGCTCCGGTCGGGTCACTGCCTGCATCACCGAAACCGCCCCCTCCTGCACCGCCCCCACCGCTTTGCGGGTCGTTTCCGCTTCCTGCTGCCCCACCGCGACCGCTCGACGCGAGTGTTGCCTGCCCGCCCCCGCCTGTTGTGGTGCCGCCTCCACCGCCCGCTCCTGCCGCTACCAGAAGCGTCTTACTCCCATTGCGCGTTGCAATGACTGCCGAGCCTCCTCCCCCTCCGCCCCGGCCCGGACCAAACGGCTCTCCTGGTTCTCCGACGATGACGGTCAGGACATCCCCTGATTGCACCGCGAATGCGGCCTCAACGGTAGCGCCTGCCCCGCCTCCCGTACTGGTGGTTGTGCTCAGGGCCCCATCTGCGCCACGCGCCTTTATGGTCAACACCCCATTCGATGGCGCAGTGTAGGTGTACTCACCAGCAGTATCGAAAATCTGCTGGGCGTGCACAGACGTACTCATCCCGATCAATAGCACCAGCACCAATGGCACCAGCACAAGACGCATCCATCGTATCCCGTAGGCTGCGTGCGAAGTTTGCGGAACGGGCAAGCGGTTGTTCCTCGCGCAAGTAGTAACAGCGTGAGTAGCAAGAGCGTGAGTCATAAGGCCATCGTAAAAAAGAAAGCAAAAGGGCAGCAGGTGCACGGAGCAGCATGTACCTGGCGATTGTATTGCGTACATCCAGGAGGAAGGCATGTGTGGAGACCACTACGGAAACAGGGATTCCTGAGACGTTGTGTTCTCTCCTACGTGCAAGCGTCACCAGCTATAGGGCTTATGCTAAAACGTACCTGCTTGGCGAGACATATGCTTTCGCCTGCGTCCCAAATCTTTTACTATATGTCCCAAATGGCCTGATATCGAGGCATAGAGCCGCAGAGGGCCGAAGAAAGAGTGTACGGAACTGAAAGAAAGAAGCGCCGCTGGGAAGCACGAAATGGACATTGAGCAAGGCTGAGGACTCAGCGCGTTAACGTTTTATGACGTGAGACGAGCATTTTTTTTGAAGGCTTTTATAACGCAACTTGGTAATCAACAGGGCTTTTATGAATACCTCAATCCATATATTCTTTTCCCGAGGAATCCTTAAACGCTGTACCAGACGAATGCCAAGGTCAGCCCTACATAACCATGAAACGCCCTAAGCATGGATGTCTCCGGTGCGGCTGGCAGGACGAACGGGGGACCGTTCGCCCCAGGGAAAATTCCTGTCTGAAAAGCTATCACTTAACGTCTATCCACTACCAAAATCCGAAGTGCTGTTTCAATTTCTGGGCAATGCACGGATGCGGTACAACCCGACGTGCAGCCCTTCGTTGAGAGGCTTCAAACAGACATACTCACTAACCCCTTGCTTCTCATGAAACGACTCGGACTCCTTGCTACCGCTCTTCTTCTCTTTGTGGCCACCAGCCCAGAAGAGGGCACTGCTCAGACGCGGTACTGGCAGCATCAGCTCTACTTTAACGGCGGCCCCCAATTCGTCACGGGCGAACAGGCGGATGCGTACAAGACAGGACTGGCCATTGATGGCGGCTACTACTACCGCGCTTCGAGATCCTTCTTCATCGGCGTTGCAGGGGGATACCATCAGTTCACCAGCGAAGGCGGCGCTCCTGATGTAGACATCATCCCCGTTCATCTCGCCGCAAAATACAACTTCTCGCTCACTGGTGTGCAGCCATATATCGGAGCCGAGGGCGGCCCCTATTTCATCAATGCCGCAGAGAACTCCACAGAGATTGGAATCGCGCCTCGACTGGGACTCCGCATCCCGCTCTCCCGTGGATTTGACCTGGATCTGAACGTGAAGTACAACGTGATCTTCCAAGAGAATGACGAATTCACCTACGTCGGGTTCAATGGCGGTCCCGCGTACATCCCCAGCCGTCGTGCCCGGTAGGAGGAGCTTGCCATTTAGGAGACAAAATCCGGCGGATCTGGCTCTTACAGCCTGGGTCCGCCTCTTTTATGAGTCTGCTTGTGTCCTCCACAGTAACCATTCTCCAACCGTGAAAAACACGGTGAAACCATCGGTTCAGGTCGACACCGTGGCTACGTTCTGTGTATAGTGTAAGTCCTGGTTAGTCTCACTGCTCTCGACGACGCGCTCCTATGTTTGCTTTCACCACCCGCTCGCACGTCCCAATTCTTGGTGTTCTGGCGCTCATGCTTCTCCTGACGGGCTGCCGTACCTATGGCGGCTACGACACCGAGGCGCGCACCTACGCGCAGATGCAGCAGGCCAACAGCCAGTTTACCAACGACCTGACACGTGCTGAAGGCGAGCTCGATGTCCTGCAAACCGCGGCATCCACCAATGCCGATCTTCAGCCGCTGGCCGAGCGCTACGCAGACCTGGTGGCGTCGCATCGCGAGACGCTCGAAACGCACCGGGCGCTTGTGGAGAGCCTGAGCGCGGATACCGATTACCGCACATTGAGCCGCCAGTACGGGCGTCTTGTCACCGAGCAGCGCATGCTCAGCCAGAACTATCGCAGCGTCACCGAGCGCGTGTACGCCGCCGTGACAGGAAATCCTGAGCCCACGCGCATTGTGCCGGAATCGGAGTCGTACACGTCGCCGTACATCTACCGGCGCATGGAAAACCAGCCGATGCGCACCATGAGCGCTGCGCTGAATGGACGCCTGTAGTCGGAGCAGTCGTAATGCGTCGCGTCTAACAGCGCATCAGGCGTCAAGACGCGCCGCTTCGATATCCGATGCAGGGTGAGCCACCTCGGCACTGAACGCCTGAGGCCGGGCTGCAAACAGCGGTTTGACCGTGGCCCATGCCGAGCGAAACAGCGCACTCGCTCGGTACGCCTGCAGCGCGTTGTCATCGGCCCAGTGGCTGTGCGTAATGACCACGTTCGGATACGTTGCATCCGTCCATAGCTCCAGGTGGTCGCATCCGTCAAACTCGCGGATGCGCGGGGCGACCGATTTGAAGTGGTCGCGGAACGCATCCACATGGGCAGGGTCGAGCGTGAGGCGCACAATGCGGATGAGCATAGAGTAGGGCGTCATTTCTTGAGAGCGTCGCACCTCCCAACGTATATACAAGCAGCGCCCGCTGCTACGAATTGCGCGTGAGGATCGTCTGACCCACGGCACACTGCAAACAGCGCCCCTCGCTGCAAAGCGTCCGGTAGAGCTGATGGGCTCCCTGGGCCTCCACCGCGCTCTGCGGACGCGTATCCAGATCACGAAACAGCCGCGTTATGCGGTCGGTGGTGGTAGGCAGGCGCTCCAGCAACCGGTCGATTGCATTCCGTAGTGAGGCATCGGTACGGGCCATGCACATGAGCACCGGCACCAGCGCGTTCAAGATGAGCGTGTTGCGGCGGCTGGTGCCCAGGGTCGGATCGTATGGCTTCGAGGTGCGATCGAGGCGGCGGTGGGTTGTCCAGAAGTCGCCGGGCGTGCTGGCGAGCAGCTCGTGCAGCGCGGCCTTCGGATTCTCTGTGCGGACTGCGTTATCAAGGGATCCCAGCGGGTCGGTACGCAGCCATCCGCCCGGAGCCACCCACTGGGCCACCTGAGCCAGCCGCAGGGCTGGGAAATTGTTCGGGCGGAGGCGGAAGAACGTCCATTGCTCAGCAGGAAGCGGGCGCGCATCGTGTCGAGATCGCATGCGCCGAAACCGGTCGCGCAGGCGCATGATGTAATCCACAGTCGAGCGCTCGGCCTCGACAAGCGTTGCCGGGTCGGGCAGCAGGCCCGCCCAGCCCAGAAAGGCCGCTTCGATGGTGGATGCATCGGGTAGGGACTGGAGCAGCGCGAGCGGACACCGCGCTGCCAGGTCGCTCATGGGGCTGTCGTTCTTGGCGTAGCCCATGCCTGCGCAGAGACGCTCGAACAGGGCGTCTTCCAGCGGAGTGCCGAGTGCGTCTGCTTTCTGCTTTAGCCGCTTGCGGCCCAGTTCACGCATCCAGGCCGAGCGAAGCGTTGCATCCACCTGCGGCCACTGCGCCGCGCATACGATGGGCGTATCGGTATGCGTAAGAAAGCGATGCAGCGCCGCACGAAGCGGCTGATTCAGGACGCGCTCCAACACCAACTCGGGTAGCGGCGAGCCGTCGGCGCGTGTCAGGCGGCCCGTCCACATGTCGGTCGTAAGCGTGACGTGCAAGACCACGCTGTTGTAGCGCGGGTCGTCTTGATGCTGGTGGGCGCGCCACCCGTGCGACTGGTTGTGGATCTCGACATCGCCGTGCCAGGTGACGTCGCCAATGCGAAGGTGCGCATCGCGAAAGTCGGGCCCGGCATCGGTGTTGAGCGTGCCCGGCGATAAGATCTGCACCGGTGCGCCGTCGACCGTGTGGCAGCGATCGGTGTTCAGGTGCTGCTGGGCCCAGAGGTCCTGCACAAAAGCTTCGGGCACGCGCTCAGCGAGCGAAGCCTCGGGCTCGTGAAGTGCAACTGCAACGCGCTGCCCGGCTCGGGTGTGCACGTAGGCTGGGGGCGGCTCATTAGATGTGGGAGACGAAGACGAATGGGACATAGTCATGACATGAGTGCACGTTAGCCACACAAGCACGAGGTACGACGGGGCTATACAGACCCGCGTATCCGGCGAACGTAACGTGCTGGGGATGCCGTTGCTGTGCCGGTTCCTTTAGTAGCGGGGCGGACGCGGCTGCTGTTGTTGCGGGGGACGGGGCATATCTTGAGCGGGCTGGTGCTCGGCCAGTCGGAAGGGCACCGCGATTTCGGTCTGCACGTACACGGGCTGCCCTCCAGAGCGCCCGGGTGCCCAGTCGACGGCTTGCAAGACGCGTAGCGCCTCGCGGTCGATCGAGGGCGCCACCGACGATAAGATGTCGGGCTGGTACACGCGTCCGTCGGAGCCAATGACGAGTGACACGCGCACCTGGCCCTCGGTGCCATCGTCAAAGGCATCGCTGGGGTAGTCGATCTGGCGGACCAGGGCCGCGCGTCCGCCGTCAATCTCGGGGCCGGTGTTGACCTCGCTACGTGTGTGGATGGTGACGCTATCGGGCACCGATCGGTAGACAACCGGGGCGTTGTCGGCGGTGTAGGTTACGCTCTCCATGGCACCGCCTCCGCATCCGACTAACCCCCAAGCGAGCAGCGCAAGAACCAACGGCGTTGCCGTCCAGCATGTGGAAGCTATGCCGCGATGTGTCGTATCCATAATATGTAGAATAACCCCGTGGAAGCTATGACGTACACACGGAGCGCAACGAGCAGCCGGGGCGACCGATCCGTGCGGCGCCGGATGCATCAAAAACAGATGCCAGGGCCGCTATCGCTATGCGTTTACGCGAATCGCGCTGAATGAGATGGCAACTTCGGACCGCGTGAACACTGCATGTCCGCGAAATCCGCCCGGCACCCACTGCACTGCGTTCAGTGCGCGCAGAGCAGCTGCATCGAGATAGGGGTTGAGCGATTGTTTGATGGTGGGTTCGAATAGCGTGCCATCGGGACCTACGATGAAAGAGATGACCACGCGGCCTGCAGATTCGATCTGGGCGTTAGGGGCAATGGCAATGGAATCGAGAACAGCGTTGAGTCCGCCTACAATGCGAGGAACGGGAGCGACCTGATATTCGAAGTAGACCCCGGCATCTTTGGGAAGTGGGGGCATTGCAGCGAGTGCCTCCTTGAGGACAAATATATCTTCAGGCTCCGAGTCAGCGGGCTGAGTGGTGGTACATCCGGTTCCTAAAAACAGAAAAGCGGTGGTCAGGAACAGGGCAAACCGTATCATTCCGTAAGAACGGTGCATAGCTGCGCTGGGATCGGCAAGAAAGAAACGATCGCATCGTAACGTATCAAGCAGCTATAAAACGCGCAACCGCGCAGCGACCCGTTATAGACACGAGCCGCTGCGCGGTTGTTTTTGGTCCAGTTGGGCGCCATGGGCTACTCCGGAAGCTGAAACCGGATGGGCACGGCCATCTGTGCGTTCACAGCTTGCCCCTCGTGCTCGCCAGGTGTAAAGGTCATACTGCGGACGGCCTCCAGGGCGGCGTCTTCCATTGACTGCGCGGCGGCCTCGGGAGGCGTAGGGCCCTCACCCTCTACATCAGCATTCAGAACGGTTAGCTCGGTCGGCGTGCCATCAGGAGCGACCACAAACTGCACGACCACGCGGCCCTCTACGCCATGCTCTTGGGCAATCTCAGGATACGTTATGGCACTGTAGAGGGCTTGCATGCCGCCATCCAACTGCGGCTGGGTATCGATCTCAGCGGGAGGCACAGGTGCATCGGGCGCGGGGGCGTCGGGGGGCTCTTCGGTGCCTACGTCGCTGCAGGCCATGAGCGTGAAGGTGGTTACGAGAAGGAGCGCGCTCAGCACAAAGCTTAGCGCGGGGCGGGATGTTGACGTATGCGACATCATAGCAGAAATACGCGATTTAAGGGTAGACGATGAATAGGCGAGTCCAAGCGCAGAGGGTGGGGCAGAAGCGGTGCGCTGCGTCCATTGCAGCAGCAGAGCCGCGTAGGTTTTGCGATGCACGTGTGGGGTCGCCAGCACCGACGCATCGCAGGCGCGCTCGCGGTGCGTGGCCACAGCGCGAGCGTAGACATGCACCAGCGGATGGGACACGAACAGCGCGCGGACCATACGCACCAGGACATGAACCACGTAATCGAAGCGCTGCACATGCACCAGTTCGTGCGTCAGGGTCATGGCAAGCGCCTGTTGATCCGCAAGGAGGGAGGCGGGCAAGAATAAGCGCGGATGCCGTCCGCCTACCGTCATGGGCACCGCAATGTCGGGCGCACAGCACACAGACACCGGACGAGTGATGCCCAGTGCCTGGGCCTGCGTGTGCACCTGTTCCTGTACCCATGCAGGGGCGTTGGGGGGATGCGCAGCACCAAACCGACGGAGTGCATAGGCATCGCCAGCCAACCGGGCAAGCGCCACAACGGCAGCCCCAGCGGCTCCAACAGCGCCTATGCCCACGCCCACAAACAGCCCGCGCCACGCTGGCGAGGCATCGGTCGAGATCCCGTCTACGACGATAGGGGCAAGCGTGCGGCTCAGCCAGGGAACGTCGGAGACGGAGCCAAGAGGCGCGGCAAAAAGTCCTATGTCAAGGAGTGCAGCCGCGAGGCCGAGCGGCAGGGCCAGCAGCACACCTACGCGCGCCCAGTACTGCACAAGCGGACGGCCCGGCAGCAATCGAAGCCCGCCCCATGCAGCCCCCGCCATGAGCGTCCACAGCACGACGGGACCGGCCACCGCATGAACGACGAAGCGCCCCAGCGCATCCAGGTGAAGGAGAACATCCATCAGGTTAATCATCAGCATCGTCCATCTGGTCGATCATGGCGCGAATGTCAGCGAGATCGTCGTCGGAGAGCTCTTCCTGCTGCACCAGCGCCTGCGCCAGCGATTGCGGCGAGCCGTTGAACACCTTCTTTAGGAGATCGCCCAGCAGGCTGCGCTGTACGTCTTGCGCCGAGCGGGCCGGAGAGTACACGTAGGCTACGCCTTCTTTGCGGTACTGCAGGTAGCCCTTCTCTGCCAGGTTCTTCAGGACGGTCATGACGGTGGTGTAGGCCACCTCGCGCTCCTCTAACATGCGTTCGCGGACGTCGGCCACGGTGGCTTCCTCCAGCGCCCACACGTGGTGCAGTACTTCCATTTCAGTCTCGCCAAGCGAGGTGAGCGATCGTTTGCGCATGCGACTCTGCGGGTTGATTCTTGGTACTATGCATAACAATAGTACTACTTTGTTAGTAAAACATCAAGTGTTATGATCGTTGCATCAAATTTAGAAGGGTAAGATCTTGATTGGTAGTGGTTTGTGAGTTAGAAGCGCTCTTATGGTACATGGCAAAAATGGCCTTCACACACCCGGGTGGTCGTCATTCTGAGGAGCGTAGCGAGGGCTGTAGGTTATGCCTGTTGTGCGAAGAGTCTCTTTGGACCCAGCGGAAGCAAGGGCTGGTCGCCGGCTTCCTCCGGTTAGTCCCGCCGGAGACGTCCGCGCTGAGCGGCGCTCCCAGTCTCCGACTACTGGTATGTTTCCTCCATCACTGAGCAAGGACACCTTTCGATATGTTGAAAGCTGCAAGCCGGTAGCCACCACGTGGGCTCGGCGGGGTTGCATCCCGAACCCACCGACAATCTTACATCTGTGCGGGAACGGATCTTTGCGCCTGCCCGTGACGCTTGACAGATGATTGTACCTCTTCGTTGTACCACCGCTTTCGCATCCCCCTGTAGCTTATGCCTGATTCGGAGTCAGACGACCGCTTTCCGTCGTCCAAGCTCGACCGTGGGAAGATCTTTGCCAAGACCGGGCTGAAGGTAGGCGCCAACTACGCGCGCTACCTCAAGGACCGTGTCACGAACCGCTCGGGCGACAAAACAGCCCAGAAACAGGCGCTGAACACCAAAAATGCCGAGGATATCTACCAGGAGCTCACCAAGCTGCGTGGGACCGCGCTGAAGCTGGCGCAGTCCATGAGCATGGACACGGGGGTGCTGCCCGATGAGTTTATGGACGTGATGGCGCAGGCACAGTACAAAGTGCCGCCCATGAACCAGGCGCTCGTCCGCAAGCGCATCCGCGACGGCCTGGGGCGCTTCCCGGAGCAGCTATTCGACACGTTTCAGGGGGAGGCGATGGCGGCCGCTTCCATCGGACAGGTGCACCGCGCTACCCTGTCGGATGGGCGCGATGTGGCCGTGAAGGTGCAGTACCCCAACATCCGGAATACGATTGAGTCGGATTTGAAGGTGGCGCGCCCCCTCATCGGACGCCTCGTAAAAGGGCCGTATCTCGATGCGTACTTCGAGGAGATCCGCTCGATGCTCATGCAGGAGACGGACTATGAGAACGAGGCGGATAACATCGAATTCTTCGCCGACCAGTACGACTACGACGATGTGGTCACGCCGCGCGCGGTCTATGAGTACACCTCCGAAACGGTGCTCACCATGACGCACGTGGCGGGCGATCATATGAACGAGTTTCTGGCCCGCGAACCCGGACAAGACCGTCGCGACCACTTTGGACAGCTGCTATGGGACTTTGTGCACGATCAGATTGCCAGCAACTACTGCACGCTGCATGCGGATGCGCATCCGGGCAACTTCCTGTTTCGTGATGATGGACGCTTGGGCGTGATTGACTTTGGCTGTGTGAAGCGGTTTCCGCAGGACTTCCGCGACAACATGCTGCGGCTGTGGAACGCGCGCATTCAAGATGACGAGGCCACGATCCACGAGCTGCTGCACACGCTCGACATCCTGCATAGCGACATGAACACAGCCACGCGTGAGCGTGTCGCGTCCTTCTTTCAGCGCTTTGGACGGCTCATCGTGCAGCCCTATCGCAGCGACACGTTCGACTTTGGCGATGATGCGTTCTACAACGAGCTCAAAGCATGCTTCCGAGAGGGCTCGAAGCTGCGTGAAACATCGGGGTCGCACCACTTTATATTCATCAACAAGGTGTTAGTGGGGCTCTTCGGCATTATGAATCAGCTCAAACCCAAACTGAACACAGCCCGCAGCCGCGCCGCCCTGCGCAACAGCGTAGATGAACTGCCTGCTGCTCCTTGAAGCTACTGCGCTCTGCTTAGCTGGAGAGTTATTGATATGCAGTCAGGTAGCTCTGGGGGTGTTACGTTACGCGGCAACAGCACGGCTCTGAAAGCCGGGTATATAACAGACGTGTACTTTTCTCTTCCAACTGCTCCTATTCATGCCTCCACCAGCTTCAACGTGGTCGCGTCCGCTTCGTGTTCTTGCTCTGTTCATGCTTCTTGGCGCGATAGCCGGGCCGATTGCGCCCGCGCTCATGGCGCAAGATACCACACAGACCACGTCTGAGGATACGCTATACCGGGTCGAGACGAACGAAGGCACCGTATACATCGGCACGCTGGTACGCGAAAACGAGGAAGCCGTCGTGCTGGCTACCCGTGACGGGACCGAGGTGCGCATCGCACGTGATAACATCGAAACCTTCGCGTCTATCGATTCCAGTCGCATCCGAAACGGTGACTACTGGTTCGACAATCCGCAGCCGACTCGCTACTTCTTTGCTCCCAGCGCCATCGGGCTGCGCAAGGGGAACGGGTACTACCAGAACACATGGGTCCTCTTCAACAACGTCAATTACGGCGTATCCGACCGGTTTTCGATTGGTGCAGGTACCGTCCCCGTGTTTTTGTTTGGCGAAGGTGTGTTTCCGATCTGGGTGCTGCCTAAAGTGTCATTCTCCAATGCCAGCGCGAACCGGCACCTTACCGTGGGCGGCGTACTTGGCGGCGTAGTCGGCGAAGGGGAATCCGCCTCGGTGGGGCTACTCTACACTTCGGGCACACTCGGCGGCGCAGATCGCAATCTGACGGCGGGAATCGGATATGGCTATCAAAGCGGGGCGCTCGCCGACACGCCGTTCTTCAACGTGAGCGGCATGACCCGGGTGAGCCAACGGTTCTATCTGGTCTCCGAAAACTACTTCTTCTCGGGCGACGAGGTCAACGGGCTCGTGTCGTTCGGTTTGCGGTACGCCCCCGAAAAATTCGCGGTAGACTTTGGGCTGGTGCGTCCTCTGGCTGATGACCTTGATTCGTTCATCGCCTTTCCCTGGCTGGGCGTCGCGCTTCCGTTTTAGGGATTTGCAGGTCCCCCACGTTATGCATCGTCTGCATCATAGATCGCATTTAGCACGCCCGCAATGCGCACGCCTGCCTGCAGTAGTCGCTCCTCGACCATAGGCAGGCGCTCGTTGCGGTAGGTCCACCCGATGCGGCGATCGGCGGGCAGGTCGTAGACGGCCTCGCGGTAATCCATCGATTCCTCGGCCCAGCGCCGCACGGTTGCGCGTTGCCAGTCGTCTACCTGGGCGTCGGTGGGATGATTAATGGCATCGGCCCAGACCGCGTAGTCGTCGTGCCACGACATAATCATACCGGTGTCCCACACGCGGTGCAAGTTTGAGGATTCCCCCATCCACTCGACCAGCGCGTCGTTGCCGCCCCGGTCGGTCCCCGTGCCCACGTGCAGCGGCTGGTGCACGTCGCCAATCATGTGGATGACCATCATCAGATGCTCGCGCTCGGCCTCGGGTGAGAGATTCCCTTCGTGCAGAGCCGCAATCATGCGCTCCAGTTCCGCAATAAGGTCGCCATTCGGGTTTTTGGTGGTTTCCTCGTAGGTCGTATCCGACGGCACCGTGACCCAGTGCCAGTCCGCAGTATGCGCGTACGCCTCGGTTGAGCGCACGCGGTCCATCCAGGTGGTGGCGTCAACGATCGACATGTCGCCAAGGACGCGTTCGACCTCGGCCCGGGCGGTGTCGGTCAGGTGCTGCTGCGCCACCGCGCCGGTAATCGAGTGGCCGACGCGTCCCCATTGAACCGCATGCGGCCCAAACCCTGTGATAAAGAGCGCAGCGAAAAGAACCAGTGTGGTAGAAATCGGAAAGCGAGAATGCATAGACGCAGGTAGCAGATAAGTCCCAAAAGAGGTAAGCGGGGAGGCGCAGCTTAGGCGTTTCCCCCGCCGGTTTGCTCGCGATGCACGGCGCGCAGGCACGCCTCCAGCGGCAGGGGCCAGTCCTCGCGGGCGTATGCTTCGAAGCCTGGCAGCTGCTCTTGACTGGCAATTTCGTCGACGGATTGCCCCTCCTCAAGGGCGGCGGCCACAAACTCGTTGAGTCCCGCCAGGAAGTCGCGCATTACAAGCAGGTCGGCGCGTCCGCCGGTGATGCCTGCATCGGGGGCGCCGTGGCCGTGAATCACGATGGTGTCGTCGTCGAACGTGTCGTGCAGCGTTTCGAGGGTGTTGATCCAGTTGGTCGTGAGCGCGCCGCCATCGATGTCGATGAACGGATACACGCGGTTGAACACCAGGTCGCCGACGTGCGCCACGTTCGCCTCTGCAAAGTGAATCACCGTGTCGCCCCCGGTGTGCGCCGGACCGTAGTGATGCAGGCGAACGGTTTCGTCGCCCAGGCGCTTCGACCACTGTTCGCTGTACGTTTCGGTGGGATACGTGGGGGTGCTGTCGTCTCCCGATGCAGCGCGCTGCAACTCGGGTACATTCGCGTGGGCCAGCAGCCGGTCGGTATGCGCGGCAAACACCTCGTTTCCGCCTGTGTGATCGCCATGATGGTGGGTGTTGATGAACAGGTCGAGCCCGCCTCTGCTGCGCTCTGCGATGCCGTCCCAGCATGTTTGTGCTGACTGCGGGACCTGCGAGTCAATGACGATGGCTCGGTCGTTGCGCACCATCCACCCGATAGTGCCGCCCTGTCCGGTAAAGGTGCCCACTCCGCGGCGCAGCGTCTCGAAGTTGGCTGCTGAGGGGGCAGATGAGCGGGCCTGGATCAGCGAAGGCAAGAACGGAAGCGCGGCAGCGCTGGTACTGGCGATACGGAGGAACGAACGGCGTGAATGCATGGGCATCTCTTAAAAGTGAAGAAGGTAAATGATCAAGATAAAGACTACCGGTACCGCTCGAACCAGGCCAGCACGTGGTCGACCTTGCTGATGAGCTGGCTCGGACGGTTGGCGATGAAGTGGTACGAGCCCGGCATCTCCACGTACATCGCATCTACGCCGCGCAGCTTGAGGCCATGGTACCACTGCTTGGCCTCCCAGGTGGGCGTACGCAGGTCTTCCTGCCCTACGATGACAATCGACGGCGTGCTCACCGACTCCATCAACGATATGGGCGAGACGTTCCAGTAGTCCATCGGGTTCTGCCACGGCTGCCCCGGGTAGCGATAATTGGCGTATCCGTAATAGTTGTCAGCGGCCAGCGTCTTGCTGATCCAGTTGATAACCGGCTTCTGGATGGCCGCTGCCTGAAAGCGATCGGTTTGTCCGGTAATCCATGCCGCCGAGGTGCCGCCTGCGCTTCCGCCCGTAACGTAGAGGCTGTCTTCGGACACGGTGCCGTCGTCGACCAACACGTTTACGCCGTCCATAATGTCCTGGTACTCACCGCCCGAGAAGTCATTCTTCAGCAGGTTGCCAAACTCCGCGCCGTAGCTGGTGCTGCCGCGTGCGTTCGGGTAGAACACCACGTATCCCGCCGCCGCGTAGAGCTGGATTTCCGGGGCAAAGTGCGGCCCGTAGTGCCCAATGGGGCCGCCGTGGATTTCCACGAGGAGCGGATACGGGCGGTCGGAGTCATAATTGGGCGGGGTAACGACCCAGCCCTGAAGCTCGCGTCCGTCTGCGGTCGAGGTGTAGCGCATCGCCTCCACCTGACCCAGCGTGCGCTGCTCCATGAGCGCGCCGTTCAGATCGGTGAGGCGTGAGGCGTCGCTGCTGCGCATGGTTGTGGCAAGTTCGGCCGGGCGATACGGATTGCTCTGATTGAAGGCAATAGTGCCGTCATTGGCCACCGAGAAGTCGGCGCTGCCGGTGTAGGGACGTCCGACCGCGGTGCCGCCCAGATCGGTGGCGGCCTCGGTCACGGTGCCATCGGCGGCGATGTGGGCAAGGTGCGACACGCCTTCGTCGTCGTACTGCACGTAGAATCCAGTGCCCTCTTCATCCCACACAAAGCCGTTGATGGAGCGCTCCAGCCCTGTATCCACCTCTTGCACGCCCGAGCCATCGGGATTCATGGTGTAGAGCCGTGTGAGCTGGTAGGTCTGAATCTCGTCGTCGTAGCCGAGGTAGGCAACGGTTTCGCCGTCGGGGGAGACGCGGGGCGCGTAGTCGGGACCAAAACGGTCGGTGAGCGCGGTGGTGGTGCCGTTTTCGAGGGCCACGCGGTACAGTTCCGTGTTGCGGCGCTCGCGTGTGGCGTTCTCGTGGCGGTTGCCGGATACGATAAGCGCGCGGCCGTCTGCGGTCCAGGACGCAGGCCCCGAATGATCGTAGTCGCCACCGGTAAGCTGGCGGGGCGGACCGCCGTCAGCATCGGCGCGCACCACAAAGAGGTGGTCGTGGCCAAACGGGCGGATGCCACTCCCGTCTTGCTCGTGGTTCAAGCGCGTCTCAACGCGGGGCGGGTCGGCCCAGTCGGCGCCCTCGGGCGCCTCAGGCGGATCCACCAGCTGCGGCGCCTCTGCGTCGACGTGCATCGTGAAGGACAGGTGCGAGCCATCGGGACTCCACGCGAGTCCGCTGGGGCTGTTGTCGAGCTGGGTGTGCTGCACGTTCGACCGGGGTTCCAGCGTGTGGATAAAGATCTGCGCGCCGTCGTCCTCGGTGCCGCCGATGTAGGCAATCTGCGAGCCATCGGGCGACCAGCGCGGACTCGACTCGCTCACATCGCGATCGGTGAGCTTGACGTGGTTGGAGCCGTCGGCTTCCATCATCCAGAGCGCCGATGTGCGCCGGTCCTCCATCACGTCCATGCCCCGGCGTACGTAGACGATGTGCTCGCCATCGGGCGCAATCCGCGGGTCCTCGACCCATTCCAGATCGAACACATCCATGCGATCGAAAGGCGTACTCTGCGCCTCGACAAGAGCGGGGCTACACAGGAGAACGAGCAATGCAAGCAGAAGCAGGCGGCGCATAGGCGGGGGACGTCGTGGAGAGAGACGGCAGGTGAGGCTGCGCTGTTTTGTGCGGGCAGCATGCACATCATACGAGTTGCTGGCAGGAAATGCGAACCAGGGGGAGGCGAGGAGATACGACCGAGAGGAGGCGCCATTGCACTTCATTCGGTGCCTACTCGACAGGGTCAGGAGCACTCACGGGCACGATAGCGAAGAAAGCAGCAGAGACTAAAGCGTCTGAAGGGATGGAAGCTTGGATCGAAGAAATGGCAAGTGAGGTGCAAAGCCAACTATTAGAGATACAACGCGATAGACAAGAACAGCTACGACAAAACAATGACTAACCTGGAGTTGATTGGAGCCGGTGCCCTAATGACAATTGTTTTGGCACTTAGTCTGATGTGGAACCTAAAGTACCGCGAACCCAGCTCTTCCAGGAGATGGACGGTGATTCGCCATGTTATTGGAATCGCAGGCATGGTCATAACTATATTGATTCTCATTGTGTACGGACTTTGAGACTACAGGTGTGTCCTGCTGGCTCCGTGTTGTTACCTTGATATCCGTGTGTCACAGTAACGCGTGGAGCGTCACCAAATGAGGATCTCGCGGTGGACTACTGGAACGTAACCCTCCCCAGCGGCACCCCCGTCGGGCGGATGATTCCTTCCGGGCGCAATGTAGAGCGCCGCTACTACCACACTGACCATACCGACAGTGGTCGGTACAGGCTATAGGCTCCATCCGCGCGGTGACCGACCAGAGCGGGCAGGTCGTCGAGCGCAAGGACTCCTACCCCTTTGGCTTGCAGATGCCCGGCCGCACCCTCGCGCAGGGCGCCCGCGCCGATGAGGACTTTACCGGCCACGAGCTCGACGGTGAGACCGGCTTGCACTACGCTGGTGCCCGCTACTACATGAGCGCCCTCGGGCGGTGGGGCACGACCGATCCGATCCTGGATGAAAAAGGCCCAGGCGCCCTCCTCCAGCAGGACCCGCGCCTGCTCACGATGAACGCCTACAACTATACCTTCAATGACCCCGCCAATCTGCTTGACCCCGATGGGCGGTGTCCCGTTTGTACGCCTGCTGCCATTGGAGCGGGCGTAGGTGCTTTATGGGGAGGAGGGACTGAGCTTGCCTCACAAATCCAGGCAGGCGAGGGCATATCCGTCGGCAAAATTGGTTCGGCTGCCCTTGAAGGAGGAGTCCAAGGGGCTGTGGAAGGTGCTGCTGTCGTGGCAGGGAAAGGAGTTCAGATTGCTGTAGGGGCAGGAATCGGCGCGGTAAACGCTGTAGGCGATGGTGAAGATCTGGGTGGAATAGCAGCAGGGATGGCCGAAGGAGCAGTTGGAGCTATGGGGCCATTGGGCCGTATTGCTAAAGGGCCAAACGGTGACCTCGTAGGTGTCCCATCAGGCATGCGAGAAGCCGTAGAAGAAGTGGGACTTGGGGTTGGAAACAACGTAATCACGACCCCGGGTGGCGAAGTGATCAATCTCTTTCATGATGCAACTCGCATTGCAACCGGAGGAGATGAAGAGGATTTGCGAAGCCCGGTGTTTAAAAATGACGACGGCGGCACAGAAGGCGGCACCCAAGCACCAGATCACGTGACGCGCGATGACAGGCTCGACACCGGGTCGACCGTAAGTTCTGAGTTGCGGGACGACAACAACCGATAGCAGAAGCCAGTCGCATGCTAAAAAAGAACAGGGCCCTCCTGAAGATTGTGACCCGAAGGTCGTGATGTTAAAGGCGATTCCGCCGTGCCATGGCCCCGCATGGCCCCAGCGCCCCCTCAACGACGTAGCGGTCCTACCGAACTCGGAGGTCCAGACGGGCTGCCGTCAGCGATCGGCAGCGGGTCGTTGAGCCCATGAATGAGATGGGTCGGGCTTATGAATCAGGCTCGCGCCACTGACTGTACGAGCGCCCTGTGCGTCAACGCGATACGTAACTACATATGCCTAATCTGCTATGAGCCAAGATGCCTTTGATGATGCTTCGTCGGCATCCTCCTTCCCATGGGCTTCTTCTTCAGACGAAGCTACATCCGGCGAAGATGCTGGAGAGAATTCCGACACGCCGCTTCACGTATCCCGCATGGGAAAATGGCTGCGACACTTAGCTTTTGCGCTGTGGATGTTTTTTCCGGCTGCTACTACGTATGGCGAATACTACAACACGCCACCGTACCACGAAATATCGTGGTCCCCCTTTTTTATTGGGGTAACCTTGTTTGCGTTGGGATTAGGCTTTGTGTGTTGGTACATGACTCACACCTACCAAGTACGCGTGTATCCGGACCGCATTGAGCAGCGCTCGTATTTCTGGCCGGGCCTAAAAAACCCGATCCCGTCCTGGCAGGGCTTCTGCACGCTCCCCTACAGTAATCTGAGTCGCGTGCATATTGGACTTTTTACAAACTTCTATCGTGCCAGGGCAACGAACGCCGCGCTGTCCATTCCTAACGGGGCGTCTGATCGAACGGCGCTTGTCGGGACCCTGATGGAGACGCTGCCCGATGATGTTGAGATCACAGGCGATGAGGAGATCCTTGATAGGATCGCTCACTGCTATCGCGAAGGGGAAGAGTTGTCTCGGTGGCATTGGTAAAGAAGCGCTCTGCGGACCTGCAAATGGGTGCTGTTTACGCCATAGCGCTTATGCCATAGACAAACGCCTTGTACACATATTCGAAGGAGGCCCTCCCCCAGCATGGGCTTCTGCCCCATCACGGGCTCTTCCTCCATCAAATATCTTATTACCCAACGACCTTCTTCTATGCAGACCTCCTTCATGCACAACACCTACGCAATACTTATGCTGCTTTTCGGGCTTTGGGGCGGACTGGCCGTTGGAAGCACGCGGCCCGTTCACGCGCAAAGCGATACCGTTTCTCCCGACGAGGAGATCATAGATCGCCTGACGCAGCGCCCGGACCTGCTGGTCTATTACGGAAGCATGGATGAACAGGCCGTAGAGGGCGTTCGGCAGTCTCCGCTGAACCTGTCTGATGCGGACATTCAGATGCTCATCGAGCAGGCCCGGCAAGCATACGACAGCACCGCCATATCACGAGATGTGCGGACGCATGTGCGCGAGCAGTACGATGCCGAACGCGCCCGCGCCGTGGTCGACGGCTTCGACCGACCCGCCGTGCAGCGCACCGACTCACTGGCCCGGTATGACGCTGACTTTACGGCGATTCAGCAGTACGCGCAAACGCTTACCGCCGATGCCGTCGGTGAAGAGCGTATCCAGATCATGCGCACGCTCATTCAAACCGGAGACGCCATCACGGGATTTGCAGAGGCCACGGTTCGGTTGCAGCAGGCGATCTTTCAGGCCGTGCAGCACATCGACCCCGGTGCCGCTGAAGAGATCGACCGGTCGGTCCTCGAAACGCGCTCACGCGAGATGGCAACCAATGTCGAGCCGGTGACCATGTTCTGCATCTACCAGGACGTTCCTACGGAGACCCGGCAGGCGTATGCCGA
>CAJXLX010000062.1 GCA_913056335.1 uncultured Rhodothermaceae bacterium
GGGCGGCTGCGGCCTCGCTGTAGGCCCCGGCTACGCCCTGAAAGGCAACCGTCATACGGAAAGCGTTATTGGGGTCGAGAGGATGGACATGGCGTCGATTCTGTTGATACTGTAACCGTCGCGGCATCGGATAGTGCCCTTCGTGTGCGTACGACCAAACGGGCGCAAGGCAGGACCCGTAAAGCACCCGTCGAAGTGCTGAACCACATGCGCGCTGCTGATCTCACGACGAGGGAAGCCCTCACTCGTGCAAACAACGCCTCTTGAGGGTCCAATTACGTACGGAAGAATGCGCCATAGCGGCGTCATACAGTATTGCGTTGGAGCGGATACTCCAGAACAGTGAACGGAGTGGGCAGACCAATTGTATAATCAACATATGCCGCTGATATCATTCTTTAGCTACCGCGTCTCTATTGCCTGATTCAACCTCGCATACCGCCCCCTCCGCCCCCTCCTTACCCACGGACGCTTCTCGTTCCGGCGATGCCTCGCCGTCGCTTGGCATCACACGCGGAGCGGTGTTTGTAGGGCTTACGTTCGTAGGTATGATGACAGGCGGGCTACTCAACTGGTTCGATGGCCCGGCAGGCCCCATGTGGGCTGCGTTTGGCGTGGCGTATGTGTTTGGCGGCTGGGAAGGCACCAAAGCCAGCGTACATTCGCTTCGTGCAGGAACAGTCGACATCGACATTCTGATGATGCTGGCTGCTCTGGGGGCTCTGATCATCAATGCGCCCTTTGAAGGTGCTATGCTGCTTTTTCTGTTCTCGCTTTCAGAAGTGATGCAGGACTACGCAATGGGCCGCTCGCGTCGTGCCATCCACAACCTCATGGCCCTGCGCCCCGACGAGGCCAAGGTCGTGCGCCCAGACGGATCCACCGAGACCATGCCGCTAAACGCAATCGACATAGACACCGTCGTGCGCGTGCGCCCTGGCGATACCGTTCCCCTCGATGGCACGGTCACTAAAGGCGAAAGCACTGTTGATCAGTCTTCCGTGACGGGCGAGTCGGTGCCCGTTGACAAGCAGGTAGACGACCCGGTGTACGCGGGCACGACCAACATGTCGGGGAGCCTCGACATTCGGGTTACGCGCTCGGTGCACGAGTCGACCATTGCGCGGCTCATCGACATGGTTGAGGCGGCTCAGCGCCGGCAAGCCCCCACGCAGCAGCTTCTGGAACGCATCGAGCAGCCCTACGCGATCGGCGTGCTGGTTGTCACTGCCCTGTTCGTTCTGATACCCGTATGGGGCTGGGGGGAGGCATTGCCATCAGCGTTCTACCGCGCTATGACACTGATGGTCGCGGCCTCGCCCTGTGCACTGATTATTTCGACGCCCGCGGCGGTGCTCTCTGCCATTGCAGGAGCTGCCCGGAGGGGGGTCTTGTACAAAGGCGGAGCCTACGTAGAGGCCACTGCCGATATTAAAGCCGTAGCATTTGATAAGACCGGCACCCTTACAACGGGAGACACAGAGCTCGATTCCTACACCGTGCGCAGCGGCGCCACCGTAAACGGGTCCCCCGTCTCCGAGGCCGACCTGCTCCGCTGGGCAGCAGCGGTGCAACAGCGCTCCGAACACCACCTGGCAGCAGCTACCGTTGATGCCGCCCAGACCCATGGGCTTGCCCTGCCTGAAGCACAGCACTTTGACTCAGAAGCAGGCAAAGGGGTGCGCGCTACCGTCAACGGAGACGTCATTCATATTGGCAATCCCCGCTACTACGCAGCAGACCGCTTTTCGGGACGTCCTGTTGTCGGAATGGAGGAGGCGCAAGCGGCTGTGCAAGTGCTGCAAGATGCCGGCACAACAGCGGTCCTTGTTGTGCAGGAAACCGATGAGGCCGTCCAGGTGCTTGGCTGGATGAGCTTTGCCGATCAGCTCCGCGTCAATGCTGCAGAAACCGTCAACCGGCTCCGTGCGCTGGGCATCAAGCACATCGTAATGCTAACGGGCGACAACGAAGCGGTGGCACGTGCTGTCGCCGAAAAAGCAGGGTTGGATGCCTACTATGCCGAACTGCTTCCGGAAGAGAAAGTCGATCTCCTCAAAAAGATTGAGGATACGCATGGTCCGGCCATCATGGTGGGCGATGGAGTCAACGACGCCCCTGCGCTGGCAACGGCGCACATCGGTATTGCGATGGGAGGCGCCGGTTCTGATGTCGCCCTCGAAACCGCCGACATTGCCCTGATGGCCGATGACCTCAGCAAAATTCCGTACGCGTTGCGCATGAGTCAGGCCGCCCGGCGGACACTACGTGTCAACTTCGGCCTTGCATTTGGGGCCATCGCCATCATGCTCGTCACCATCGTATGGACGGGCCTGCCCCTGCCCCTGGCCGTCATTGGCCACGAAGGCTCCACGGTCCTCGTAAGCCTGAACGGGCTGCGCCTGCTGGGCTTTCGGGAATAGCGCTACAACGCGCCGCTTATGCCCGATCCGTTCTACGCCCAGAACGCGTGCTGAATGTGGTCGATGTTGGGGGCACTGCCCTGACGTAGCACAATGGCAACGACATCGAAGCGAGCGCTGGAGCGCTCCATGCGGTGCTGGTGCAGGTACGCTTCCGACACCTTGACAAGCTGCTCCTTCTTGGACTCGGTGACGGCCTCCTCGGGCGCGCCATAGCCGAGTCCGGAGCGCGTTTTCACTTCCACAAAGACCAGATCGCCCGTAGGCTCAGCAGTCGGATCGTAGCAGATGAGGTCGACCTCGGCCCGCTCGAAGCGGTAGTTACGTTCAATAACGTGATAGCCCTTGTCTTCCAGATACGAGGCGGCCAAGGCTTCGCCACGGGCGCCTAAGTCGGTATGATTGCTCATGGTGGGGATTGCAAAATGGGAAGGGAGATACGCGGGATGCGCAGGCGGTGCCCAACTGCTACGTAGCATCAGACGACGGAGCCGCCGTGCCGTTTGGCGCACGGTTCGCGGGGCCACCATCGCTGGTGGAGGCGTGGTCGAGCTCGGCAGCGGCAGGCTCTGCATCGGCGGCATCCGCTATCAGTTGAGCCGCCTGCACCAGCTGCACCAGCGTCTCGGGGTCGCTATCTTGCACCAGAGGAAGCAACACATCCGAAACCGCCTCAAAGGCTTCCATCAGCTCAATGAGGGCGTTGAGGCGCTCGCGCAGCATGGTGGTGCGAGCTGTCGCAGCAGATGTCTCGGTTTCGGGGAGTTGGGCCCGGCAGTCTTCCAGGTGCGTCTGCACGGGCTGCAACTCGCGGCGCTGGCGCTCTTCAATGATGCGCGCTGTAATACGCCACACGTCGGTATCGGCCTCATAGTAATCCTTACGTGAGCCTGGCAGGCGCTTCTTCGATACGAGGCGCCACTCAGTGAGCGACCGCAGGTTCATGTTGGCATTGCCCCGGCTGATATCCAGCGCCTCCATGATTTCGTCTGTATTCATAGGCGCATCGGCACAGAAAAGACGGGCGTGGATCTGCGCCATGGTGCGGTTAATACCCCACTTCGAGGCCATATCCCCCCAGAACGTGACAAGCGAAGCCACGGCAGTATCGTAGGCGTAGTCGGCATTGGAGGACGTTGCAGAAGACATAAACGACCCAGGCATGGCATAGAAACGACTGCGGGGTACGTATTCCTGCAACACCTCCGATGGTTCCCGTCCCGCCCTCCTAACGATTTGCCGCCAGTGCGTGGGGGAGGCATGATTTGAAGACACGTATCCGCCCACTGTTAGAGCTGTTTGCCTCACAAATTGCTTTCGTAAAGGAGGCTTTTACATGCCATCTAACCGCTCCCCATTTCATTGTTGTGCAACGCCGTGGTGGCTATCTTCGTGCATGGTTATAGGTATATCCGTGCAGGCACGCCGTGTCGCTTTTTATGCACACAAGCTTGCTGTTTTGTATCTTAAAACAGCGCCTGCTCAACCCCTTGCGCCTGCTTTTTCTCGTGACGCGCCCAGCGCCTCTATGATTACACTCACTACCGACTTTGGGACCCAAGACGCGTACGTGCCGGCCATGAAGGGCACGATGCTTTCCATTGCCCCCGATGTTCGCCTGGTCGACATCACCCACCAGATCAGTCCGCAAGACATTATGGAGGCCGCGTTTGTGCTGCAAGGGGCGGTTCCCTACTTTCCAGCAGGCACGGTGCATCTGGTGGTGGTCGATCCGGGGGTCGGGTCCAATCGCCGGTCGATTGCCCTTCGGCACAACGACCAGTGGTTTGTGGGCGCTGACAACGGACTGTTTTCCTTGCTCCTTAACCAGGAGCCCCCCGATGAGATCGTGGTGCTGGACAACCCACAGGCCTGGCGCACCTCCACACCCAGTTCGACCTTTCATGGGCGCGACATCTTTGCACCGGCGGCTGCCCATCTGGCTGCCGGCGCCTCTCTTGCAGACGTAGGCACCCCCATCGACCGGCTGTCTTCACTGCGCTGGGCCCTGCCCATGGTCGTGGAGCACACCATAGAAGGTTGGATCGTGCACATCGACCGGTTCGGCAACTGCATCACGAACATCCGGCGCGATACCGTAACCGAAGCCTTTCCCGACATCGGAGCCGACCAGTTGGCGCCTCCACATCAAGAACCGCCTATTCCTCTTAAATGCTATGTGGGGTCGACCATCTTGGAGGCGTTACACCCCACTTACGCCGCTGTAGCAGAAGGCGACCCACTCATGCTGTTCGGCAGTAGTGGATTTCTGGAAATCGCAGTCAACGGCGGTCACGCCGCTCAGCTGCTCAACATCCGCAAAAGTGATTCGGTGAAACTGCTTCCTCACTCGCTGGACGCAGCCAATGTCTCGGCGTAGCTCGCCGCACTACGTGTGCTTGCATGCTGCCTATTTTTCTCTGTTCACTCTTGCTCATGGCTGACTCTGATTCGCCTTCGCTCCTTCAGCACCTCGATGCCGTGTACACCCTGGCCTGCACGCTCGTAGGTCCCGAGCAGGCCGAAACACTCACCCAACAGGTCTTTCAGCATACTGCAGCCGTGCCGCCCCGCGAGCGTCCCGAGAACCGCACGCTCTGGATGCTGGAGTGCACTCTGCGCGCCTACAGCAAGCATAAGCCCGCTCATGCCGACACCCCCGACCTGCGCACGGCAGCCGCCCAAACGCTGGTTCGGGATACGCTCCCTGCCGCCTGGGCCTTGTGCTCCCCACGCGACCGCACGCTCCTAACAGCCCATCTGTATCTCGACCTCTCAACCAAAACGCTGGCCTCGCTGGTAGACCTCTCGGCAGAGGATATCGATACGGCGGTACAGACGGCGCGGGCTACGCTGCGGGCTACGCTGCGCGATATGCTCGTTGGGCCACAGCGTATGCTTGTTGACACCGCCTTTCCGGATGCCCATCTCGACGATAGCATCTGCGCGTACCTGGAGTCGGATCACGGCACTGCCCCCCACGCCCTTCGTGCTGCCGTTACCCGCACCATTCAAGCTGAGCGTACGCCGTCCGCCCAAACGCGCAAGCAGCGCGCCTCGCGCCGGCGCAGCCAGTGGCTCAAAACCGGGGGCGTGATCGCTGGACTCTTAGCCCTCTTCGTGATGGCATGGGGACTGCATATGGTGTGGTCGGGCTCCAATACGGCTTCTTCTCCCGAACCCACCAGTCTCATTACTTTTTCGGCACGCCATGCCGATATGGCGCAGCCGCTACTGGACCCGGCTACCCCTGACAGCGCTCAGTCAATTTGGCAACAGACCCAGGGTACCTCGCTTGTTGTACCTGCTATTGCCCAGGCCGAACTTCGTCGCCTTGATGTGCTTGTGCTGGACGAAAACCGACCGGTGCCTGTACTTCGCTATGAGGTTGTGGATGCCGAAACGCCGCTCTACGTGCTGGCTTATTCGTACGCCCAACTCGACGCCCTGGCGCCGCGCGTCACGCTCTCGCGCGCTCTTCGGCAGACGCTCGAAGCGGAAGACACCTTCGTTGAGCAGTCGGTTGATGCCCGGGCGGTGCTCCTTTGGCGCGTGCGCTCCCGCATCTACGTCGCGGTCTTTCCCGCAGATGCGCGCAACGTACGTCCGCAGCGCATTACACCATCGCCGTAACCGCTGGTGGGCAGCGTACCACGAGCATGGAGGCTCCACCTGCCTTCAGCAGCCTCGTGGATTCGCGTTTACGGACCTACTGCTATTTATTCTGCGGTAGGCAGTTGGATGCGAAAGGTGGAGCCCTCGCCCACGGTCGATTCGACCAGCTCCAGCGAGCCGCCATGATAGTGCTCAATTACACGCTTCGATAGGCTGAGTCCCAGCCCCCATCCCCTCTCTTTCGTGCTAAATCCGGGCCGGAAGATGTTCGCCCGCGCCCGCCGTTTGATGCCGCCTCCCGTATCCGATACATCAATCGCAATGCCCTCGTCGATCTGCTGGGCGGTGATGGAAATGGCCCCAGCGCCTTCAAGCGCATCCAGCGCATTCTTCAGCAGGTTCTCCAGCACCCATGCAAACAACTCCTCGTTGATACGCGCGGTGAGCTCGTCTGGCGTCTCTACCTGCAGCGCGACCGCCTGACTCTGCTGCGGAATGCGACGGCGGATGTACGCGGCGGTTTGCTCAATCACAGGTACCACGTTCATGGCGTCCAGCTTGGGCATCGACCCAATGTCCGAGAAGCGGTTGGCCACGCGCTGCAGCCGCTCAATGTCGTTTTCGATCTCGGTGAGGGCTTCGTTGCGGTGGTCCTCCGAAAGGTCGTCGCTGCGCAGGAGCTGCGTCCACCCCATCAGGCTGGAGATGGGCGTGCCGAGCTGATGCGCGGCCTCGCGCGCCATGCCGACCCACAAACTGCTCTGCTCGCTGCGGCGTACGTACGAGAAGCCCAGGTATCCCACCAGAATAAACAGCCCGACAAAGCCCAGCTGCACATACGGAAAAATGCGCAACTCGCGCACCAGCCCCGACTCGTTGTAGAACACGTACTGCGTGAGCTCTTCGGTGGCTCCGGATTCGGTGGTGGAGTAGCGTAGCGTAATCGGGATCGGGGCAAAGGCGGCTTTCATGTCGCTGAGATGATCGCGCAGGCGTTCGCGCGCCTGGACCGAATCTCGAGGACTGAGCTCCGCCAGGTTATCGGGCACCGACACGTTCCGCCAGAACAGGGGTTCGGCCTGGGCGGCGTCGGTGATGATTGCAGGAATCGCAAACGGATTTGGCTCCAGAATCTCGTTCAGGATGAAGTCAAGCTCTCCCGTCGGCGGCATGGAGCGCGCCCAGGCCAGGGCTTCGAGCAGTGCGCGCGTATCTTCATCGGTGGGTGGGACCTCGGGAGAGGCGTTCGCATCGGTCTGGTTGGCACGGGCTCGCACCTGTTGCTCCAGCGTCTGCCACGCCTCGCGGTGCGGGTTGCTGGCACGGTCTTGGGCCTGGGCCACCTGCGCCTGGGCATCAGCCCAGAGCTGAATCATGGACTGCTCGCGGTCGCGCAGCCGCTCGACCAGCTGGTTGGTGTACCAGAGCGAGGCCAGCGCAATGATCATGGCAAAGACAATGAGCCCCAGCTTCAACTGAACCGACCAACGATAAGCGCGCACGACGAGCAGACGGTTAGTGCATAGGGAGGCAAGATATAGCAACGCCGCCGGGCAGCACACAAGGCTCGCCCCGGCGGCATCGCTAAACGTGTGGTGATGCGCGGTGTTACGCAGATGGCAATGAGAGTGGTTAGGCCACCGGCGCCTCGCTCACATCGCTAATGATCTGGTCGCGCCGCGGGCCAATCGAGACCGAGCCGATGGGCGCACGCGAGTGCTCTTCTACAAAGCGTAGGTAGTCTTGCGCGGCCGCCGGCAGATCGCTCCAGTGGCGGGCATCGCTGATGTCTTCGTCCCACCCCGGCAGGGTTTCGTACACGGGCGTGATGCGCTCCAGCGTATGCGCCTCGCTCGGGAAGCGCTGCGTCTCTTTGCCGTCGTACTGATACGCCACGCACACCTTAATTTCGTCGAGCCCAGACAGCACGTCCAGCTTGGTAATGACGAGTTCGGTAAAGCCGTTGATCATCGTGGTGTAGCGCAGGGCCACCAGGTCGAGCCAGCCGCAGCGGCGCGGACGCCCGGTGGTTGCGCCAAACTCAGCGCCTACTTTGCGCAGGTGCTCGCCCATCTCGTTCTCCAGCTCAGTGGGGAACGGTCCGTTGCCCACGCGGGTGCAGTAGGCTTTGGCGATGCCAATGATACGGTTCACGTGCACCGGCGACACGCCCAGCCCGGTGGAGCAGCCGCCCGCAGTTGGGTGACTCGACGTCACAAACGGATAGCTGCCAAAGTCGATGTCGAGCAGCGATCCTTGGGCGCCCTCGGCCAGCACATGCTTGTCGTTATCGAGCGCACGCCCCAGCAGTTGGGCAGTGTCGGTGACGTACGGATCGATTTTCTGGTCGAGCTCCACATACTCTTCGACAATCGCATCCACATCGAGCTGGTTGGCACCATACACCTGCTTCAACAGCGCATTCTTGGCTTCGATGGCACGCGTCAGCTTCGTGCGCAGCACGTCGCGGTCGAGCAGGTCGACCACGCGGATGCCGGTGCGTGCAAACTTGTCGGCATAGGCCGGCCCAATGCCGCGTCCGGTGGTGCCAATAGCGTCGTCGTCGGTGTCGGACTTGCGTCCCTTTTCTTGTGCCGCCTCAATGGCTTTATGATGCGGCATGATGACGTGGGCGTTGTGCGAGATGTGCAGCCGCCCTTCAACGGGATAGCCAAGCGCTTCAATCTGCTCGATCTCTTCGATCACGGCTTTCGGGTCGAGCACCACGCCGTTGCCAATGACACAGTCGACGCCGTCGTGAAAGATGCCGCTGGGGATGAGGTGGAGCACAAACTCCTGGTCGTCCCAGCAGATGGTGTGGCCCGCGTTGGCCCCGCCTTGATAGCGGGCCACCACGTCCACATCGTCGCTCAACAGGTCAACGATTTTCCCTTTGCCCTCATCGCCCCATTGGCTTCCAATGACAATAGAAACAGGCATACGTAGTTACAGACAGGTAGGTAGGAGGAACAGTGGACGGCCTCCCGCCGAACGGGGAGGCCGGTGTACAATGCGCTGGGGCTGTGCTACGCCCGCGCCGGTTTGCGCTTCGTATCCTTATCTTCGAGCCAGTGGCGTAGTTCGACCACGACCGGCGAGGCCACGAACACCGAAGAATACGTTCCGATGATGACGCCCAGCACCAGCGCGAAGGAGAAGCCGCGCAGCACGTCGCCTCCGAAGAACAGCAGAATCGAGGTTACAATGAGCGTCGTAATCGAGGTAACCACCGTACGGCTCAGCGTGCTGTTGATCGAGCGGTTCATGACCTCGGCATACGGATCGGTCTTGAACAGATTCAGGTATTCGCGCGCTCGGTCGAACACCACCACGGTGTCATTCAGCGAGTACCCCACGATCGTCAAGAACGCGGCAATGATGGCCTGATCGATCTGGAGGGAGAACGGCAGCAGGTCCTGAAACATCGAGAAGATGCCAAGCACGATAATCACATCGTGCGTAATGGCCGCGAGCGCGCCGATGCCATAGCGCCACTCAAAGCGCAGCATGATGTACATGAAGATGACAAAGAGCGCCCCCAGGACCGAGTAGATGGCGCCGCGTTGCAGGTCTTGCGCAAAGCGGGGGCCCACCACATCGGTCTGCACCACTTGCGGTGTGACCGCAGGGAACGAGGCTTCAAACTCGGATAGGATGGCACGGCGCAGGTCGTCTACGTCGCGGTCGGCAGCGGTGCGAATGAGCAGTCCGGTGGTGCCAAAGGTCTTCACCTCGGGCTGCCCACCCAGGGGCTGGGTCAGCGCCTCGCGCACGTCCAGCGCGTCAAGCTCGCCCACGTTTTCGAGTACAATCTCGGTGCCGCCCAAAAAGTCAATGCCCTGCTCCAGCCCGCGCGTCATAAACGACAAGAGGCTCAGCACAATGAGCGTGCCCGAAATGAGATACCCGATCTTGCGATTCGGGATGAACGAAAAAGAAGGGTTTTCAAGTAAACGCATAGCAGAAAGTAAAAGCGTACAGTCAGCGGATCAGGAAACGGCGGATGCTACAGGCCCAGTTATCATCCGTACGACACGCGCATGCTGCGCTCATCGACGAGGTAGTCGAAGATGATCCGCGTGACGATGATGGCAGTGAACAGCGAGGACAGGATCCCGGCCATGAGCGTAACGGCAAAGCCCTGGATGGGCCCCACGCCAAACGAGTACAGAATCACGCCCACGAAGAACGTGGTGATGTTCGCATCCAAAATGGCACTGAGCGAACGGTCGTACCCGGCATCAATCGACGCCTTGAGCGTTTTACCCGTGTTCTGCTCCTCCCGAATGCGGTCAAAGATCAGCACGTTCGCATCCACGGCCATACCAATGGTGAGCACGATACCGGCAATACCCGGCAGGGTGAGCGTGGCGCCGAATCCGGCCAGAATGCCCAGAATGAGCACCAGGTTCAGCAACAACGCCACGTTCGCCACGATGCCAGCCGTGCGGTAGTACATCACCATGAAGAGAATCACCAGCACGAGGCCCGCCATCACCGAGGTAAACCCAGCGCGAATGGAGGCTTCACCCAGGCTGGGCCCGACCGTGCGGTCGCCCACAATGTCGAGCGGCGCAGGCAGCGCCCCCGACTGCAGCACCGTGACAATGTCTTGCGCCTCCTGTCGCGACTCCAGCCCCGAAATCTCGGAGCGTCCGCCCAGGATGCGCTGTTGCACAGTGGGATACGAGTAGATCTCGCCGTCGAGCGCCACGGCCACCGGCTCGCCTACGTTGGCGCCGGTGAGGCGGGCCCAGGTGCGCGCACCGTCCGAGTTCATGACCATGAGCACCTTGGCTTCGTTGGTGAACTGGTCAAACTCGACCGAGGCGTCGGTAATGGCTTCGCCCGCCAGTTCGACCTCATCGCGCACAGCAATGAGTTCGTACACGTTGATACCGTCTTCCGTCTGCCCAATCGCGTTGGCGCCAAACATCAGCTCCACGCCCGAAGGCATCAGGCGCTGCACCTCATCCTGGCGTAGCAGGTCCATCGCAGCCGAGGTATCGGGCTCGATAACGTGCGCAAACACCGGGCGCTGCTGCTGATACGGCAGCGGCTGCATCAGCTGCAGAAACGGGTTCTCCGCCGCTGCACCGTCTTCGGCCAGCGGATCGTCTTGCGCAAGGGGATCTGCGGTCGGATCGGCAGTCGTGTCAGATGCCGCCGTTGTGTCGTTGCTTTCGGCACCGGCATCAGCGAGCGCATCGTCCGTGGAGGCGTCGGGGGCCGCCCCGCCGTTGGTGCCGGCGGTGTCTGCGGTGGCCGTGTCTGCGGCAGCGGTTTGGGCCTCAAAGTAGTCGATGATGTCCTGTGCCGCCTCCGTGAGGCGCTGCGGGTCCGCCATCAGGCGAAACTCCAGCCGGGCCGTGCCCCGCAGCAGATCGCGCACGCGCTCCGGGTTGTCGACGCCGGGCAGCTCCACCACAATGCGGCGGTCGCCCTGCCGCTGAATCGAGGGCTCCGACACGCCGTAACGGTCCACTCGGTTGCGCACAATCTCCATAGCGCGCGTCACGGCTTCTTCCACCTGACTGTTCAGGTAGGCAATGACTTCGGTGTTCTCTGAGCGCCGCGTAACGTCGGCCTGCTCATTCCGAAAGTACCGCGAAAGGCGTACGTTCGGGTCGCGCGACTCAAACTCTTCCACAAACACGTCTACCACCGGACGGTCCTCTTCGAGCGCGCGGTCGGCAGCAGTTTGCAGTACGTCACGGAACGTATCGTCCTGGTTAATAGCAAGCTGGCCCAGCAGGTCGGGCACGCGAATCTCAAGCGTCACGTGCATCCCGCCCAGCAGGTCGAGGCCTAGCCCCAGCGCCTCCTGGCGGATTTCCTGAATCTGCGTAAAGTTTTCCTGTTCATACTCAACGCGCTCTTGCTCGGTCATGTCGCTCAACCGCTGGTTGAGCATGATGCTTTGCACTGTTGGATACAGGTAGTATCCACACAGCCCCACGAAGAACACCGTGAGCGCTATTTTAAATCCGTTGTCTTTCATAAAGTATCAGTCACCAAAGATATACAGCAAGGGATGAAGAGGTCGTCAGCGCCCGCACCTTTCCCACAGGTGCCCATCCAGGGCAGTTAGGGGGAAAGAGTAGGCCACGGCAACGCCCCGCAATGGGGGATGCAGATCCCCGCATTCGCTGCCCCATTTGCACACGGTCTTTGTGCGTGACAGGCAAGAGTCGGCCCGCCGAATCAGACGCGGGAGCAACAGGGGGGCGCAGGGCCAGAAACGAAAGGCAAGAGCAACGGCATGGGCGAGAGCCGCTACACGGGCCACGCCAACGCGTTTGGGCAGGTGCTCGTGCCTTGGAAGAAATGCTACGGCGCGCGGGGGGCCGCCTGCACAAGACGGCGGATGAGCCAGCGCCCTGCCGTCACAGCAGAGAGCCGCTCGGCAGACTGCGTCCAGCGTGTGGGCACGACATTGCGAGGCGGAGTGGTGGCTCCCCCCAGCGCAGCTCGGGCCCCGGCCAACGCAGCCAGTGCGGCCGATTGCAGGCGCGGGACCGGCGCGGTGCCGCCCCACTGCGAATCCTGATGGTGCAGCCAGTGCGCGAGTGCCTCCACATCCGCACTCGCGTGGTGGCCAAGCAGGTCAGCGGCGGTGCGCCCGTTGGGAGCGTAGGCTTCGTACGCTTTCAGCACACGCGCGGTGAACTGCTCGGCGGTCGTCCATGCGTGCGATTCTGTTTCGCTCAGGGCCTGCTGAAAGGCCGCACGGTCAGCCTCCGACGGCCACGCGTCAACGCGGTCCTGTAGCCAGACCGCCCGTGCATCCGTGCTGGATCCACGAAGCGCATCGCCCCAGGCTCCTCCCAACCACGGCACCATACTCATCGCCAGAATGCTGGCCATGAGGTACCGAAGGGTACGGGAGCGAAGGCGATTCATGCGGGGCAGGCATTGACATTGTTACAAAGCAAAAACAACACTGCACAAAATCCAACATTGCGGCGTATTGTTCCAGCATAGGTGCACACTGGGTTTCCCTCTTGCTGGACACCAGCGCTGCGCCTCTCCCTTGCCTTGTGTTGCTCTCTCGTTGCTGCTATGCTCTTTTCCGCTACATCCCCCACCCACACGCGCCGCCATGTGCTTCCAAGCGGGCCCGCGCTCTTCACGCAACATTGGCATGTTTCGGCGCCACGGGGGCATATTCTGCTTGTACACGGCTATGCCGAGCACAGCGGACGCTATGGACATGTGGCGACCACACTCAGGGAGGCGGGGTATGCCGTCACCGCCTACGATCAGCGTGGATTTGGCCGCTCGCCAGGGCACCGCGCGCTGGTGTGGGATTTTGACACACTGGCCCACGACCTGCACGCCATGAGCCAGCATGTGCAGGCGAGCAGCCCAGCGCCGCTTGTTGTGCTGGGCCACAGCATGGGCGGGCTCGTGGTGTTGTGGACGCTGCTCATGCACGACCTGCCTGCAGCAGGTGTTGTGCTGTCGGCTCCGGCGCTTGCCATTGGGGGCAACGTGCCGCCCGGACTCGCGCCCCTAACACAGGCGGTAAGCCGCTGGCTGCCTACGCTTCCCACGGTAGGCAAAGTGAAGGGCGGTATTTCGCGGGATGTGCAGGTCGTTGCGGAGGCCGAAGCCGATCCGCTCAACTACCACGGGCGCGTCCCTGCACGTACCGGCGTGGAGATGCTACGCGTCGGCCAGCAGGTGCGGGCCCAGGCGGCCGCCATCACGCATCCCTACCTGATCATGCACGGCACCGCCGACGCCATCGTAGATCCCGCAGGCAGCACGCAATTTCACAGCGCAAGCGGCTCCGCCGATAAGACGCTACGCCGCTACGAGGGACTCCGCCACGAGATCTTCAACGAGCCCGAGCGTCACGACGTACTCGCCGATGTCATTGCCTGGCTGGATGCACGCGGGCCGGCCCTGCACGGCGATGGTGCCTCGTCGTCCCACACGCCTCGTGCTACGGCGTAAGCATAAAGACCACGCTTACCCGCGCTTCGACCTCAATGGTGCCCGCCGCATAGGCTTCTGGATTCGCATCCGAGGCCGACTCCACCATCGTGGCCGCACGGGCCTGCCCCATCTGCAGCGCACGTGGAAACGAGAACTGCTGCTCGCGGATCGTGTGCACAGCGCCCACCTGCACGTCCAGCGCGCTGGCCAGCTGCTCCGCCTTGCTGCGTGCATTGCGGGCGGCCTCCGAAAGCGCCTCGTTGCGAGCCGCCGTGCGGTCTTGCAGTCCGTACTCGACCGATTCCAGGCGATTGGCTCCGGCCTCAACCACCGCCGCGACCACTACGGGCACCTGGTCGGGGTCGTTGAGCGTAACGCGCACGGTGCGCACCGCCTCAAACCCGTCTTCGACGGTGCGGCGACGCTCCTCGTCGTACACGCGGTGCGGACGCAGTTGAAGCTGCTCCATCTGGAGCTGCTCCTCCGGCACGCCGGCGTCGCGCACCGCTTGCAGGGCCGCGCTGGAGGCCTCCCCGTTCTGCGTGCGGGCGGCCTCGGGCGTATCGGCGCGCGTCACGATGCCAAAGCGTACGGTGGCCTCATCGGGGGCCACCTGCACCGTGGCTTCGCCCTCTACGTGAATGGTACGCAGGTCGTCGTTTGCATCGGATTGGGCGTACGCAGATGAGGCCATGCATCCTACAAGCACAAGAAGAGAAAGAATAGACCGGGTGCGGCGCATAAAGAGGCGAGACATAAGCAAATGGCAATCAATGTGTGGAAGGAAAGCACCTCGCCCATATCAACGCGGCAGAGGCCCCGATTCGTATGGGCATGCTGGTCAGGGACCGGGCTCTGGAGCCTGCGCGCCTAACCGCTGGGGTTGCGATTGATGGCTGCCCTCACCCATCTTCTACTACCTGTTCCATTCACCCGCTCCCTGCTCCTCCATGATTGCCGACCAGTTCGATGTGTTTCTGCTCGACCTCGATGGCGTGCTCTATCTGGGTAGTGAACCGATCACTCCATCCATTTTAGCTGTGCAGCGGCTCCTGGACCGGGGGGCACACGTTCGCATCCTCACCAACAACCCGCGCCTCTCGCGGCAGGCGCTGGTCGAGCGATTCCAGGGGGCCGACCTCGCCATCCGCAAGGAGCATATCGTTACGTCGGGGTGGGCGGCGGCGCGCTTCCTGGCGCAGCAGGGCGTTACACGGACGGATGTGGTGGGCAGCGCGGGCGCAACGGCGGCCTGTGCCGACGAGGGCCTCACGCGCACGGAGGACGATCCGCAAGCCGTCATCGTGGGGGCCGACCATGCCACCACGTACCCCGATCTGCAACGAGCCATGGACCACATCCGCGCCGGGGCCCGGTTCGTGGGCACCAACCCCGACACCTCGTTTCCTACCCCAGAGGGGCGCGGACTCGGGGCCGGGGCGCTCATTCAGGCTCTCGAAGCAGCCACCGGTGTGCAGGCCACGATTGCAGGCAAGCCCGAACCGCTGATGTTCGAGGTCGTGCGTTCGGACTTCGATTCGGGGGCGCGCCTGGTCATGATTGGCGACAATCCGGATACGGACATTCTGGGGGCACATCGGGCCGGCATCGCCAGCATCCTCATGACGCATTCGGCGGGGCGTTCGGCAGATGCAGCGCCCCACCCCGCTCCTGACCTGATCCTCAGCACCCTAACGACGCTCTTCGACGACGATTATTCGATGGATGGGTAGGCCGTACGCATTCACACCACGCAGTCCAGTCCATCGAGCGCCATGTGGATGAGCAGGCCAAGGCCCACCCAGTGCACCATGTGCGCTACGGAGGCTTCCTTCTCTTCAGAGCGGGCCATGAACACCAGAGGAACGACACACAGCAGAACATACACCGCGATGGCCAGCCCCGTATGCAGTGGATGGAATCCGATAGAGCAGCGGGCCGGGTCGTAGATCGGCGTGGCCAGCAGGTGGTCGGCGTCCACAATCATGGTGGCCCACTGCACGACCGTCGCGCGTTTCCAGTAGCGGCGGTATAGCGTCCCTGCGACAAGCAGCGGGACAACGAAATGAAGCGCGATATGGATCATAACTACAGCTTACAGTGGAGGAAGCACGGCGCAGTTGGTGGGCGCTATAATCGATGTATGCTGCTCCTCTACGTTCCACTGCGAGCGTGGTGCCTTGCCGTGCAGGGCATAGTTCAGTGAGCATCTGAGAACCGCGTGCTGCGATGCGTGTCCAAGCGAGCACGACCTGTACCCATGCGGCGGGGTGCCGAGGTGGGCACGTGCCTGAACGCTTGCGACCATTACGCACCGATTAGACCGCATACGCATCCCCCTTGAATTTTACCCTAACGAGCGGGGCTCCGAATCCTGTAGGGATTGGCGCGGGTATGTATAGCTGTATTTGACGCAACCACTCTGCACAGCTACAACAACTTGATGGATCACAAGGAAGGGGCATACAAAGTAAAGGACTTGAGCTTGGCGCCGAAAGGCCGCAAGCGCATCGAATGGGCCGAGAGCCGCATGCCGGTGCTCATGCGCCTGCGCGAAGAGTTTTCGGAGAGCAAGCCGTTTGAGGGCTACAAGATTGCGGGCTGCCTGCACGTCACGAAAGAGACGGCGGTGCTCGTAGAGACGCTGGCCGCGTGTGGTGCGGAAGTCGCATGGAGCGGCTGCAATCCGCTCTCGACCAACGACGAGGTGGCCGCGGCGCTAGCCGAGAACGGCATGGCCGAGATCTATGCCTGGCACGGCCAGGATACGGAGGCGTTCTACTGGAGCATTGACCAGACCATTCAGCCGAAGGCGCCGCACCTGACGCTCGACGACGGCGCGGACCTGATTTTCCGCGTGCACTCGGAGTATCCGGAGATGGCGGACACCATCGTTGGCGGCTCGGAAGAGACGACTACCGGCGTGCATCGCCTGCGCGCGATGGACGACGACGGCAAGCTGCTGTATCCGGTCTTTGCGGTGAATGATGCGGAGACGAAATGGGATTTCGACAACGTGTACGGCACCGGCCAGAGCACGATTGACGGCATCTTGCGCGCGTCCAGTGTGATGCTGGCGGGCAAGAACTTCGTTGTCGCGGGCTACGGACACTGCAGCAGCGGCGTGGCCATGCGCGCGAAAGGCATGGGCGCAAACGTGATTGTGACCGAAGTGAAGCCGACAGCCGCGCTGAAGGCGACGCTCGACGGCCACCGCGTGATGACGATGGACGAAGCCGCCAAGATCGGCGACATCTTCGTGACGGCTACCGGCATGAAGGATGTGATTCGCGGACGCCACTTCCTCAGCATGAAGGACGGCGCCATCGTATCCAACACCGGCCACTACGATGTAGAGCTGAACCTGAAGGAGCTGGCCGAACTCTCGGTCGACGCGCGCGAGGTGCGCGAAAACAACCGCGAGTACACGCTCGAAAATGGCAAGCGCATCTTCATTCTTGCCGACGGACGCCTCGTGAACCTGGCGGCGGCGGAAGGCCACCCGAGCGAGGTCATGGACATGAGCTTTGCCAATCAGTTCCAGGCCCACCTTGCGCTGGTCCGCCAGCACGAGTCGGGCGAGTCATTTGGCCCGCACGTAATCGACCTGCCCGAGGCACTGGACCAGGAGATCGCGCGCATCAAGCTCGACACGATGGGCATTGACATTGACAGCCTGACGGAAGAGCAGGAGATCTACGCCACCGACTACTCGGCCGGCACCTGATTTGCCCTACAGCACATCGCTGTATGACACACGCCGTCGCTCGGGGCACGCTGCTCGGGGCGACGGTTTTTTGATTTAGGATTTTGGATTGCGGATTTTGGAGGTGGTCTATGGCGCAGGTGTCGGTGCTGTGGTGTAGAGAGGATAGACGGATGGAAGAATAGCAAGTCCGCACAGCCCTGCTACAGCGCCTCAGGCGGTACACCTCCGCATTACATCTCGGGCAGGCCATTCAGTGCTTGCTTCAGCCGTGCCAACGGCAAAGTCAAGTTTAATCTGAATCACAAGTTCTCCCGCGGCCAGG
>CAJXLX010000063.1 GCA_913056335.1 uncultured Rhodothermaceae bacterium
ATGAGCTGGTTGGTAGCGAGGCTGCCCACGTACACCGCATCTCCACTGCTGGGGATGGCGATGGCATGCGGTCGATCCAGAAAGACATCGACCTGCTCGATGGCCTCCAGGTTGCTGCGCGGCATCATACCGATGCGTTGCGGCGGGTTGACCGCTTTCATGGAATGGGCAGCAAAGAGATAGTCTTCAGTCGGATGCATAGCGAGGAGGCCTGGCGCTTCCATAGCGGCCTGACTTACAAGCTCGTTGTCGGCGTTGAACTTAAGCACCGTGTTCTCGCTGATGAGCGAGACGTACCAGGCGGAGCCGTCGGGTTCGGCAATGGCGTGGTGCGGGCTGGCGTTTTCGGAAAAGCCCAGCTCGGTGAGGTCAACGACCGTCTCAACAGCGTGGGTCTCCATGTTGATGACTGAGACGGTGGCTTCCCCCTGATTGCATACGTACAGGCGCTGTGGAGTGTCGGCAGGTTGGGCGATGGCGCGGGGAGCCCCCCACCCAAGACCTCCAACAACGAGGGCGATGAGGGCTATGCGGAAAAGGCGAGAGAAACGCATAAACGGAAGTAGATACGTGAAACGAAAACGGGGATGCAGAACCATACCGCGGCACACTAAACCTAACGAAAAGCGGGCGGCTACTCGTATAGCAGCCGCCCGCGTTCGTTCAGATTTACATGGACCGGATAGCGGTTAGAGCGGCTCCTGCTGCGGACGCAGCATGAAGATGCCTTCGCCAATGCTATTTACGAGCACGGTTCCGCTCTCGAAGTACGGGTAGTTGCTCCAGGAGCCTGTAAAGCCGGGTCCTTCCTGGTACGGAGCCGTGTCAAACTGACCCACAACAGAGGGCTCGGCGCCATTGCTGATGTCCATCAGGTGCAATCCTGCTTTGTAGTTCGAGAGGTACATCAGGTTGCCCTTGGTGTAGAGGTTGTGCGCACTGGAGTTCGTCTCGAAGAAGAACTCGTCGGCGAGCTGTGGATCTTCGAGGTCGCTCAGGTCCCAGATGAGCGTGCGCGTGTTGTCGACGAGACCTTGCAGCACGTCGAGTTCATCGTTCATGTAGAAGTAGCGCTGATCCTCACTGAGCCATCCCTGGTGGGTGTAGCCCGTGTTCGGATAGCTGCTCACCGAGATGGCCTCGGGGTTTTGCTTGTCGGTCACGTCGGCAATGCTGAGGGCCGTTTCGTTGGCACCAAAGCAGAGCTCGCGGCCCTGGTAGCGTTCGTCGGGGCCTTCGTAGACGACGCACTGCACGTCATGCGAGTAGCCGGTGCCGCTACGCCCGGTGCGCTCGTCGGCAAAGCAGCCTTCGAACTGGGGGGACGCTGGATCCTCAAGATTCACCATGTGCAGGCCGCCGCCGCAGGTTTCCCCGCCGCCGCTGGCGCCCACAACGTAGGCATAGCCAGTCTCTTCGTTGACAAACACGTTGTGCGCGCTGTTGATGCGGTCGTACACCATGTCGGGTTCGAACGTATTGGGCGCGCTGGTGCCGTAGTAGTCACGCAGCTGCGTGAGGTCGAACACCTGCATGCCGTGCTCGCCTGCATTGTCAGCGACAACGTACATGTGGTTCTGGTAGACCTTCATGTCGCGCCAGGAGCTGGCCCGTGCGCCTTCGGTCATCGGCAGCTGGCCGAGGTAGACCGGGTTGACGGGGTCGGTCACGTCGACGAATGCAAGGGTGTTGGTGAGACCGACGAGTGCAATTTCACGATCGGTTTCGGGGTCCGTCCAGCCCCACACGTCGTTTGCGTTCACGCCGCGCTCCCCCCCAATTTCGTGGATGGGCAGGAAGGAGAGCAGGTCAATGCTGTTGCATGCAAACCCACCTGCGTCGCCATCTTCGCACGCGAGCTCTTCACCCGTTTGGGCTTGGAGGCCCGCATCGGCGGCTCCTTCAATGGTCTGCGCAGCCATCCAGGCAGCGCCATCGGACTGCAAGATCGTAGCTTTCCCGGCGCCATTCGATCCGCCGGGGAGTCCGGCAGCGGCAATAGATGTATTGGCAGCGAGGGATGCGCCAAGCTGGTAGCCCGACTCGATGTCGGAGACAAACACGCGTTCAGCGGTGGTCCAGCGGCCGTCCTCATAGGCGTAGCGATACGCTGCGCCGCGTCGGCTATCGGCATTGGGCGCGCCGACCCAGGCGTTGGTGCCGTCAAAGGCAAGGGCACTCCCGAAGCGGGCACGCGAGCTACCGTCGAAGGCGGTAAGTGTGCTGGTGGGGGCCCAGGTGCCGAGCTCCTCATCGTACGAGAAGGCAAAGACCGCACCAGCGCCGGTGTTGTGACGCGAGGCGCCAACGAGCATCATGCCGTCTTGTACGGCAAGGGCACTCCCGAAGCGGGCGCCACCTGTGAGTTCATCATGCGTGATGCGATCGGTTTCGGTCCAGGCACCGGCCTCGGCATCATACGAAAAAGCGATCACAACGCCCCGGTCGTGGTTTGGGGCGCTTACGAAGAGCGTACCATCGTTCAGAGCGACTTGTGCGCCAAAGGAAGCGCCCGTATCCAGTCCGAGTGTATCGGAGGCCAGACGCGCCTGCATCCAGCTGCCGTTGTCGTCCCAAAAGACAACCGCGTCGCCAGTACGGTTGTTGTGTGCGGGGGCACCAACCACCACGGTAGAGGCGCCGTGCGCCACGCTGGCGCCAAAGCTGTCGAGGGTATCGGTAGGCGTGAGCTGGCTGGTCTGTGACCACATGCCCTCAGCGTCCTCAAACAGGTAAGCAGCTCCGATCGAGTCGGCATTGGGGGCGGTGACAGCCAAGCGACTATCGGCGACAGAGAGCGCGGTGCCAAAGCCGTCGCCTACAGTGCCATTTTCAGCACGCAGGCGCGATTGTTCCACATAGCTTCCCGAGGCATCGGGGCCGAAAATGTATACCAGGCCGGGCGTGTGCATCATGTCGGGTTCAGCAGCCAATACCTGGTCGCCATACACGCCCAGGGCGCGGCTGAAGCCGTTCACGGAGGCGTCGGTGGCGCCGGTCGCCGTGGTTTGAGCGGCAGCAGGCTGCCAGCTGGCGAGCAGCAGGAGGCTGCACGCATAGAGGAGAAGTCGATTCATAACGTGTCAGTTCGTCCAGGAAAAACAGGAAACAAGATTGTGGCAGGGCTGAGGCGCCAAGCTCCTGCTGGGAGCAGTAAGACGGGCAACAGAGCCATGGCGAGCGGCGTTGGCGGCCGCTATGCAAACAACCTGCACAGCATCGTAAAGGTTATAGCTTCTGCCGGATGAAAAGTTTACGGACTACACGTACGCATGTCATCGGCTACGCATGCAGATCGTGAACGGGACACTAAGAGGAACAGAGCCTTTTTAGCATACGTTACGCCTCCCGGCGCTCATAACGGGCTCTCCTTGTGCGTGTCGCTTGTTGGATAACGTGTGTTTGGCTACATCAAGACGCACGCTACTGCTGGGCGAGATCGTCCGCAACAAGTCCGGCGCGCTATTGCTCCGCATGGTCGATGCGGACCGTGGTGCTTCGTATTCTTTTGCTCCTTTGCTGCTACTTTATGTACCGTTCCTTTCGTGCAATGCGCTTTCTTTGGGTCGGCATTGCCGTATGCAGTGTGCTGCTTGCGGGCTGTTCGGGGGCCCAGCGAATCAGCCACAACTCGGCTGAGCAGGCGTATCAAAAGGGAATGGAGCTCTTTGAGGCAGGCGACCACGATTCTTCAATCGAGTACTTTCGAGGCGTGTTTGAGTACGGGCGAGGCAATGAGTGGGCGCCCGAAGCACAGTTCCAGATGGCACGAGCCCACGAGGAGCGTGGACAATACCTGCTGGCGGCTACCGAGTATAACCGCTTTACGCAGCTCTATCGCACACACGAGCTTCGCCCCGATGCCGAATACCGACGCGCGCTCATGTACTACAACGCATCCCCCAACTACAAGCTCGATCAGACCGACACCGAGCGCGCGATCTCGAACTTCCAGATCTATATCCAGCGCTACCCGAACCACGACATGGTCAACGACGCAGAGGCTAAGGTGGCCGAACTGCGTAATAAGCTGGCCCGCAAGCAGTTTGAGGCGGGCGAGCTGTATGAACGCCGCCGCATGTACCGTGCGGCCGCGTACACCTACGAGCAGGTGTTCGACCTATATCCCGACACCGACTATGCCGATCAGGCGCTCATGGCATCGGTGCGAACGTACGTTGAGTATGCTGATATGAGCGTGCCGCAGCGCCAAGCCGAACGGCTGGAGTCGGCTGTCGAAAACTACAACCGCTTGGCCCAGGTCTTTCCCAATAGTCCCCATCTTCAGGCCGCTGAACGCCAGTACGAGCGAGCCCAGGAACGCTTGGGGCGTATCGAAGAGCGCGAATCCAACGACAACCAGCTGGCGCAAGATACTCCGTAACGTACCGCCGCTGGCTCCTGTATCTCGTTGTGCTGCTTTTGCCCATGCCATCCCTATGCGCATTGCCCTGTTTGGCGGGTCGTTCAATCCACCGCACATCGCTCATCTTGTCGTGGCCGAGGTAGCGCGCGATCAGTTTGGGTTTGACGCGGTGTGGTGGATTCCCAACGCAACCCCGCCGCATAAGTCCGATGACCAGCTCGCCCCCGCCTCCGACCGGCTGGCCATGACACGCGCTGCCATCGAAGGGCATGATGGCTTCGCCCTCTGCGGCATTGAGATCGAGCGCCCAGGCGTATCGTATACGGTTGATACGGTGCGCACGCTCTGCGACCAGCATCCAGATGTGGACTTTGCGCTGCTCATTGGCAGTGACAGCCTCGATACGTTCCATACGTGGCGCGAGCCCGATGCCATCGCTTCTATGGCCGACCTTGTGGTGTACAAGCGGCCCGGCGGACTCAGCGATGTGGCGGCGCCGCGCTTTGCCAACCAGGCGCGCTATGTGGCCGCGCCCATGCTCGAAGTGTCGAGCACCGAAGTGCGCCAGCGCTGCCGTGAAGGACGCTCCATTCGATATATGGTCCCCGCGGCGGTGCAGACGTACATCCACACGCACGGGCTGTACGCTGCCGACGCGTAGCCCACGCGGTGCTTCGTACAATCTGTCTCATGCTCGCTGCTTCTCCATGGCTTCTCTCGATGACTTGCGTGCCCGCGCCGCTCGCCTTGTCATGGTGCGGATGGGCTCCGCATTGCCCCCCAAGCGCACGGCAACCGACGATCTCACGTCTATCCAGGCGCTCTGCCAGCGCTACCCCATCGGCGGGGTGCTGCTGTTCAACGCACGCGGGTCCCAGATCGCCGATACGCTCCATGCTGTGCACGATGCCGCCCCCAAGCCGCTGCTTGTCGCCTCCGACATTGAGCGCGGGGTGGGGCAGCAGGTAGACGGGGCCACCTCGTTCCCGCGGGCGCTGGCCTGCGGGCGGGCTGGGACGCGTGCGGTGCAGGTGTTGGCTCGCATCACAGCACTTGAAGCAGAAGCCTGCGGGATCCACTGGGCATTTGCCCCGGTGGCCGACCTGCGCAACGAACCGCGCAACCCCATCATCGCCACGCGGGCCTTCGGCGAAACGCCCCGCATTGTGGCGCCACATGTGCACACGTACGTCGAAACCGCGCAGTCGCACGGACTCGCCACCACCGCCAAGCACGCCCCTGGACACGGACGTACCACAACCGACTCGCACGCCGATCAGCCTGTTGTTGACGCAGACGCCGAGGCTCTTACCGACGACGCCTGGCCCTTCCGTGCCGCCATCCAGGCCGGCACCACCAGCCTCATGACGGCGCATGTGTCCTATCCGGCGCTCGATCCCAGCGGAGCGCCAGCGACCGCGTCGACAGCCATCCTGCAGGGGCTACTCCGAGACAAATGGGGGTTCGAGGGCGTCATCGTATCCGACAGTCTACTCATGGACGGCATTGACGCGCCCGGAGCACGCGCCGCAACATTGCTGAACGCCGGCGTCGACATGCTCCTCGATCCGCCCGATGCACGGGCCGTCATCGAAGGCATTGCAGAGGCGGTAGCGAAGGGCGACATTTCGGAGGAGCGTCTCAATGCGGCGGTGGCCCGTGTGCACCGCCTGATGGCCTGGGTGCATGAGCACCGCGATGCCGGGCTGCGGCCCAACGCGGCGCTACAGGACATGGTGGGGCGGCCGCTTCACCAACAGGCCGCAATATCCATTGCGCGAAAGGCCACATTCGGACGCGGGCCCGCTACCACCGAGTTGAGCACACAGAAGGATACGGTCGTAGTTCGCTGCACCGCCCATCCTGCCGAATCGGACGATGACACCGCCCTACGCCAGGCGCTTTCGGATGCGTGGCCCCAGGCCGCGTATGTGGCATGTCCGGCCGAAGCGTCGCTCAGCCAGACTGCAGCGGTGGCCGCGCGCATCCACCAGGCCGAGCAGGTCGTGGCGGTGCTTACGCTGGAGCCAGCGGCCTGGCACGACTTTCAGTTTCCTCAGGCGCATCGGGCTGTGTTCGACGCCTTGCGGGCGCATCCGCGTGCGCTGGTGATGGCCGCGGGGAGTCCGCATGTGTTGCATGCCTTTCCCGATGCGTGGAGCGTTGGAGCCACGCACAGCGACGGAGCGGCGGCGCAACAGGCGCTCGTGCAGCGGCTCATGCAGTGGGTTGGTTATGCGGAGGCCGAGGCTGCAGATCCGCCTGCGCATCCGTAACAAATCCTGAACTGACGCGCAGCGCCGTGAACTCCACTCTCGGCGTTGGGTTGATGCAGGCAGCATACGCTTCCTTTTCTTGACTAATGTAAACCGCATATGGCTGCCGTAGAATCACACATGCTCGACCTGGGGACCGCCGCGCCCCCCTTCGATCTGCCGATTGCCAACCCAGATGTCGATAACCATTCCGGCGATCATCGCTCGCTAAGCGATTACGACGAGGCCCCGGTGCTCGTGGTCATGTTTATCTGCAACCATTGCCCGTACGTGCACCACGTAGAGCCGGCGCTTGTGGAGACGGCGCGTGTGTATGGCGAACGCGGCGCCCAGTTCGTCGCGATCTGCTCCAACGATGCAGACGAGTATCCGCAGGACAGCTTCGCAAAGATGGCTGAGCGGGCCGAAGCAAAGGAGTATCCCTTTCCGTATCTGCAGGACGAAGATCAGAGCGTTGCACAGGCCTACCAGGCGGCGTGCACACCCGACTTCTACGTGTTTGATGGCGACCGCGAACTGGTGTACCGAGGCCGCTACGACGAAACGCGCCCCAACAACGGCATGGCGCACGGCCAAGACCTGCACGCTGCGCTTGATGCCGTGCTGAACGGGGGCACGCTCCCCGACGAGCAGCACCCCTCTATGGGATGCAGCATCAAATGGAAGCCCGGCAACGCCCCTGCGTAAGCCTATTCAGCTTATCTGTTCTTGCTCGCCCTCCGGTACCGCACTATGTTCGACGGACGTGCCTTTCAGGCGTGGCCTCTGGCGCTGCTGGGGGCCGCGCTTATGGCGTCGCTTATCTTGCTGATCATGGTACTCATGGAGGCCGTGATTGGAGGCCGTGCCCTGGTCACGCAAGCCGGATTCGGCCTGTCTGCCGCCGCGTTCGTGGGCTACCTGAGCGTAGTGCGCTACCTGTGGTGGCGCGATGAGAACCAGCCGCCGACGTGAGTAATGAGAGAGCCAAACACAAAACGCCCCGAACCGCCGATTGCAGGCGATGCGGGGCGTTTGTGCTGATTCTGTTGATGTACCCAGGGGGGGACTCGAACCCCCACGTCCTCGCGGACAACGGATTTTGAATCCGTCGCGTCTACCAATTCCGCCACCCGGGCTGGTGCAGGGTTCTCGTAAATAAGAGAACCCTGCACGGTTCCGTGTCTGGTGCAGGTGCACGAAGCGTTCATGCAACCGCCCGGCCCAGCCCTACGCCAGTCGTTTCGCGAGCTCGGGGTAGTAGTGGATGATCGTTTCGATGCCCTTGGCGTAGCGGTCGAGGCCAAACTTCTCGTTGGGCGAGTGGATCGCATCCGATTCCAGGCCGAAGCCCATGAGCACACTGTCGAGCCCCAGGCGCTGCTGAAACTCCGCCACAATCGGGATGGAGCCGCCATGCCGCACAAACACCGTCTCGCGGTCAAAGGTCTGGTCCATGGCGGCGCCGGCGGCCTGCATGATGGGCTGATCGGGCTCCACGAGCACCGGCTGTCCGCCGTGCAGGCGCTTCACCGTGAGCGTCATGGTGTCGGGGACGCGCTCGTGCAGGCACTGCTCAAATGCGTCGTAGATGGCCTCGGGCGTCTGGTTCGGGACCAGGCGCATGGAGACTTTCGCGTGCGCTGCGGCGGGCAGTACGGTCTTGGCGCCTTCGCCGGTGTATCCGCCCCAGATGCCGTTCACGTCGAGCGTGGGGCGCACGGAAATCGCCTCCAGAACGCTGTACCCGTTTTCGGTGCGGGCGGTGTCCAGTCCGATCTCGTCGAGCCAGTGATCTTCGTCGAATGGGAGGCCGGCAATGGTGGTGCGCTCTTCGTCGGTGAGCGGGCGCACGTCGTCGTAGAAGCCGGGGATGGTGATGCGGTGGTCGTCGTCGTGCAGATCAGCCAGCATCTGGCTGAGCGCGTTGATGGGGTTCTCGACCGCGCCGCCGTAGAGTCCGGAATGCAGGTCGCGGTTGGGCCCCTGCAGGGTGACCTCCAGATAGGCGAGCCCGCGCAGTCCATACGTGATGGTGGGCTGCCCCTCGGCCAGCATGCTGGTGTCGGAGATCAGCACGAGATCGGCTTCCAGGCGGTCGGCATACGTATCCAACACCTGCGGCAGATGGGCCGAGCCAATCTCCTCTTCGCCCTCAATCAAAAACGTGAGGTTAACGGGCGGCGTGGTATCCGACTTCAGGTAGGATTCAAGGGCCTTCACGTGCATGAACATCTGGCCCTTGTCGTCGCAGGCACCGCGGGCTACGAGGTCGCCGTTGACGTGGGTCGGCTCAAAGGGCGGGTGGTCCCACTCGTCGAGCGGATCGGGCGGCTGCACGTCGTAGTGGCCGTACACGAGAATGGTAGGCGCGTCGTCATGCGGGTGGTGTGTGGCGTAGACCACGGGATGGCCGTCGGTGGGCCAGACCTCGGCGTTTACGCCCAGGCTGCGGAAGTGCTCGGCCAGCCACTCGGCGGCCTGCTGCACATCATGGGCGTGGTCGGGATCGGTGCTCACGGAGGGGATGCGGAGCAGCGTTTCCAGTTCGCCGACGAAAGCGTCGGTGTGCTGCTGGGCGTAGCGGAGGGGCGCGGTTGGAGACATAAATGGGGTGCGGGTTACGGGAGAACGATGCGACATGAAACGTAACGCTTGCTACGGGCAATGGTTGTTGGGGATGCGACAGGACGGGGCGGATTCGGAAACGCTTCCGAATCCCTACAGCACATGTTCCGTTTGAGGCAACGTTTGCACTCTGTTGATCTGCGACTTATCCCCGATTCTGCATGCCCTGGTACGACGGCTGGTTCGACAGCGACGCCTACACGCTCGTTTATGCGCATCGCGACACCGAAGAGGCGGAGCAGGCGCTCGATCTGGTGGAAACCACGCTGCAGCCCGATCCGGAGGCCCGCGTCCTGGACGTGGGCTGTGGACGCGGGCGGCATTCGCTTCAGTTGGCGCGACGCGGCTACCGGGTCACGGGGATCGACCTGTCGGAGCCGTCGATTCAGGAGGCCCGCCAGGCCGCCGCTGCCGAAGACCTGCCCGTCATCTTTGACGTGCGCGACATGCGTGAACCCGCTTGCGAGGCATGCTTCGAGGGCGTAGTCAATCTCTTTACCACGTTCGGATATTTTGAGGATGACGCCGAAAACCAGAAGGCGCTTCGGGCGATGCGCACTGCGCTGGTGCCCGGCGGGTGGCTCGTGCAGGACTTTCTGAACGCGCCGCAGGTCCGCGCTACGCTGGTGCCCGAAGATGAGCAAACCCGCGACGGCGTGCATATCCACCAAAAGCGCTGGATCGAGGACGGACGGATCCACAAGTGCATCACGCTGACGCCAGCGGACGGGGAGCCGGAGACCTATCGCGAGTCGGTACGCCTCTTCACGCGGGCCGATCTGGAAGCGATGTACGAGGCGGTGGGCCTGCACCCGACCCACGCCTTCGGACATTACGATGGCCGCCCGCATACCGATGACAGCCCGCGCCTCATACTGATGGCTGAGCGGGCGTAGCACGGGGAAAATCGCTTCCCACCACAAGGGTAATCATGGTGAGTTCTATGACTTTGTCAAGTCCCAACGGTCGTTGAGACACAGTCGAACCATCTCCTGTGCAGTGTACCAGGCATGGGGCCAATTGCTGCCCATGCGTTTATCACCGAGCTGCCTGAACTGGGCATGCTCAACCGTGAAGAGAGTGCCAACGGCGTGTGCAAAAATCGCTGACGCATGGCGCAGCCCCAAACTCAAACAGGCTCTTAGCGTTCTTCGATAAACCGCGTCATGAACTCGTAGATGCGCAGCGTGCGGTCGAGGCGCTGGTCGGGATCGCCGGTGCGCGAGAGGTCGTGCCCCGCATCCGGATAGCGCACGTACTCCACGGGGCGCCCAAGCACCTTCAGGCTGCGGTAGAGCATCTCGCTTTGAATGACGCCTGTGCGCAAATCGTTATTCGCGTGCATGATGAGCAGCGGCGTGTTGATCTGATCCACGTAGGTTTGTGGCGAGTTGCGGATGAGCGTGCTGCGCGGTGTATCCAGCGAATCGCTGTATACGGCGACCGTGTCGCTGGGCGCATTGACGGGGGGCGGCACATTGCCCTCCCACGGGTAGCCGCCAAAGTGCGACGGCACGAGGCGCCACGCATTGCCTTCACCAAAGAAGGTGCTCAGGTCGTAGACCCCGCGCTGCGCCACCGCCGCCCGGAAGCGATCGGTCTGGCTCACGATCCACGCGGTAAGGTAGCCCGCGTAGGAGCCGCCCGTGAGCACCTGCCGACGGGCGTCGAGGTCGGGGTTGGCAGCAAGGGCGCTATCGGCAGCCGCCAGCACATCTTGCATCGGGCCGGTGCCCCAGTCGCGGTAGTTAGCACGCTTAAAGTCGTAGCCGTAGCCGCCCGAGCCGCGAGGATTGCTGTACACCACAGCGAATCCCTGCGCCGCCATGAACTGAAACTCGTGCCACATGGTTGCCTCGCCGGGGCCCCACATGGCCGAGGGGCCGCCGTGCATCTGCACCATGAGCGGATGCGTGTTGGCAGCGGGCGCATCGGGGGCGTTGGGCGGGCGCATCAGCCAGGCGTCCATGCCGAAGGTGTCGGCCTCGGTCGTAACGGGCAGCGAAAACGGCTCAGGCTGACTGATCTGGCGGTTCTGCAGCCACGACGCGTTGTGCGACGAGAGCCGCCGCTCACGCGAGAGGTCGGCGGAGGCCGCGTACACCTCGTACGGGTTCTCAACCTCGGTGACCACGTAGACTGCAGCCGCGTCGGTCACGTCAAACGAGCGGATGCCGCGGTCAATGGCCGTGAGGCGCTCGGCCTCGACGGGACGCATCATGGTGGAGTCGGCTTCGAACGTGGTTTCTGAATCCGACACTTCGGGCGGACCAGTGGGGGCGTCGTTGGTGGCGGTAGTGTCGCGCTCGAACGGGGCAAAGCGGTAGAGCGGAACGCCGCCCTCCGAGGCTGCGGTGGTGTACAGATACCATCCGTTGGGCGACCAGCGCGGCGTGCCCACCGAGCGGTCAAAGTCGGTTGTGATAAGCTGGGGAGTGGTGCGGCCATCCATCGCGAAGAGGCCGATTTCGGTCTGGGCGTATCCGGTATCGGTGGTATCGGTGGCGGTGAAGGCCAGCTGCGTCGCATCCTGCGAAAGGCGCGGATTGGAGAGCGCGTACGGCTCCAGCGCCAGAAAGCGCTCGGCCCGCCGCGTGCCCGGATCAATGAGCACGAGGTGGTGGGTGCGCACATCATCGGGGGGGCGGCCATCGAGCGGACGCGTGCTGGCAATCATCTGGCCGGTGCTGTTGAGCCACTGCGCCCCGCTGTAGCTGCGGAAGCCTTCCGTAACGCGATTGGCCTCGGGTTGCTCGGGCGTGCCGGTCCACACCGCGTCTGGCAGATCAACGACAAAGTAGTGCTGAAACGAGATGGGGCCGCGCAGGCCGAACTCGCCCTGAAAGTCCAGGCGCGTAATCACGTCCGGATTGCGGCGGTCGGCGCGATCGTCGAGCCACTGGCGCTGCAGCGCGAGCGGGCCATCGGGCGAGGGGCTGGGCACGGGCTGCGCGACGGTGATGGTATCGGCAATGGCGCGACGCGTTTGGGCATGGGCACGCAGCGAATCGGCACGGGTGGGCGCCTCCAGAGTGTTCAAGTAATCAGTGTCCAGATTCAGGTCGACCAGCTCCACATCGGTGGCCAGCGTGTCGAGGGTGCGATAGGCCACCGTATCCCGCAGCACAATGCGTGTAGCCGGCGGCGGCGTGTAATCGGTGGTACGAGCGGAGGCACCGGGACGGGCTGCAAACCAGTCGGGGACGGCATCGCCCTGAGCGGCCAGCGTATCGCCGGGCACCGATGCCGCAAACAGCAGGCGCTCGCCCCGGGCCACCCACTGCGGCTGCGATGCGCCCTGCGGGTAGTCGGTAAGCTGATACGGCTCGCCGCTGCCCAGGCGCATCACAAAGACCTGGGGCGTGTCGTTGACGGGGCGCACAAAAGCGAGGATGTCGCTGTCGGGATGCCAGGCGGGCTGCGAGGCATCGGCCACGCGCGTCAGCGGCTGCGGCGCCATGCGTCCATCGGGGCGCGTCAGGTAGAGCTGCGTGCGATAGGTGTGCGAGCCATCATCGCCTTCTACGATGCGCTTTACGGTATAGACGGCGTGGCGTCCGTCGGGCGCCAGGGCCACATTACCAAGCTGCTGGATGCGAAACAGATCGCTCGCCTGAATAGGCGTCGGGGCATCATCAGGGGCGGTCTCCGGCTGCGCAAAGACCACACTACTGGAAAGCAGGAGGCTTAAGAAGGTAAGCAGAAACGATCGCATAAGCACAAGCAGGTCATCAGAAGAAAGCACAGCGCGCGGCCCGAAACACCGCGCCCTACGTGGGGTGAGATGCGATATGGCCCGGTACCGCCCGTCGTATTCATAACCCAAGTTGCGGGGGATAACACCAATCCTCCACATTCTGTCATTCTGAGGAGCGAAGCGATGAAGCCTCTCCCTCACTGGGAGCAAAACAGGTGCGATACGGAAATTTTTTCTACCGACCGCTTCGGTACCGCTACGCTCAATATGACAACCCTGTAGATGGCAACTTGAGTTACATAGGCCATGTTCGCAGTCTGTCTCATCTTAAGCAACTACGTATGCAGCTTTATTACAAGCAATATGGGTCGGATGGGCCGCCGCTCATCATTCTTCACGGACTGTTGGGCGCGCACGGCAACTGGCACACCCTAAGCCGGAACGCGTTCAGCGACCACGCAACGGTGTACGCGGTGGATCAGCGCAACCACGGACGCTCGCCGCATGCCGATGTGATTGACTATCCGCACATGGCCGCCGATCTGAAGACGTTCATCGAGGCGCACGGCCTCTCGGAGGTGACGGTGCTTGGCCATTCGATGGGCGGCAAAACCGCCATGGAGGCGGCGCTGCGGTATCCCGACCTCATCGATAAGCTCGTCGTGGTCGATATGGCGCCCCGCGCCTACACGCCGAATCATCAGGCACTCATCAACGCGCTGCGGTCGATCGATCCGACGGACTACGACAGCCGCAGCGACATTGACGACGTGCTGGCCGAAGACGTGCCGTCGTGGCCCATCCGGCAGTTTCTACTGAAGAATCTCGATTACGCCGACGATTCGTACCGGTGGATGCCCAACCTGGCGGCTATCGATGCGCATTACGATGCACTCGTGGATTCGGTTGAAGCCGACGGGCGCTATGCAAAGCCCACGCTCTTTGTGCGCGGTGGAGCTTCGAATTATGTTGCCAATGGCGACTGGCCCAGCATCCAGGAGCGCTTCCCAAACGCTACGCTCGTTACCATCCCCGAGGCCGGGCACTGGGTGCACGCCGAAGCGCCCAAGGCGCTCTCCAAAGCCGTCATTCGCCTGCTGGATGCGTGAACGCATGCCGCCCGCCGCCGTACGCTTTCCGCATCCCCCTGTACCCCAACACCTGGTTCTATCATGACGCTTGGCTCGTTGACGTTTGGCGACCGCCCGCTCTTTCTGGCTCCAATGGAAGACGTGAGCGACCCGCCCTTCCGGATGATCTGTAAGCGGCTTGGTGCAGACATGCTCTACAGCGAGTTTGTGTCCTCGGCGGGGCTGAACCGAGGGGTGGAGGATGCTACGCAGAAGCTCGATATCTTTCCCGAAGAGCGGCCCATCGGGATTCAGGTGTGGGGCGGCGAGATCAATGAGGTGCGCCGCGCCACTCCGCGCGTAGATGCCGCCGAGCCCGACCTCATCGACATCAACTTTGGCTGTCCGGTGCGCAAGATCGTGTCCAAAGACGGCGGCGCGGGCATTCTGCGCGACCTCGACAAGATGGAGCGCATCACCGAGGCCGTCATCGAAGCGAGTACGCGTCCGGTGACCGTAAAAACCCGCCTGGGGTGGGACGACAATTCCATTCGCATTCTCGATGTGGCCCGGCGCCTGGAGGCCATCGGCATTGCCGGACTCGCGGTGCATGCCCGCACGCGCTCGCAGCAGTACGGCGGTGAGGCCCGCTGGCAATGGCTCCGGCGCATCAAAGAAGAAGGCGTGCGCAATATCCCGCTCATCGGCAACGGCGACGCGCTCGACCCCGAAGCCATCGACGCTATGTTCAACGAAACCGGCGTGGATGCCGTCATGATTGGGCGCGGCGCGATCGGCAACCCGTGGATTTTTCGGGATGCCAAGGTCTACATGGAGACCGGTGAGGTGCCGCCGCGTCCGTCGTGGGAGGAGCGCGTGCAGGTCGTAGCCGAGCACCTGTCGCTCAAATGCGAATGGCTGGGCGAGCGCACCGGCGTGCTGGAGATGCGCAAAAACTACAGCGGCTACTTCAAGGGCTTCCGCAACGCCAGCACACTGCGTCACTTGCTTATGCAGGAGGATACGAAGGATGGCGTGTTAGACGTGATGCTCAACTTCAACCCCGACGCGTCGGATATTCAGCTGCCGGCTGCGTCCTTGCCCACACAGACCATCGCCGAATCGTCTGGTTCATCGCAGCGCGCCAAACCTGTCAACGTGAAGAAGGCGGAGTTGCCGAGTCCGGCGTGAGACGTCGTGCCTTAACCTCAGCGCCGCCCGGGATATCCGCGTTGCTCCTGATCCCGGGCTAAGAACCTGTTTTGATTTCTTAATTTGGGCTGTGAGCGCCTCCGCTGGGCTGCAACGAGCCTCCGATTTCGGCCCGTAGCCTTGGCTACGAACCTCTATCGGGATTCTCGTTTCGCTTCAGCGGCCTTCGCTCTCGCCTGCAAACCCAAACCCAAACAGGTTCTAAGGGAAGGCGTAATGCCACGCCCCCATAGCCGGGGCCCGCTTGCGTCCCCGGCGATCTTTCTGCCACATGCTACCGACGCCGCTCGTCTCCCGCGTGAGCACATGCAGCGGCAACCTCTTGCTCGCTTTCTCTGCTGTAAACCCTCCCTCGTGTGCTCATATCTTCCCCAAACCACACGTAGGGACACGGCGCGCCGTGTCCCTACGAAAGACAATGCCCTCTCGTCGCATGGCTCCGCCGTGCGACGCAAGTCGGTTGGGGGCTCTGCCCCGTTAACCTGGTCTAAGCACCGCCTGGGACTGTTCGCTAAATACGTATGCGCCGTGTCCCTACGAACGGAAATGCCAGACCGAAAATGCAGCATTATTCCAGTTCCAGCACCGCTTTCACCATCTCGTCAGCGTGGTCTTTCGGGTAGATGATCTCGAATCCGAGCTTCTCGCAGACGCGCTGCATGGCGCGGTTCTGCTTCAGGATGTCGGCGGTGATGCGGTCGAGCCCCTCGTCTTCGCCAATCTGTACCAGGCGGCGCAGCAGCTCCGTGCCAATGCCCTCGCGCTGTACGGTGTCGATGACGAGCATTCCGAACTCGGCTTCGTTGTGACCCGGACGCTGCGTGAGGCGTCCGATGCCGACGATCTTGGGCGTGTCGTCCCCGTCCATATCGGACGGACGCTCAGCCACCAGCGCCATCTCGCGGTCGTAGTCGATGAAACAGAGCCGCGACAGCCGTTCGTGCGCCACACGCTGGTCCAGCTTCATGAGGCTGGCGTAGCGCAGGTACACGCTTCGCTCCGACAGCGCCTTGTGGAAGTCGACCAGATTCGGTTCGTCTTCCGGACGAATCGGGCGGATGCGCACCTCACGCCCTTCTTCGGTGGTCCAGGTGTCTTCGTACTGGTGCGGGTACGGGCGGATGGCCGGGTGCGGAAGCGCCTCATCCGGCGTGTCGCTGGGGTGCAGCACCACGCGTGCATCCAGGGCCACCAGGCGATCCCCATCGGCCAGCAGCGGGTTGATGTCGATCTCTTTGATGCGCGGGTGCTCCACCACCAGCTGGCTAAACCGCACCATGAGCGAGGCCAGCGCATCCAGATCGACGGCATCGCGTCCGCGTACGCCCTGCAGCGCTTCGTAGATGCGGGTCTGCTCCATCATGCGGCGGGCCAGTGTTGTGTTCAGCGGCGGCAGACCCAGCGCGCGGTCTTCGAACACCTCAACGAGCGAGCCGCCCGTGCCAAAGAGCAAGACCGGACCGAGCTGGGCGTCCACGCTGCTGCCTACGATGAGCTCGTAGCCGTCGGTGTCGACCATGTCTTGCACGGTGACACCGTCGAATCCGTCTTCGGGCACTGCATTCTCAATGTCGGCGAAGGCGCTGCGCACCGCGTCGGCCGAATGCAGATTCAGCTTTACGCCGCCCACATCGGTCTTGTGGGTGATGGTTTCGGAGTGCAGCTTCACCACGACGGGGTAACCGATGGCCTCGGCGGCCTCCACAGCAGCGTCGGCATCGGTGGCTACGTGGGTTTCGACGGTGGGAATGTTGTACGCATCGAGCAGCTTCTTGGAAGCATACTCGGTCATGATGGTGCCGGGCTGCGCGTTGGCCTCATCCACGAGCGCCGTGGCTGTGTCGCGGTCGAGCCCCTCGGCATCGTCGGTGGGCAGACGCGGCGTTTCGTAGAGGGCGCGCAGGTTGTAGCTGTAGCGCCACATGTTGTTGAAGACGCGCGCGGCGGTGTCGGGGTAGGCAAAGGTGGGCAGGCCCGCCTGGTTCAGAATGTTGACGCCGCGCCGTACGGCATCGCCGCCCATCCAACTGGCCAGAATCGGCTTGTCGTTGCCGCGCGCATACGGACGCAGCAGCTCGGCGGTCTTGGTGGGCTCGGTCATGGCTTGCGGGGTGAGCACCACGAGCAGCCCGTCGCTGTTCTCGTCGCCGGCAGCAATTTCGAGGGCGTCGGCGTAGCGCTGTGGACTCGCATCGCCCAGGATGTCGATGGGGTTGCTGCCGCTCCAGGCCGCGGGCAGGCGTTCGTCGAGGGCCTTAGTTGTGTCGTCGGAGATCGGAGCCAGGGTGCCGCCGCCTCCGATGAGTGCATCGGTGGCCAGCACGCCCGGGCCGCCGGCGTTGGTGACGATGCTGAGGTTGGGCCCCTCGGGACGCGGCTGCTTCGAGAGCACCTCGGCCATGTAGAACAGGTCGTTGATGTCGTTTACACGCAGCACGCCCGTACGGCGGAAGGCCGCG